>DATJUG010000040.1:0-13188 GCA_035502635.1 Bryobacteraceae bacterium
GTTGGAGCGGGAGACGGGATTCGAACCCGCGACATCGACCTTGGCAAGGTCGCACTCTACCAGCTGAGTTACTCCCGCGTAGAGGGCCTATCGACATTCTCGGATGACTATGTTGCCGAAGTCAATTCATCTGATTGCAACGTAAAAGTTTAGTAAAAACACGAGTGTGACAAAACGGCTAAGTTGAGCTTCGCTCGGCCCGTCTTATCGGCGGCATGTCTCTCATTCCATGGCACTTACATTCCACTAAGATTTCGCTTGGAAAACGACAGCCCTGTGTTAGACTGAACTTTCCGAAGAAACGGAGAGGGTTCTCCCGCGCGCGTGATCGCCTATCGGGCAGGCGATTCCAGCAAATCAAAGCCTAATCTTCTGCTCTTTTCCACAACGGTGGAAAAGGTGTGGGAAACCTCTTGTTCTCCTCGGGGAGGAGTGTTGCCGGGTTGGGTGATGCATGGGAAAAGATCAAGGGCTGGCTGGCTGCTAGGCTCAGCGAGGGCGCTTACAAGAATTGGATTTCCAATACAGCGCTCGGCTCTTTGCGTGACGGTGAACTGACGGTACGGGTGCCGAATGAGAGCACGGAGGCCTGGATTCGCCAGGAGTACACGTCTCACATTCGTACCGCAATTCAGGAGTTGAACCTGCCGGTAGGGCGGATTCATTATCAAATTGAATCTCTTCCCACCATGGCTGCGGCAGCGCATGCAGCGTCGGCTCACACGGCCTCGGGAGGTTTTGGTCCGAACGGCCATGCCCATTCCGAGCCGGTGTTCGAGAAGACGGTAAGCTGGCTAAACCCACGGCTGACGTTTGATACCTACGTGGTCGGGTCTTCCAACCAGCTAGCGCATGCGGCGGCGCAGGCTGTCGCCAAGATGCCGTCCCGCAGTTACAACCCGCTGTTCATCTACGGGGGCGTAGGTATCGGCAAGACTCACCTCATGCACGCCATCGGGCGGAGCTTGCTTGAGAATTTCGGCGGCCTGAACGTGGTTTACACATCGAGCGAGCGCTTCATGAACGAGATGATCGCCTCCATCAAGCTCGACCGCATGTCCATCTTCCATCGCCACTACCGCTCGGCGGATGTGTTGCTGATCGACGATATACACGTGATTGCGGGCAAGGAGCGCACCCAGGAGGAATTCTTCCATACCTTCAACGAGCTCTACGACCACCAGAAGCAGATCGTGATTTCGAGCGATTCAGCGCCTAATCAACTACCCGGCTTGGTAGAGCGGCTGCGATCGCGGTTCGAATGGGGCCTAATGGTGGATGTGCAGCCGCCGGACCTCGAAACCAAGATGGCGATTCTGGACAAGAAGGCCGAATCGGACGGCATCGCCTTGCCGCAAGATGTGCGCATCTTTATCGCCACTAAGACCAAATCGAACGTCCGGGAACTCGAGGGCGCGCTGACACGGTTGATTGCTGTGTCTTCCGTCACACGGCAGTCCATCACCCTCGCCATGGCGCATCAGACGCTCAAACATCTGAGCAGTGGGGCGGAACGCAAGATCTCAGTCGAATCCATCCTCAAGGCGGTCGCCGAGCGTTTCAACCTGCAGCCTGGGCAACTGAAGGTCAAGAGCAACACGCGCCAAATCGCCTACCCGCGGCAAGTGGCAATGTATCTGGTGAAGGAGCTGACTCATGCTTCGCTTCCGGAAATCGGCCGGTATTTTGGCGGCAAGCACCATACAACTGTCCTGCATTCGGTTCAGAAGATTGACGACCTGCGGCAGCGGGATGAGGATTTAAACAACCTCATTCACTCGCTAATCGATTCGCTTCAGTGACGTTATGGCGTTTTCCACAGCGCTCGTCCTGCGATCTTGTGTATTTCTGTTAGGAACTTTCTACCCTGTGGGGCTTGCAAAATTTACCATATGAAATTCACAACCCATAAGACGCCAAGACGGTATCTTTGCTATAATTTAGAAGGAATTCAACATTTCCACAACCCCTACTGATACGGTTCTCTTCTGGTACTTTAGATTACCCCTTCGAAGAAGTATAGAAGCTCGAAGGCGAGCAAGGATCTGTGAACACGCACCATGGAATTCTCGGTAAGCAAGTCTGATCTGATAAGAGAGCTGGGCCTCACGCAAGGGGTCGTGGAGAAGAAGACCACTATTCCGATTCTTTCAAATATTTTGGTTGAGACGGATCACGACCAGGTCTGGCTCACGGCTACGGATTTGGAACTGGGCATCCGGTGTGCTTGTCCGGCTCGCATCAAGAAGGAAGGCGCTGGAACGATTCCGGCGCGACGTCTGCTCGATTATGTACGGCTCCTACCCGATGCGGACCTGCAGGTGAAGCTGGCGGAAAATCAATGGGCGAGTTTCGTCTGTGGACGATCGCGTACACGCATCGCGGGCATGTCGCGCGAAAGTTTTCCCGAGTTGCCGCAGATGCCGGAGCCGTTGGCGCAGATTCCGCTGAGCGTCCTCTCGCAAATGATTGCGAGCACCATCTTCGCGATCTCGGCTGAGGAGTCACGTTTCACGCTGAACGGCGCTCTTCTCATCCTGAGAGAGAACGGGTTGGTGATGGTGGCCACTGATGGCCATCGCCTGGCCATAATGGAAAAGCAGGTCGAACTGCCGGGCTTGGTGGGATCGTATCGCGCTCTGTTGCCCCGCAAGGCGATGAACGAAATCCAGAAACTGGCAAGCGACGATTCGAGCAAGGAGATCGAGTTTTCCGGCAACGAGAATCATCTGTTCTTTAAGATCGACAAGCGCCTATTGCTGAGCCGCAAGTTGACTGGCAACTTCCCGGATTATGAACGCGTGCTGCCGAAAGAGCATCCGCATATGCTTGTCATTCAGCGCGATGAGCTGAAGGCCGCGATTGAGCGGGTGGCTCAATTCGCCGATGAGCGCTCGCGTGCCATTCGCTTGCAGATTTTGAAAGGCGAATTAAAGGTGCACTCGTCGATTTCGGAAACCGGAGAGAGCGAAGATACGATCCCGGTGGAATATAGCGGCTCCGAGGTTGAAATCGGATTCAACGCTCAATATTTGCTCGATTTTCTGCGCTCTGCGGAACAGGTTGAAGTGGAGCTTCATTTTAAAGACGCAAACAGCGCGGGCGAGCTTCGGCCGCATGAAGCGCCGGCCGAAACCGTGTACCGGTACGTTGTAATGCCGATGCGCATCTGACCGGACGCGTTTCAGTGCATCCGCGGCCGACGCAAAGGCCGGGGCAATGAAGTGCGCCATCAGCACACCGCCTCGTGACGGGGCGAAGGGTAAAGAAAGGCATGAATCCGCTGGACGCGGCCGCTTATGTTTTGCGGTTCTTCATCGCGTTGGCGGCTGTTGAAAGTATGGCTACTGTGGCTCAAAACGAAAATTACGATTCCAGCAGTATCAAAGTGCTCGAGGGACTGGAGGCGGTTCGGCTGCGCCCGGCTATGTACATCGGCTCAACCGGTGAAATGGGCCTTCATCATCTCGTGTATGAAGTGGTAGACAACTCCGTCGACGAAGCGCTGGCGGGTTACTGTACGGAGGTCGGCGTCACCATTCATATCGACAACTCCATCACGGTGGTAGATAACGGGCGTGGGATTCCCGTCGATATTCACGAGGAGGAAGGCGTTTCCGCCGCGCAAGTGGTGCTGACCAAGTTGCACGCGGGCGGCAAGTTCGATTCGAATTCCTATAAAGTCTCCGGGGGCTTGCACGGCGTGGGGGTGAGCTGCGTAAATGCGCTGGCCGAAACGCTGCACGTCGAGATCTGGCGCGAGAAGGGCACCTGGGAGCAGGATTATGAGCGCGGCATTCCGAAAGCGCCACTCGCCAAGACCGGCAAATCAAACAAGACGGGCACCAAGATTACCTTTAAGCCGGATCCGACCATCATGGACGCGGTCGAGTTCAATTTCGACACCTTAGCTCAGCGGCTGCGCCAGCTCGCATTTCTAAATAAGGGCCTGAAAATCACGCTCAGCGATGAGCGCGGCGAGGACATCCGCACAGAAGAGTTCTACTACAGCGGCGGCATTGCGGAGTTTATCAAGCACCTGAATCGCGGCAAATCCGCCTTGCACGATAAGCCCATTCACTTCGAAGGCGATCGCGAACTACCGAACGGCGGCAAGCTGACCATTGAGGTCGCTTTGCAATACAACGATTCTTATTCGGAAAACGTGTTCAGCTTTGCGAACAACATCAATACCGTTGACGGCGGATCGCACCTAAGCGGCTTCCGAAGCGCGCTGACCCGAACCATCAATACGGCGGCGCAGCAAGCCGGGATGTTCAAAGACCAGAAGGAGAATCTCACGGGCGACGACGTGCGCGAAGGCCTAACCGCCGTAATCAGTGTGAAGCTGCCGCAGCCTCAGTTTGAAGGACAAACCAAGGGCAAGCTGAACTCGGATATCGGCGGCTATGTAGTCCAGTTAATAAACGAAAAACTCGGTGAGTTCTTCGACAAGAATCCGGCCGTAATGAAAAAGATCGTCACCAAGGCGATTGAAGCGGCGCGTGCGCGGGAAGCGGCACGCAAGGCGCGCGACCTCACTCGGCGCAAGGGCGCTCTCGATTCGGGCGGCTTGCCCGGAAAGCTGGCTGATTGCCAGGAACGCGATCCGGACCGCTGCGAGTTGTTCCTGGTCGAAGGCGAATCGGCCGGCGGCACGGCGAAATCCGGCCGAGACCGGCGCTACCAAGCCATTCTGCCGCTCAAGGGCAAGATCCTGAATGTGGAAAAGGCGCGCTACGACAAGATGCTCGGGCACGAAGAGATCCGCGCCATGATTACCGCTATCGGCACGGGCATCGGCAAAGGCGAGGATTTCGAATTCGCCAAACTTCGCTACGGCAAGATCATCATCATGACCGACGCCGACGTGGACGGCTCGCACATTCGCACTCTATTGCTGACGTTCTTCTTCCGGCACATGCGCGAACTGATTGAGCGCGGCAAGGTCTTTGTGGCGCAGCCGCCGCTGTATCGCATCAAGAAAGGGAAGAGCGAAAAATACATCAAGGACGACAAGGAGTTCACGCGTGAGATTCTGCGGCGCGCCACTGAAAATCTTTCAGTCGAGTTAGCGAGCGCAGGCGATGGAACGCCCGCAAAGATTGAAGGCGGTGAGTTGCGCGCTTTTCTGATGTCGCTCGATGAATTGGCGACGATCAGCCGCCGCCTGGAGCGGCGTGTACGCGAGGCGCGTGTGGTGGACGTGCTTTCGGATGTAAGTTTACCCATCGACACCAAGGCCGACCTGCAGAACGAGCAGAACGTAAAGGCGATTGCCGCGCGGCTGAAAGAGGCAAAGCTCGAAGTGACCGTGGAACGCGACGAAGAGCATTCCGCGTGGATGATCGGTTATAAGGACCCGACCAACGCCACGCGTTTTATTAGCACCGAGTTTTTATCGCTGCCCGAGTTCCGGCGCTTGCGGTCGCTCGTCAAACAAGCGGCGCGCCTGAACACGCCGCCGTTCACGATTGTGAAAGATTCGCAGCGCGACGTGCAACAGAACTGGCGCGATCTGCTTTCGACCGTGAAGAGTGAAGGCACCCGTGAAGTCAATGTGCAGCGCTATAAGGGTCTGGGTGAGATGAATGCCGAACAGCTTTGGTCGACAACCATGAACGCCGAGTCGAGGACACTTCTCCAGATCGATTTGAAAGACTACGCGGAAACAGAGCCCATATTTTCAACCCTCATGGGTGAAGATGTCGAGAGCCGGCGTAAGTTTATCGAAGAGAATGCGCTTGATGTGCGCAATCTGGACGTTTAACGCAGCGAGTTAAAGCATTCAAGCCGGATGCCGTGTTGTGAGTTCACGAGCTCCCAGTGCAGTATCGGATCCGCAGCCGGGGCTAGTGCTGTTCTCGCGGTGGTGTCCACGCAAAATGGAACCGTGGTGGGCGCCCCATTGAGCTTCACCCACTTGCGTCCCGGCGCGAAGTAATCGAGATACCAGTCATCCGGACTGAAGGCGCTGTAGTAAACGGTCGCGTTTTTCGGCAGCTCACGGTCAATCTTTTGCGCCAACACAAGCACGGGATCTGCACTGTCGTGGGAGTGCGGATAGATGAATGCGCCGAAATTCCATGCTGCTATCGCGATCGTAATTGCGATCCACGCTGTGAGACATGGCACACGGCCAGAAGCCAAAAAAGCGCCAATCAGCAACACCATCGAGGGCCAGACGAATAGCTTGTGGAACGCACTTCCAGGGTCCCATGAGGCGAGGAAGATCGCGTAGGGCAACAGCCACGCCCAGAGCACGACGATCGAGCGGCGATCCGCCTGCATCCGAGACTCGGCCCCGGCGCGGCGAAATCGCATCACAGCGTAACCAAGCGCCACCGCGCAAATCGCAAATGGGGTTGCGGATGCGATGGAGAAATATTCTTTGACCAGGCTTAGCTTGCCGCCGAAAAACAGCTTGACGTAGCTAGTGAGGTAAGAATTCAGGATCTGGCCGAAGGATTGTGTGAATCCGGAATCGGATGCGTAGCTCAAGACGTATCTCGCCAGGGACGGATAGGCCGAATGGTCCGCCTGCAAGTAGCAGATCCAATACGCCACTCCTACACATGCCCCCGTTCCCAAGGCGTAAGCTGCGCAAATCAGCACGCGTTTCTGTTTCGGCCAGCGCTGTTGCAGAAAAATCGCCGCGAAAATCGCAAAATAAGCGAAGATCGCGAGCTGATGGAAAAGCATGGCGACCGTGTGGCAGATCGCGGCGAGGATGAATTGCGGCCGCTCACGCAGGACGAAATAGATTGCGAGTAACAGCAACAGAATCGTGACAACGTAGGCATCGGCGTCGGTTGAAAACTTCCACCAGGTGGCGCCGAATGCAAACAGCGTCGCGCAAAACACTGCCACAGCGGCAGAGCGCGTCATTCTTTTCGCAATCGCGTAAACCACGGCCGCAGCCGCCGTGCTCGCCAGAGTGTTGAAGATCTGCAGCACCGCGATAGCGCGCAGAGTCAGGCCGCAGGCGAGGGCAGTGCGATATAGGAGGTATCCAAATGCCGAGTACAGCAGATGATTCGGATGGATCAGTATAGCCGCCGAAGCCTGGCCTTGTGCGACGCTCTCTATATTCAGTGCGAACAGCACGCCGTCCCAGTAGTAGGTGCGTGTTGGAAATGCCGCGTAGAGCACGAATGCACATGCGAGCAGAATCAGACGCGGACGGGAAGTCACTGGTACAAAAATAGCGTCCACACTATTTCCCATGCTTAAATGAGCCGATGCAGACGATCCCTACCGTGCGCGTGAACCGAAAGGCAGCGGATCGCGTGCACTCCGGCCATCCTTGGATCTTTGCGAGCGACCTGATTGACCGCGGCGCGGCACAACCCGGAGATGCAGTGCGCGTGGTGGACCCGAAAGGCCACGGTCTCGGCACGGCGCACTACAGCTCGACTTCGCAGATCGCCCTACGGCTACTGAGCCATCGCGTGGAGCCAATCGATGAGGCGTTTCTGCGCGCGCGAATCGAAGCCGCGCTTGCCTATCGCCAACGCGTCGTTTCCGATTCCGACGCCTATCGGCTGGTGCACGCGGAGGGCGACCTGCTTCCGGGGCTCATTGTTGACCGCTATGCGGAGTATCTGGTTCTTCAACTTCTCGACCAGGGCATGGACCGGCTTGCAGAACCGCTCGTCAGAGTCCTTGTCGCACTCCTGCAGCCGAAAGGCATCGTTGCCCGAAACGATGTTAGCGTTCGTGAGAAAGAAAACCTGCCACAAGAGCGGCACATTGCCTTCGGCGGCGTGCCCGAACGTGTAGACCTCCGCATGAATGATCTGAGCTGGCGCGTAGATCTTCTGCATGGGCAGAAGACGGGCATCTTTCTCGACCAGCGCGAGAACTATCTGGCTGTGCGACGATATGCTCGCGGCCGCGCGCTTGATTGCTTCACAGCGTCCGGAGGGTTCGCACTTCACCTCGCTTCGGTTTGCGAGTCGGTTGAGGCGGTAGACAGCTCCGCTGCCGCACTCGAAGCTGCACGCATAAACGCAGCTCTGAATCAAGTGACCAATGTCGGGTTTCAGGAAGCGAATGTTCTGGATTATCTGCCGGGTTTAGTCGCGGCGAGGCGCACATTCGATATTGTCGTCGTCGACCCGCCGGCGTTCACCAAATCGCGATTTGCGCTGGAAGGCGCGGCGCGCGGATACAAAGAGATCAATCTGCGCGCTCTGCGTCTGCTCGAACGCGGAGGCATTTTGGTGAGCTGCTCCTGCTCGCACCACATGAGCGAAGCGCATCTGCTGGAGGTGATCGCTGCCGCGGCGCTCGATTCAGGCAAGCAACTGCGCGTGCTCGAGCGCCGAACGCAGGCGCAGGACCACCCGATCCTGCTCACTGTGCCGGAAACGCACTATCTGAAGTGCCTCATCTTCGAAGTGATATGACTCCGCCGCCGTTAGAGAACCACCCTCGCATCGCCCTCGCGGCGCGTGACATGCTGATGGTCCAGATACTCGAGCAGCGGAATCGCATATTTGCGCGAGATCCGCGTCCATTCTTTGAACTCGGGAACGGAGAACCGGCGCCCTCTATGTAGCGCTAGCGACTTGCGCACGTGCGCGATCGCCTCCGCGTGAAAGATAAGATTTTCCGAGACGCGCACCAGCTTCTGGCCCTTGATCAACCCTTCCAGCAGCCCCCGCGCGCGCTTGGGATCGAGACCGGCAGATTGCAACACTTCGCCGGGCGGAGGCGGCTGAAACGCGGCTTGGCGAAAAGCGCGTTCGATTTTCGAGAGCGCTTGCGTTTCCTGGCTGCTGAACTGCGGCCGGTGCGTTGCCAGCGAGACAACATCTCCCTGGACCCGTAAACCGGGAGCATGATCGAATACCAGCTTTGCGATCTCGGGATCCAATCCTAAGCGTGCGAGCGATATCGGCGCGCCTGCTAATGATGGATTCTTCGCGTGAAATGCAGTCAGCCACGCGTCCACATCACGCTGCTTCTGCTCCATCCAACTCCTGCTAATGACGCGTTGACTCGTCTCGTCGAATACAAGAGACGAGTTGCGCGACAATGCCGACCGGATATGTGCGCACGGTTCGCCCGTCAGGTGCACCAGCTCCAGCACGCGGCGGCCGGCCGCGCTTTCTTGTACAAGGATCCCAAGCCGCTTGCCGAGATCGGCTTGGTCGAGAGATAACAATCGTGGCAGAGTCTTGGCACGATTCAACCGCGCTGGCGGAAACGCATCAATGATGAAACCGCCTGCGACGGTCTGAGCGGGCGAAGGGCGGCGCAGGACGAAACGGTCGCCTGGCAATGCGAGCACGGGTTGGGAGGCCCATAAACGCGTGAGCGTTCTTGTCTCAACTATGTTCGACAACACTTTCAAGACAACCGGGATTTCCGCGGTTCCGATATGCAACAAGAATTGCCGCCGCACGTGAGGAATTTCCACCGGATCGATCCAATCCACCATCGCGTCCATGCGCTTCGTGATCTGAAGCCCATCATCGTGACCGAGAACGAAGCCGCGCACGATCTCCGAATGATCGACGCCGGTCAGGTTCACGGCCGCTCGCTGCCCGGCTGCCACGTGCTCTACCGGCTTCCCATGTACCTGCAAACCGCGAACGCGCGCCTCGCGGTTCGATGGATGCAGCCTGACCATTTCGCCAATGCGTAGCGTGCCGCTCCAAAGCGTGCCGGTGACAACCGTTCCGAAGCCCTTCAGTGCGAAACTGCGGTCAATCGGAAGCCGCGTCAGACCATCCGAGTTGCGCGTGGGAATGTGAGCGGCCAACAACGCCAGCTCGCGCTTGAGAGTCTCAAGTCCCGCGCCCGTCACTGCACTCACGGGAACGACCGGAGCGTTATCGAGAAAGGATCCGGCGCAAAGCGCCCGTACATCTTTGGAGGCGTTGGTGATTTGTTCCGGAGACGCAAGATCGCACTTAGTCAACACAATAAACCCGCGTGCGATGCCAAGCATCCGGCAAATCTCGAAATGCTCGCGGGTCTGAGGCTTTACCGATTCATCCGCAGCTACCACCAAGAGCACCGCTTGAATGCCGCCCGCACCCGCCAACATATTTTTGACGAAGCGCTCATGACCGGGAACGTCGATGAAACTGATCGATTGCCCGTTCGGCAGCGACAAGTGAGCGAACCCAAGATCGATTGAAATGCCGCGCCGTTTTTCTTCCGCCAAGCGATCGGTATCGATGCCGGTGAGCGCTCGAATCAGGGCCGTTTTCCCGTGATCGATGTGCCCGGCTGTGCCGATCACCACCTCCGCGGGGCCGTTCATATTACCATCTGACATGCTGAACTGAACTTTTGGACCGCGCACAACGGGCACCCACGCGCTAAAGCGAAGACGCCCGGTGCGCTCAATTTCATCGTCGCATTTGAATCGCAGACACTGAGAGACGTCAATGAATACCAACCGGCTGGAAGAATTGCGGCGGCGCCATGCGCGAGCCGAACAAGGCGGAGGGCCCGAGCGCCAGGAACGGCAGCATCGGGAAGGCAAGCTTTCCGCGCGCGAGCGCATCGAACTGCTGCTCGATGAGGGTACCTTCGAGGAGCTCGATAAGCTCGTGCGGCATCGCTGCTACAACTTCGGCATGCAGGATAACGTGATCGATGGCGACGGATTCGTCACCGGTCACGGGCTCATTCATGGCCGGCAGGTTTTTGCTTTTGCGCAGGATTTCAGCGTCTTCGGAGGTTCGCTCTCGGAAGCGAATGCACAGAAAATCGTTAAGCTGATGGACCTGGCGCTGAAGACCGGCGCACCGGTAATTGGGCTCAACGATTCAGGCGGGGCGCGCATTCAGGAAGGCGTGGTTTCTCTCGCAGGCTATGCGGACATTTTTCTGCGCAACACGCTGGCAAGCGGCGTGGTTCCCCAAATCTCCGCCATCATGGGACCTTGCGCCGGCGGCGCTGTCTATTCGCCCGCATTAACCGATTTCGTCTTCATGGTCGACGGCACCAGTCATATGTTCGTGACCGGGCCGGATGTGATCAAGACCGTGACGCACGAAGACGTCAGCAAGGAAAATCTCGGGGGAGCCGCAACTCACAACGCCATTAGCGGGGTGGCGCATTTTGAGTCGGCCAACGACGAAGATTGCCTGCGCAGCATTCGCGAACTGATGACGTTCCTACCGCAAAACAATCTGGATGGTGTGCCGCGCGTGGCCACCAAAGATCCCGAAGACCGCGCGGATCCCGAGTTGGACGTTTTGATCCCGCCCGAATCGAACAAGCCGTACGACATCAAAGACGTAATTTGCCGCGTGGTAGACGACGCTAATTTCTTCGAAGTCGCCGAGCAGTTTGCGCGCAACATCGTGATCGGATTTGCGCGCATGGCGGGTGAGACCATCGGTGTTGTCGCGAACCAGCCGGCGCATCTGGCTGGTTGTCTCGACATCAATTCGTCGAGCAAGGGCGCGCGTTTCGTGCGCTTCTGCGATGCTTTTCAAATCCCGATCCTTACCTTTGAAGATGTGCCCGGTTTTCTGCCGGGAACCGAACAGGAGTTCGGAGGCATCATTCGGCATGGCGCGAAGCTGCTATATGCCTATGCGGAAGCCACTGTGCCTAAGATCACCGTAATCACGCGCAAAGCATACGGGGGCGCCTACTGCGTGATGGGCTCGAAACACTTGCGAACGGACGTGAATCTTGCCTATCCGACGGCGGAAATTGCCGTGATGGGTCCCGAAGGCGCGGTCAACATTCTGTATCGGCGTGAGCTGCAAGTGTCCGCCAATCCGGACGAGGACCGACAGGCAAAGATCGATGAGTACCGGAATCAATTTGCAAATCCATTCGTCGCGGCCGAACGCGGCTATGTGGATGACGTGATCGAGCCGCACGAAACGCGGTCGCGGGTGATCCGTGCCTTGCGCATGCTGGCGAACAAAGGCGACACCATGCCGCGCAAGAAGCACGGCAATATTCCGCTGTAGAACGTGTGGGAGCATCGGAACATGAGCGCTCCGGTGACTCACATCCACCAACCGCCCCCACAAGCCGTTGACCAGCGCGCCAGCACTGCGGGCTTGCGCGCGGTGGCAAGTTTCGAAGCCCTCAAGGGCATCGCGGTTCTGCTTCTTGGGGTAACGTTGCTTGCAGTTCACCAGCACGCGGAAGACTTTGCCGAGCGGCTGCTCTATCACCTGCACATGGACCCCGACCGGCGGTTCGCACACGCCTTTCTGAATGCCGCCAACAAAGTCACTGATGCACGGATCTGGACCATTGCAGCCGCTACGCTCACCTACTCGGCGGTGCGCTTTGTTGAGGCCTGGGGCCTATGGAATCGCCGGGTATGGGCGGAATGGTTCGCTCTGCTTTCGGGCGCGATGTATCTGCCTTGGGAGATTCTCAGGATCACCGAACGCGCCGATTGGGAGCGCATTGCTGTGTTGGGAGTGAACATCATCATCGTGGTGTACATGCTGGAGGTACGAATCCGCGGCTGCAGCACACTTACGGGATGCGATGAAACGGATCCCAAGAAGCTTTAGGCCCCGACGCCTATCTTGCAGCCGCTGCCACCGCCGCCGCACGCCGTTCGCCTTGACGCCGGTCGCGGATCTTCACGTCATAGGTGTCGTACAGTTCTTGTGCGATTGCTTCGATGACATAGACGGCCCTGGATTGCCCGCTGCCATCTACGCCCGACAGAGGATTCGGCCAGATGCGGTCTACCACCCGTTCCAAGGCGTTTGAAGTCGAAACCTCCGACTGGTTCTCACGATCATGGAAGCGATATCTGCGAGCTTCCGTGACAAGAGCGGCAAGCAGCTTTCCGCGAGTATACAAATCGCGGGGCATCTCATCGAACTTGCCCGATTCGGTGACTCGGTGGTATTCAAGCCACAGTCCCCTGCGAAGCCGGTGCTTGACGTCCTTCCGGCGTTCCTCGTTGCGACGCCGGTCTACCCCGCTTCTTTCGCGAATCTTGCGCGGATACTTCCTGAACAGCCGCTTGCACAACGTCGCAAGTTCCGCCGTGAGCTTTATACCGCCCGCGATGGCTCCCGTCAGCGATTCAGTGACCGGTTGCATGTTCTCACCTGATAGATTGGTGGGGCGACGACCAGAATCTTCTTGTGCCGTCGACGCTCAATGCCCCGGAAATTCCCCAAACTTGCGAAGCTGATCGAGCCGTATCGCATTGAACAGGGCAAGAAATTC
>DATJUG010000041.1:0-5256 GCA_035502635.1 Bryobacteraceae bacterium
ACCGCTTCATCGCGTGTTGAATGGCTACCGCAGCAGCTCGGGTTTGCGGCCATATGGTTCGCCGGACGACTCCTTCTCGCCCTTTGCTCAAATCACCCAGCTCGTGCGAGAATTCGATTTCCCTCGCAAGCGCTTGCCCGATTGCTTCCACTATGTGGGCCCGTACCGTCGCGAGCCCGAGCGTGAAGTTTCATTTCCTTTCGAACGCCTGGACGGCCGTCCGATTATCTATGCGTCGCTCGGAACCGTCTTCGGATCCAGAACGGAGATTTGGAACGCCATCGTCGAGGGTTGCCGGGGCTTGGATGCGCAGCTTGTCATCGCGCTGGGTGGCAGCGGCCGGGCGCAATCCCTGACGAAGCTTCCGGCCAATGCCATCGTGGCCGATTATGCTCCACAATGCGAACTACTCAAACGAGCGTCTCTTGCCATTACGCACGGCGGCCTGAACTCAGTCATGGAAGCGCTCGCAGCGGGCGTTCCGCCGCTCGCCATTCCTATTACCGGCGATCAATTCGGCGTGGCAGCTCGCATCGCCTACACCGGCGTTGGTGAAATCGTACCTGCAGCCAAATGCACGGGTTCCAGAATTGGCGCGGCGGCGCGCAAAATTCTCAGCAGGTCCACATATCGCGAACGGGAAGCTGTCATTGGCGCGGCTATTCAGAGAACACAGGGCGCCGTGTCAGCAGCGTCGATCATTGAAGAAGTCGTGGCCACGCGCCGCGACCCGGTCCTGGTTTCCTGAAAGGCGTCATGGCCAATATCGGCATCTTCTGCCTGCCCATGCCAAGCCACCTGAATCTGTTCTTGGCGCTCGGTGGGGCGCTGGCGCGCCGCGGGAACAGGCTAATCTTCTTCAGCGTCTTAGACAACGAACGCAAGATTCGCGAAGCCGGTTTCGACTTTTATTCCACGGATCCGGATGCGGCTCCGCGCGACACTTTCACGCAGATCAAGCAGCGCATCGGCAAGCGTGGAACATTTGCGGCCATGCGCGCGCAGGGGCGTTTCGACGAACTGCGCTATGACGCCATTCTGCGCAAAGGGCCCGACCTCGCGCTCCGTGCAGCGCTGGATGGTGTGATCGTCGATCAGGCAGAGGCGTGCAGCGGCTCGGTTGCGGAGGTGTTGGGATTGCCGTGGGTGAGTGTCGCGAGCGCGCTTGCCATGAACATTGAGCCGCAGGTTCCACTACTATTCACCACGTGGGACTACAGCCAGAATCCTTTCGCGGTGTTGCGGAACCGCTTGGCGTATTCAACTCTGGAGCTGGCCGCCGTGCGGACACGGCACATCATCAATCGCTATCGGAAGCGGTGGGGCTTGCGCCCTCTCAGGTGCACGAACGATGCCTTCTCTCCATTCGCGCAATTGAGCCAGCAGAACGCCGAATTCGATTTTCCACGCAAGGAACTACCTGCGTGCTTTCACTATGTAGGCCCTATTCGTTGCGCCTCCAGGCCCGCAGTTCCCTTCCCTTGGCAGCGTCTGGATAGCCGCCCGCTGATCTATGCTTCATTGGGAACTGTGAATCAGCACAGGCGCGTGTTTGAGGCTATCGCGCAGAGTTGTGCCGAACTCGACGCGCAATTGGTGCTTTCGTTGGGTGGCGCGGGAAATGTTGCTGATTTCCGCGACCTGCCAGGTGCTCCGCTGGTGGTGGAATTCGCGCCGCAATTGGATCTGCTCGAGCGTGCCGCGCTGACCATCACACACGCGGGGCTCAATACCACGCTTGAAAGCCTAGCTGCCGGCGTGCCACTGGTGGCGGTCCCGCTCAACTTCGATCAATTCGGCGTGGCTGCACGCATTCGCTGGACCGGCACGGGCGATTTCATTCGCCTACGCAAGCTCACGCCCGATCGCCTCAGGGCGCTGATTCAGGAAGTCCTTACCAACCCGCGCTACACGGAAGCCGCACGCCGGATGCACGATGCCATCGCCGCCACGAAAGGCTCGGAACGCGCCGCCGACATCATCGAGGAAGTCATCCGGACCAGAAAACCGGTTTTGAATTCGCCGGCCGTGCAAGCAACCTAGAGCAATCGAAAATTCACCTGGATATTTGCCATAACAGCTATCGGCGCCCGGTGCTTCATGGGGGGCGGAAACGCCAGGCCCTGATGGCCTGCGCTCCGTTTTCATCCAGCGCGCTGCAAATCGGTCGCCTCATGCGCATCCTTTTACCTCCGGCCAAACCAGGGATAAGAAAGAAATTCATCGAACGATCGAAATACTTCCTCGAACCACGGGTCGATGACACGCGGGTGGCCAAACTGAATGCTCACCGGATGCGGCGTCGAGGCAAACCAGGGCTGCGCAAGCGGCTCAACGATCACATCCCGCGCAGGCGCCTCACGGCGAGACGGATGGCGCTCGCGGGCAAGCATTCTGTCATAGGCTTGCCGCCGCGCTGGATCGCCCAGCGTCTCGTAGGCCTCGACTACTTCTCGAAACTTGCCGGCCGATGAGCCCTCGCCAGCATCCGGGTGGTATTGCCGGGCAAGCGCCCGGAACGCATTGTGGATCGATTCGGAACTGGCGTCCTCCGCGATACCGAGCACAGCGTAGTAGTTCATAAACGCCGCCATTTTCAGAGTAGCGGAAAAAACGAGAACCGTGTCCGGGGCGCGGCGACAAGCGCCGAGACTACCCCAGCATCTGTGTGCGGGAACGGGACGAGTGCACTTGTCGGCGTTGCTGCAAGCATCGATGGCCATCGAAAATCTGGCCTATTTGTTTGCTCACGTCTGTGAATATAGAAAAAGATGCCGAAGCTGTCGTTGCGGGCGAAGCTATGGAATTGGACCGGTTTCCAGAAGCGCGAAGATCAACTGACAATCTTGCTGAGCTTGGTCATCGGCATTCTTGTCGGGCTCACGGTGGTTGCGTTCATCCTGTTGACGGGCCGTCTGGCCGCGCGAATGTATCCGCCCGAAAGCGCAGTTTGGCGGCGGTTATTGGTTCCGGTGGCTGGCACGCTGGTCTCTGGCATTCTGCTGTACCGCTATTTCCCGAACGCGCGCGGCAGCGGCATTCCGCAAGCCAAGTTCGCGCTCTTCCTTCAAGACGGATATATTTCGCTGCGGACCGTGCTCGGCAAATTCATCTGCTGTTCCATCAGCCTGGCGAGCGGCATCGCACTGGGGCGCGAAGGTCCGTCCGTGCAGATCGGCGCGGGGATTGCTTCGGTGTTGGGCCGCCGATTCGGACTGAGCAAAGCGAATGTGAAGGCGCTCGTGCCCGTGGGTTGTGCGGCCGCGCTCGCGACAGCGTTTAATACGCCGATCGCCGCGGTGCTATTTTCACTCGAAGAGATTTTGGGCGACCTGCACGCGCCGGTGCTCGGGTCGGTGGTGCTGGCATCGGCAACCTCCTGGATGGTGTTGCACTTCATCCTGGGAGACGAGCCGTTGTTCCATGTTCCGGCATACCAGCTTGTCAATCCGCTGGAGTTCGGTATTTACGCAATTCTGGGCGTAGCGGGCGGCTTCGCCTCAGTGTGTTTCGTCAAACTGTTGCTCAAGCTGCGCGTCTGGTTCCGGCAGCTTCCCGCATCGACGGTGTGGCTGCAACCCGCCGCCGGGGGCTTGCTGATGGGGATCCTGGCGTTGATTAGGCCGGAAGTGCTGGGGGTCGGGTACGACTACGTGGATCGCGTGCTGACCGGAGATTTTCCGATTAGGATTGTGGCGTTGCTCGCGATCATGAAGCTCATTGCCACACCGGCATGCTACTCATCGGGAAACGCGGGAGGCATTTTCGGCCCCAGCCTTTTCATCGGGGCAATGGTGGGCGGCACGGTGGGCAGCATAGCGCATACGCTGTTTCCCGGGGTGACGGCGAACGCGGGCGCATACGCGCTGGTGGGCATGGGAACCGCATTCGCGGGGATCGTACGGACTCCGCTCACCTCGGTGATCATGATTTTCGAAATGACTCGCGACTACTCGATTATCGTCCCGCTGATGATTTCGAATCTGATCAGCTTTTTTATCTCGCAACACCTTCAGCACGAACCGATCTACGAAGCGCTGGCGCTGCAGGAAGGCGTGTATCTTCCAACCGGGGAATCGCGCGAGGAACTGGCGGGAATCCACGTGAGCGAAGTGATGCAGACAGGTGTAGAAGCGCTACGGCCCGAGGCAAACATGGAAGAAGTGAAGGCGCGGTTCGACAAGGAAAAGACCAGTTCCTGGCCGGTAGGCAACGACGGCTCTGTTCAGGCGGTGATCAGCATTCATGAGATCGAGACGGCGGAGCCGCCGCCCGCAGTGGCGCAAGACTTGGTGAAGGCGAATGGCGATTATCCTTACGTGCATGCCGATCATCCACTGAGTTATGCATTGGAGCGAATGGGCGCCAAGGGAGTGGACGTGGTGCCGGTGGTAAGCCGCGCGAACATCCGGCAGATGTACGGCATTGTAGCGCTAAAGGACATTCTCGCGACCTACGGCGTGGCAGGCACGGCAAAGGTGAAGCAGTGATATGAGTGCTGTTGCCGGGGCAAGCACGATTTTGCGCAACGGTGCTCCGAAAGTGGGGCTGATCCTCATCGTCATCGCGGTTATAGGAGCGCTCGCGGCGCTCGACATGTTTCTGGAAGATGCCGAGCAGGGGGAATTAGCCGGCCAGGCGCAACGGGCCTACCTTCAGGGTAGCGAGTTGTTGCAGGCCGGCAAGGCAAATGAAGCCGTCGACGCGCTGCGGCGCGCGCATGCCTTGGAACGCAAGAATCTGAGTTATGAGCTGCAACTGATCGCGGCGCTGACTGCTGCCGGCAAGACGAGCGAGGCGGAGCCGCTCATGAATGAGGTTCTGGATGCGGATCGAAATGACGGCGGGGCCAACCTGGTGGCTGCGCGGCTGCGGCTGAAGGAAGGCCACATAGTAGACGCCGAGGCCTATTACCACCGCGCCATTTACGGACAGTGGCGGCAAGACCCGCCAGCGCATCGCATCGCAGCGCGGCTGGAGTTGATCAATCTGCTGGTGAGAAAGAATCAAAAAGAGGATTTACTGGCTGAGTTATTGCCGCTCGAAGAGGAAGCGAGAAACAACTCCGGGATTCAGATGCAATTAGCGCGCTTGTTCCTGATTGCAGGATCGCCGTCGCGCGCGGCCAATGTTGACCGGGCGCTTATCCGGGAGCAGCCACAGAACGTGCAGGCGTACCAGGGATTGGGGGAAGCTGAGTTGCAACAAGGCGACTATCGCGCGGCGCACGCGGCGTTCAACTCGGCATTCCTGCTG
>DATJUG010000042.1:0-34591 GCA_035502635.1 Bryobacteraceae bacterium
AGAGAGCAGATAATTGCGAAGACTGGATGGCGTTCGGATTGTGGTGACCCGAGCCGCGCACCAAGCCGAGGAGTTGGCCGCGCCGTTTCGAGATTTGGGAGCGGAGGTGATTCTGCTGCCTGCGATCGGAATTGCGCCCCCTGCGGATTCGGGACCACTGCGTCAAGCTGCGGCAAACTGCAACCAGTACCACTGGATCATATTCACCAGCGTCAATGCGATTAGTGCGTTTACAGGTGAGTTGCCGTTTGCAGCGCGGGAGTGTAAAGCACGTGTTGCAACTGTCGGAGCGGCGAGCCGTGAGGCCGCCGAACAGCGCGGCTTTCAAGTGACCATCACGCCCGATAAATATGTCGCTGAATCGTTGGTAGAGGCGTTTGCCGGCGAAGACTTGCACGGGCGGCGGATCTTGATCCCGAGCGCGGCATCCAGGCGTGACGTCGTCGTTACCGAACTTCGCAAGCGTGGCGCACAGGTGGAGGTTGTGGAGGCGTATCGCAACGTCATCCCCACGGACGCCGCGGACCGGGCGGGCACAATATTTCGAGAGCCGTTTCCTGATTGGGTGACCTTTGCCAGTTCCTCGGCGGCCGAGAATCTGGTGAAGTTAGCCGGTCGCGACGCGCTCTCACGGGTCAAGATTGCCACCATCGGGCCGATTACCTCAGACACCGTTCGCGCCCACGGGTTAAATGTTGCCGCCGAAGCAAGCGCACATGCCGCAAGAGGCTTGATCGAGGCTGTGGCATCATTCAAAACGAGCCCATGAGACATAAGTGTGCAACTATTTTGATCGCAGCGATGGTAACCGCCGTGTCTGTTTTGGCGCAGAGGCCTCCGAGAGCGCCCGCGCAAGCTGAGCCCGGCGCCGAGGAGAAGCCGGGCGCAACCGAGAAATTTCCCGCGCCTCCGGCCGAAGAGAAGACGGTAAAAACCCAGCACGTTATACACGTGAACGGACAGGAATTGCACTACACAGCGGTCGCGGGCACGCTGCTGTTGCGCAAGGACGATGGCAAGCCGAAGGCGAGCATCTTCTATGTTTCGTATTCGCTGGATGGCGCGGACAAAACGAAGCGCCCCATCACCTTCGCGTTCAATGGCGGCCCGGGTTCGTCCTCGGTCTGGCTGCACATGGGCGCCCTGGGGCCCAAGCGCGTCGCGCTTACGCCGGATGGCGAAGCCGTTGCACCTCCCTATCATCTGGTGGATAACCAGGGCACGGCGCTGGTGTTTACGGACATCGTCTTCATCGATCCGGTAACCACAGGCTTTAGCCGGGCCGCTCCTGGTGAGGATCCCAAGCAATTCCATGGGCTCGAGGGCGATCTGGCGGAGGTTGGCGATTTCATCCGGCTCTACACGACACGGTATGAACGCTGGGCCTCGCCGAAGTTCCTCGCGGGCGAGAGCTACGGAACCACGCGAGCCTCGGCTCTCAGCCTATATCTGCTCGAGAACGAAGGGATCTATCTGAACGGCATTACTTTGATTTCCACCATTCTGAATTTCGAGACAGCTCGATTCGCCGTCGGGAACGATTTGCCGTACATCCTCTTTCTGCCGACATATACCGCGGCGGCGTGGTATCACAAAAAACTCTCGGGTGACTTACAGAGCGGTGACTTACAACATGCAGTAGAAGAAGCCAGGAAGTTTGCCGGCGGACCTTATAAGGACGCGCTGATGAAAGGCGACCAGTTGAGCGAATCCGAGCGCAAGGACATGGTGCAGCAGGTTGCCAGGTTTACCGGCTTGCCGCCCGCGTTCGTGGATGAGGCCAACCTGCGAATCTCCATTTTCCGATTCACGAAAGCGTTGCTGCGTGATGAGAAAAAGACAGTTGGCCGTTACGACTCTCGTTTGGAAGGCGTGGACCTAGATGCCGCTGGAGAACGTCCCGAATATGATCCGAGCTACGCAGCCGTACAAGGCGCGTTCACCGCGGCATTCAACGAGTATGTTCGAAGTGAACTGAATTGGCAGACCGATATGCCCTACGAAGTCCTGACCGGAAAAGTGCAACCGTGGAATTATTCGCAGTTCACGAATCAATATGTAGATGTGGCGGAGCGGCTGCGATCTGCGATGTCCCAGAACCAGTTTATGCGTGTTCTCCAAATGAACGGCTATTACGATCTGGCGACACCATTTTTCGCAACCGAGTACACCTTCGATCATCTCGGCCTCGCGCCCAAGCTCCGCGGTAACGTCACCATGCATTACTGCGACGCAGGCCACATGCTCTATCTGAAGCAAAGCTGTCTGGAGGAACTGCATCGGGACATGCAGGATCTGTATCGCGGAGCGGTGAAATAGCGCACGGCGCAACTCAATTCGGCAGAACCTTCCGCAGCCGAACACTCCACTGCGTAACGACCGCAAATGCACCCAGGAGCTGAGCGCCGTGGGTCTCGACTACATCAACACGATCTGTTGTTTCTGCTCCGGCGTGGTACCCGATAGCCTGAGGAACATCACCCCTGAATAAGGTTGCCCGTAACGGAAAATGAGTTGACCAAAGTCCTTATCCGCTGTGATCAGCACCGCTTGCCTTTGCCTGCTCAATGACAGAACGTCTTCGTCGGTCATCCCCGCATGGAACTCGCCAATATGCTCGACGGAGTGCCCGATTCGGCGAAGCGCCTGTACAATAGCCCGGTCAATATTTTCGTCTGCGATGAATGTCAAAGATTCGTCGGCGGGATGGGATGGAACACGTCGGTGAGCACTTCGCTTGCGAATGCAATCGCGGCTTGAATACTTTCTCTCGTGAGCCTCGGGTATGCAGCCAGCAAATACTCAATGCTCTCGCCTGCGGCAAGCCTTTCGAGAATGAGCTGGACTGTAATTCGTGTGCCGGCAATGACGGGCTTACCGAGCATTATGGCCGGATCCGATACGATCAACTGGTTCTGGGTCATAGCACCGTCCACTCTCAATCTACACCTTTGAACGGAAGCATGAGAGAACTAACACTACAATAGCCTTCAATGCCGTGGACACATCGAAGTTTTTGGATTCTGCCGCTGGCGATTGGGATAGTGCTGGCGCTGCTGTCGCTGATTGTTTCGCGCGGCAGGCTACGGACAATCTATAAACAGCAGTTCGGCGAAAGCCGCCGGGAGCGCCTGTTCTTGGCTTCCGTCGGTTTCTTCGTTGCGATCTTGGTCGTTCGCGGCCTAACTATCGCCATCCACAACGATATCGGCCCGTTTCACGATGTCAGCATGCACGGCCGGCACATTCACCATCTCGTGTGGGGCATCCTGCTGTTGTTGCTGGTGGGTTACTCATGGCTGGTCGAGATCGGAACCGGTTCGGACCAGTCGTGGCGCTGGGCAGGGCGACTCACTTCCATGCTGTATGGAGTCGCGGCCGCGCTTACCCTCGATGAGTTCGCGCTGTGGCTCAACCTGCAGGACGTCTACTGGCAGCGCCAGGGGCGCGAGAGCTATGAGGCGATGGCTTTGTTCGGAGGGCTGCTGTGCGTCGGCGTCTTCGGCGGCCCGTTCTTCCGCGGTATCTTCAGGCGCTCGCCGCCGCACCAGTCAAATTAATCGTCGAATACCGCATGCCATAAGATCTCCGTTAATTCTTCCGGACTTTTGCCGGCCTCGAGCTGAAGAACGGCGCCTACCGAACCCTTGATCCGCCCCGAGCGAAACCAGCGCGCGTGCGTGGATTTGATCTCACCCAGACCGTGTATACGTACAGGAAGCGCTGGCGTGCCCAGCTCTTTCCACAACAGACCGGCGCCGGGTTTGAACGCCTGTGGCGTCTCATCTTCTGCCCGGCGTCCTTCCGGAAAAACCAGCACGCTGTAGCCGCGGTCGACTGCTTCTCCCGCATGCCGGAAGCTGCGCCGGAAACCGCTGAGCTGCGGCAATGGAAAAACGTTGAAGAGTGCGGTGATCAGCACATACGCAGCCGGTGCTAGAAGATTCAAAAACCAATTGCCTTGGTTGCGCATGCCGCGGAAATCGAGGATCATTTCGCCCGACATCGCGATCGCCACCCGGTCGCGCATACGCCGCGGCAGAGCGTATAACACGAAGGGAGCATCATAAGACGTCACGTGATTTGCGACCATCAGTACCGGACCAGGCGGCCACTGCTGCGTTTTCTGCACGACTCGGGGTTTCGCAAGCAGCCGGACCAGAGGCATCGCGGCCAGCTCCAGAAATGCTACTCGAATCGCGTGCATCACGGGGTTCCAGGGCCAGTGCGGGTAAATGTGCTCTGCCGATTTCTTGCGCGCGCGCGGCGTGTCAGCCGGGCCCGCAGCAGCCTGCGTCACCAGTTTTCGCACGTCTTCTTCCGTCTTCACCTGCTGAAGCGCGTTGTCGTCTAGCAACACTCCATACTGCTGCTCCAGCCGCGCCTGCAACTGCACCCGGCCCAGGCTGTCGAGATTCTGTACGCCGCCGGCGCCGTTGGGCGAAGCCGCTTCTATCTCTCCGCTTGCAATCCTTCGCGCCACTTCGCGCCGCAGCACCTTGCCGGTAGAGGTTCGTGGAAAATCCGGCTCGGGCCAAACCACCCAATTTTGGATTTGCTGGAATTCCGCCAGTTCGCGATTCGCCTGAGCCACCGCGGCATTCGGATTCGCACCGCCATTCATGACCAACGCCGCCAGCGGCTCAGGTCCATGCTCAGTTTCATTTTCGACTACCGTGCTCGCCTTCACATCCCGCTGCCGTGCGAGTGCTGCTTCCAGATCTTCGGGATAAATGTTAAGGCCGGCGGACGTCACGATCACGTCTTTCTTCCGCCCGCGGAAGCGCAGATTCCCGCTTTCATCGAACTCGGCTAGATCGCCCGTGGCGAGCCATTCGGAGGCTTGCCTTTGAAGGTGCCCATGCTGCCAGGTCGCATTCGAGATCGTGTCGCCGCGCACCAGCACTTCTCCTTCATCGCTCAGCCGAACCTCCCGCCCGGGGAGCACTTGGCCAATGGTTCCCCGCGCCGGCCGGAACGGATGGTTCAAGCTGACCAGCGCAGTCGTCTCCGTCATGCCGTACCCTTGCACAACCACAAAGCCCAGCGCAGCCCAGAACTGCTCGCCCGCTGCTGAAAGCGAAGCGCCGCCGCACACGAACGCCCAGAATTTCAAACCGAAGAGCCGATGAACGTCGCGAAAGTTCCACCAGCGCGCGAGCGCCTTCATGTTGCCGGCCGATCCCAGCCGCGTTGCGAGATCGGGAAAGCGGTTCAGAACGTAATCCTGCAAGAGATCGAGCACGCGCGGGACCGATGCCAGCACGGAAATTCGCTCGTGCCGGATGCGTTCTACCAGTTCCGCTGCCACCAGGCGCGGCTCATAATGCACTTCGGCTGTGAACAACGGCGGAATCCATAAACCCATGAATTGTCCGAAAACGTGACTGAGCGGCAGCGTGTGCAGGAAGCGAACCGGATGCACCACGCGCTCGTATTTGAGGTACTTCTGCATCTCGGTCTCAATGGGCCCGAGACTGGCGAGCACGTTCTTGTGTGTATGAACGATGCCTTTCGGCTCACCTGTGGTGCCGGACGTGAAGACGATCTGCAGCGCGTCCGATTCGGAGAGATCGTCAATTGCCTTGGCCGTTTGGGTACTGATCGCCGATTCGAAATCGGCAAGGAATAGCTGCGGAGCGGACGTTTGCAACGCAGCGAGTTTCTCGCCATCGCCGACGATCAGTTTCGGCGCCACTTCGCTCTCGACACGCCGCGCAAATTCGGTGTTGCCCGCGAAATCTATGGGAACCGGCAGCACGCCGCGCAGCACACAGCCGAAGAACGCGGCAACCCATTCTGCGCTGTTCTCGCCCCACAGCAGAACCCGGTCGCCTTTGACGATGCCGCGTGTTTGAAGTTCCGCCGCGAATCGGCGTGCGAGGGTTGCTAACTCGGCGTAAGTGGTCTTGCGTTGCCGCACCCTCCGCGGCGCGACAATCGCCAAGTCTTTTCCGTGATGCTCGAAATCATCGACCAGCGACGCGAGATTCCGGCGCAGACCAGCCACACTTCCAGCCTACGACCCCCAACTCTGCCTGGGCTGGTTCTTGGAGCCGGGACAACTCGGGATACTTCTGAGAATCAGATAATCTGAAGGTATGGCAAGCTAGGCAATCTCAAAGCGCGTGCCAATCGGGCGCGTAGGACAGCGGCGTTAAGTGGTCATTCCGCGAGAAATCTTCGAGAAGCTTCACATGCAGGAGGGCGATTTTGTGGCGTTTACCCAAAAGCCCAGAGGCGTCCTCGTGACACCAAAGCGTGTCGTCGATGTTGACCAGGTTCTCACCCCCGCCGAATCAAGGAAAGTCCGCCGTGGAATGAAGCAGATCAAACAAGGCCGTTTCAAGTTGTGGCAAGACATCAAGGATGAGCTGGGTCGTTAGATTCTCAGACGAGGCTAGACTATTCGTTGAACGTTTGGCCGACAAGACCCGCCGGCAGGTGTCTCGCAGTATTAGCCAGCTTGAGCAAGATCCGTTCCAAGGCGATGTCGAGCCGCTCAAAGGCAAAGCCTGGAAAGGCTGCTATCGCAAGCGCTCCGGCGACTACCGGATCATTTTTCGTGCATCGTGACGCGCAAGTCGTCGACGTGGCAGCGGTGCTCTTGCGATCGGAGAAGACCTATCGGTGAGTTGAGACGAACCTGCAATCGTCTTCAGCTCGCGTAATACCCGTCGCGCGTCTGAACCGTGAGGCCCTTCTGTTTGACCGTGAGTTGAATCTTGCGGAATCCGCCGCCGCTCGTTTGATCGGACGTGTAACCGAGGCTGTATTGGTTGCGCAGCTCCTCCTCGATTTGCGTGTAGATCTGGTCCACAGTCTTCTTCTTCGAAACTTCGAAATAAGAGCCGCCCGTCTCCCTTGAAATCTGCTGCAAAATCTTTTTGCCGTCAGGCCGGTTTTCATTGGAGCCGCCGCGCCCGCGTCCGCCGCCCATTCCACCACCCCCTCCGCCCCAGCCGCCGCGCCGGCCCATGCCCGGACCTCCGAAACTATGGCTCGATTCGTGCTCGTCATCCGCAATGCGGACCGAATACGCCAACGTATCGGCGCGTTGCGCCGACGTGATCGCCTCCGACATTGAGACTTTACTGTTGCGATCTTCCCCGTCGGTCAGCAGGATCAGCGCCTTCCGGCCGGTCTGCTTGCTCATCAGATCGTCCGACGCTAGATAGATGGCATCGTATAGCGTGGTGCCGCCGCCGTGACCGCCATACCCGCTGCGCCCTCCGCCACCACGACCGTAGCCGCCATGCCCATACCCGCCGCTCCCATTCTGTCCCCCGCTGTCGCCCGATTGACCACTGTCGCCATTGCCCCATTGCGGCTTATCGATCTGATCGAGCGCCTTCTCGAGCTTCTCGCGCGATGCCGTGAGATCCTGCAGCAACTCTACTTCGCGATCAAAGTGAATCAGAAAGGCCTTGTCCTTCTCGGGTCGCAGCACTTGTTGGAAGAAAGTGTTGCTCGCGTCGCGCTCGGTCCCGAGCATCCGGCGCTCGCTCCCGCTGGTGTCCACCAGCAGTCCTAGCGTCAGCGGTAGATCCGCCTGTTGGGAGAAATAACGAATCGCCTGCGGCCGGCCATCTTCTTCCAGCGCGAAATCGTCTTTAGTCAAATTGCGGACAATCTTTCCATCCTTGTCCCGCACAGTGGCGAAGACATTGACCACCTTGACGCCCGTCGAAAAAGTCGGCGTCGGCGATCGTGTTGGGCCCGGCTGTGCAGCGGGCGCTTGGCTGGATGGCGCTGGCGGCGATTGCGTTTGCCCAGGCTGGCCTGGCGCCGGTTGCCATTGCCCGGCGTGAACGATGCGGCTTGCCGGTATTAGCGCCAGGGCCGAGAATAAAACCTCCCGCCGCGAAGTGGAAGAAATGGACCCACACTTCTGACTCATACTGCTCGCGTGAATTTACCTCAGAGCCCTAGGATGGGCTTTGAGGACGCACGGTTACAAATATTTGGAACTCGCGCTACTCGCCTGCAGCCGCGGGGCGAAGCCGCGACGTATTCGCGGAGGTCTCTTTGGGAGCAGGCCGCTCCCGCACCAGCGCCGGTCCTCGCCGGCGAGGCGTTGAGATTTCATTCAAGAACACTAAAGACAGCGGCGTCCCCGCCGCGATTTGGGTGCCGTGGTGGTACATGTCTCGTAGAAGCTTGCAGCCCGCCGTATCATATCCACTGATGCGCGAGATATCTACGATGCACTTGCGCGCCCGGGTTTCACCCAGCGCGCTTCGCCACATCCGGGCGACCTCATTCACCGAGTCTGCTTGAAAGCGGCCAGCGATCTCGATCCGGACCTCGTCTGCGCCGTCGTAAATCTTGATGGTTGACATGGGGTGGGGGCCCAGAACAAGTCCCGGTAGGTTGGACATGAAAAGTGGAATATAGGCTACAAACTTTCTCGATTTGTAAATGCCCGACGGGTCGGGTGCGCCTACTTAGTGTGCAGTACTCGCGGGCTCTCTCACGCGCTTCCCCCAGGTAACAAAGATGAACTACAAGACATCTCCGATTTGACAACTCAGCACCTCGAATTCGAGCAGAGAGGAAACGTACGCACGCATGCCCGCCAAGATTCTTCCAGGATCGCCGTATCCGCAAGGCGCAACGTGGGATGGGACAGGCGTCAACTTCGCGGTCTACTCGGAGAACGCAACTAACGTAGACCTGTGCCTCTTTCGTGAGCTGGGATCGGCCGAACACGACACCGTTCAGATGCCGGAGTGTACCGGCTATGTGTGGCATTGCTACGTACCCGGGTTGACCATCGGACAGTTGTACGGTTACCGCGTTCATGGGCCCTACGAGCCCGAGAAAGGCTTGCGCTTCAATCCGGCCAAACTCGTGATCGACCCTTACGCCAAGGCGATTGCGGGGAAGGTGGATTGGGACTATCCGATCTTTGGCTACCGCCTCGGCGACCCGGCCGAAGACTTGAGCTGCGATCCGCAAGACGACGCTGCGGGCATGCCAAAGGGTGTCGTGACCACCTCGCATTTCGATTGGCAGAACGACCGCGCCCCGGCCACTCACTTGCACGATTCAGTGATCTATGAGCTTCATGTCAAGGGGTTCACAGCGCGGCATCCCGATGTGCCCGAGAATTTGCGTGGCACCTATCTGGGCTTGGCAAGCCCGCCCGTAGTTGAGTACCTGAAAAAGCTGGGCATCACCGCCGTCGAGTTGATGCCGGTGCACGACTTCCTGGATGATAAACATCTCCTGGATAAAGGGCTGCACAATTATTGGGGTTACAACACGACAAATTTTTTCTCGCCCGACGCCCGTTATTGCAGCTCCGGCGACATGGGCCAGCAGATCGGCGAGTTCAAGACCATGGTGCGGGAGCTGCATCGCGCCAACATCGAGGTGATTCTCGACGTCGTCTATAACCACACCTCGGAAGGCAACCAGATGGGGCCGACCCTCAGCTTTCGTGGAATCGACAATGCGACTTATTACCGGCTTATGACGGACCAGCCGCGCTACTACATGGATTACACCGGCACTGGAAACACGCTCAACATGCGTCAACCGCAAGTGCTGAAGATGGTGATGGACAGCTTGCGCTACTGGGTGGAAGACATGCATGTCGATGGCTTCCGCTTCGACCTCGCTTCGGCACTGGCGCGCGAATTGCATGACGTCGACCGGCTCTCTGCCTTTTTCGACGTCATCAACCAGGACCCCGTGCTATCCAAAGTCAAGCTGATTGCCGAGCCCTGGGACGTCGGCGAAGGAGGGTACCAGGTCGGCCGCTTTCCCGCCTTATGGGCCGAGTGGAACGGAAAGTATCGCGACGCCGCCCGGCGCTACTGGAAAGGCGATGATGGGCAGCTTGCCGAGCTGGGATACCGCCTGACCGGTAGCAGCGATCTCTATCAGCGCGATGGCCGCCGCCCTTCTGCCAGTATCAACTTCATCACCGCGCATGACGGCTTCACGCTGGCGGACCTGGTCAGCTACAACGAAAAGCACAATGAGGCGAACGGCGAAGACAATAAGGACGGCTCCAACGACAATCATTCGTGGAATCACGGCGTCGAAGGTCCCACGGACGATCCCAAGATCATCGAGCTGCGCGGCCGCGACATGCGGAATATGTTGGCGACGCTGCTGTTGTCGCAAGGCGTTCCCATGATCTGCGGCGGCGATGAGATCGGACGCACCCAGCAGGGCAATAACAATGCCTATTGCCAGGACAATGAAATCAGTTGGATCGATTGGAACCTCGGCGATGCCAAAAAGGCACTGCTGGAGTTCACCACTAACCTGATTAAGATTCGCAAGGAGCACCCGAATTTTCACCGCCGCAAATTCTTCCAGGACCGGCAGATCAGCCCCTCTAGCGCCGCTAAACATCAGGTCGACGGATTCGAAGTGCGCGACATCGCCTGGTATCGTCCAGATGGCGGGGAGATGACCGAAGATGAATGGAAGGCGGGTTGGGTGCGCTGCCTCGCGTTACGGCTGAGCGGGCGAACCCTGCAGGATGTGGACCGCTACGGCGAACCCATCTACGATGACAGTTTCTTATTCTGCCTGAATCCGCACCACGAGCACATCCAGTTCTATATCCCGGCCTGCACCTCGGGTTGCAGTTGGGAACTTCTTTTGGATACGCGCGATCCGGGCTCTACGGAGCCTCAATCCATCAAGCCAGGCGATGCTTATGACATGCTCGAGCACTCCGCCGTGCTGTTCCGCGAAGCGGTGCGGAAGCCCGTTGAAGTTCAGAACGGCTCACAGACAGTGGAGCTGAAGCACCGGGTGCAAGCGGAGGAACCGGCGGCCATCCGCCCTTAGCCGCAGGCGCTCCGGCCCTAATCATAAACGCCGTGCACGTACCATGCGCGCGCCGGCAGTTCACAATAAATACGATAGAGCGCGCCATCGTCTAGCGCCACATCCCATTCTTCGCGTGCCCAAGAAGTAGAAGTCCACCATTCGCCGGAAGTCTTCCACGGACCCGCGCAGCGCAAAACAGTTCCTTTTATACCCGCCGCCGCAACGGCTTTCGGCGCCGTCCCTGCCAGCCGAATACGCGCCGCGAGCGCCGGACGGAACAGTCGCATCGCTAAGCGGATCGTCTGGCCCGCTTCTGGCCGCGTGCTCGGAAGCTTGCCGGCCTCATCCATGTTCAAGCCCGTCATTTGGAATGCGTCGGGCCGATGTGTGTTCAGCAGCATCGGCGTGCCGGCGTTTTCCTGGCCTACCATCGCGGCAATCCGCGCTAACGTGACTTGCAGCTTGTCGGCAGGCGGCGTAGGCGGAAGAAACATGCCGCCTTGGATGCGCCGCGGTTCGACTGGATCCACGCGCAATGTAAAAGCCATCACCGGCGCGTCCGGAGGATGGCGCTCCAAATGAAGCTGCAGCAGCTTGAGGATCGTCTGCGTTTGATCCAGCGGCACGGGGAACTCCAGCTCGCAGCAATACGGGTTCGCGCGTAGGCGTTGTGTGTCTTCCTCCAAATCGAAGCGCGCTCCAAGCACCCGCGCGGCCCGCGATTGCGACCGCAAGCGGCTGCATAATTCGCCCAACGCGCGGCCTAATAAAAACAGCAGCGGCTCCAGCAAATGCAGCGCATGCTCCAACTCCACACGCTCTTCATAATTAGTAGCGGGCGCCGGAACGCGCAACGGCCGGTCGATTGCGCCGCAAGCCAGCCGCCGCAAATACACTCCCGGTTTTCCTAAGCGCTCGGCCACGCCTCGCTCTGGCAGCCCAGCCAGATCTTCACAGGTTTTCAGACCCCAACGTTGCAAGATCTCGAGCAACGCCGGATCGAGCGTTGTGTCATACGCGAATAGGCTGTGCAGTGGAATGGGCGCCAGTTTCAAATGTTCTTCGCCGGCTGAAACCAGCGTCACCCCGGAAAAGTGGCGCGCCAGCAGAATGGCGGTGTCGGGGTTGGATGAGATCGCCAGGTTCGCTTCCAGCTTGCGTTCATGTCCCAAGCGGCAAATTTCCGAAGCGATCTGATACGGCGAGCCGATCAGCGTCCGCAGTGCGCCGATTGGAAAGACGGCCATCTCGGGCGAGGTCTGCTCGACTGCCGGAGAAAACTCAAGCGCCAGTGCGAGCAATTGCTGCCCGGCCTGTGGGTCGGCAACGTAAATACACGCGTACATTTAAACCATCACTTGAAGGGAGGAGGCCGGCAAAACCACGGACAAAGAGCGTACCCTGCGCAGCATCGCTATTGCTTCCATCCCGCGCAAGAGTAGAAAGGGTGCCTTACCAGTCCAATAAAACACTTTAGGTTTTAACTCAATGCTATAGGAAGCACACGACTTGGCCTGAGGAGAATCGGCGCAGAGGAGAAGAATAGCGGGCGTTTGTTCGACCGCCCGCCGGAAGCGATACCAATACGACAGCGGAATGCGATTCAATACCCGCGCAGGAGCGTCGCACAGATCCAGCAGCACAACCCCGAAGCCGCCTGCATGCAGCAGCAGGTCCGTGGCGCGTATCGCATGCTCGGCATTCCCGCGGCACCGCACCCAGATCAAACGATTCAGCTCCACGCCCGCGGCTTGCGCGGACGCAGGATGAAAATTGTTATACAGGTCGACAACCGCGCAGATCTCACCACGTGCTGTAGCTTGCGCCAGGATATGCATCGCGATGGAAGTTCGGCCCGACGACCGCCGGCCATTCACTTCCGCTATGGCGCCGCGGCATAACCCATTTGCCAGTAATGGATTGAGGCCCGGCAACGGCAGCGCCGGAAACTTCGGTTCCGGTCGCTCCCAGGCCAGTGCCGAGCCGGGTTTAAACAGCTCATCGTAGCGAAGGCCGGATGTATTCGCCATTTATTCGCCCATCTCTATTGTAAGCACCGGGCCCGTAAACGCAAGGCCCGTAAATCCATCTCTGGAAAAAGTCCTAGGGACTGGGCGTACTAAATCCTATTGCCCTTACTGATTGCTAGGTCTAATCCTTTCTTTGCTTTGCGCATTTGCAGTACAACAGACATTGCAACCCTGCGTTCGCACTCGACGGCTCGGTCGTCGCGAAAGGATATGATTCTTGACTGCTCAGAAGTCAACCCGTTTTCATCTCGCAATATTGTTAGCTGTCATTCTGTGCTCGACGGCCTGGGGCCAAGTGAGCGTTCTTACACAGCATAACGACAATTCGCGCTCCGGCAACAACCTCAAAGAAACGATCCTCACGACCTCCAACGTAAACGTCAACACCTTCGGCAAGCTGTTTACCGTCAACCTGGACGGCTACGTCTTTGCGCAGCCGCTGTATGTGCCGAGCCTGCCCATCGCTGGCGGAACACACAACGTTGTCTATGTGGCCACGGCCGGCGACTCCATATTCGCAATTGATGCCGATATCGGCACCCAGTTGTGGACCAAAAACTACGGGACGCCGGTTCCAAGCTCTGTCATCAACACTCAAAATATCCTGGTCCAGGTGGGAATCATCAGCACTCCGGTGATTGACCCGTCTACCCAGACCATGTATTTCGTAACCAAGACCTACGAAAGTCAGGTGCAAATCTTCCGCTTGCACGCCATCGATATCACCACCGGAAACGAAAAGTTCAATGGGCCGGTCCAGATCTCGGCCTCGGTCCCTGGAACCGGCGACGCGAGTAGCGGCGGTCAAGTGCCGTTTCAGGCTTCGCAAGAAAACCAGCGCGCGGCGTTGACACTGGCCAACGGCGTGGTGTACCTGACCTTCGCTTCGCATGAAGATTACAATCCCTATCACGGCTGGGTGCTCGGCTACAGCGCCTCCACTCTCCAGCAACTCTATGTCTTCAATGATTCGCCGAACGGCAGCGCAGGCGGCATCTGGCAGTCCGGCCAAGGCCTGGTGGCAGATGCCAGTAACAACCTGTATCTCATGGTGGGAAACGGTACTACCGACGTGCAGACCGGCGGCAGTGATTACGGCGAAGCGTTTATCAAACTGAACAGCTCGCTCGTCCCGCAGGATTATTTTATCCCGAATAACTTCGATGCGCTCAACTCAGCCGATAAGGACGTTTCCTCCGGCGGTCCGCTATTTATTCCCGGAACCAATTACATCGTCGGCGAGGGCAAGCAGGGTCTCATGTATGTGGTGAATACAACTAACATGGGTCACTACAATGCCTCCAAGGATCCCGTCGTCCAGGAGTTCTCCACCGCGGGCGGATTATGGGGCGCGCCCATTTTTTTCAATTATCCGAGTAATCCCACACTCTTCGTATGGGATTCCGGCAGCAATCTCGAAGCTTATTCTTTCACGAACGGACTGTTCAATACTACTCCGACCGCCCAAGGCGCCACTACCATTTCAGGATGTTGTGCCGGTGGAGCGCTTTCACTTTCTTCCAATAACTACGCGCCGGGAACCAACATCGTCTGGGCTTCGGTTTCGCTTACGTCGCCCATTCACAGCCTGGCCGCGGGGCAGCTTTTCGCTTATGATGCGACCAATATTACCACCGAACTTTGGGATTCGTATCAGAACCAGTCGCGCGACGATTTCGGAGATTGGGCGAAGTTTGTTGCGCCCACCGTGGCGAATGGAAAAGTGTATGTCGGCAGCGATTCCAGCTCCGGCCAACTGGTCGCCTACGGCCTTCTGCCTGTCAACCAAACCACCATTACCATCGATGACGCCGTTATCGGCACCGGCGGAAATCAATTTCACTACGTCGGCAGCGGCTGGCAGCACTGCAGCAACTGCGGATCGATTCTCTACGACCAGACCAATAGTTGGGATAACGTAACCAACGACTACATGACCGTTGCTTTCACCGGTACCCAGATTAAGTTCTACGGCGTGCAGGACGTGCTGCATGGCATCGGCGCGGTGTCGATCGATGGCGGCACCGAGACGAACATCGATTTCTATGCCGCCACCAGGGCCGGCGATGTCCTGCTTTGGACCAGTCCCACCTTAACGGCCGGCGACCACATTTTCAAACTACGCGTCACCGGAAGCAAAAATCCAAGCTCCACGAATTACTATGCGGTTCCGGATCGCGTCGATATCCTGTCGGGCGGCTCGGGCCCCGCTGCGCCTACCGGGCTCACGGCTACGGGTCAGAGCAGTTCCGTCCTTTTATCCTGGACCGCCAGCGCAAATGCGCAATATTACGAGGTGTACCGCGGGACAAGCCCGGGCGGCGAAGCTGAGAACCCGATCGGCTCTCCAACCAGCACTACTTACACCGACAGCAATGTAACCAGCGGCACGACTTACTACTACACCGTAGCCGCCGTCGCTTCCGCGGGAACTTCAGCGCCGTCGAACGAAGCCTCTGCCGCGGTAGGAACAGCTCTCGAAAACGGAACTTACACGGTGAGTAATTCAGCCGCCTCGCTGGTGTGGGATGACCCTTCTTTTTCAAGCACCCAAGGCACTAATGTGCAGCTATACCAGACCAACGGCGGCGCAAATCAGAAGTGGACGTTTACGTCCGTAGGGAACGGCTATTACACCATCACCAACGACAGCAACGGCCTTGTCCTGGACGACCCGTCATTCAGCACTGCTTCCGGCACCAAGCTGGTCCAGTGGTCCCTGAATAATGGAAACAACCAGCATTGGTTGATCACTAGCTCCTCGACAGGAGGCTTCATCATCCAGAATCAATACAGCGGCCTGGTGGTGGATGCCTCAGCCGATGCGCAGAAGACAGATATCGTCCAGGCCACCGCGACCGGTTCAACCAACCAGGTCTGGTTCATCCACTAGAAGGCCGTCCAATGGGAACGAGCTGGGTCATCTCTGCGATTGGCCTGCTAATGGCAAGCTGCCTGGGAGCAGCCTCGCTGAATCCGAGCTACGAAGTCGTTGATGTCGGCGCTCTGCCCTGGGTCAGCGACGACGTTGCACCGCGCCTCAGCGCTTCCGGCGAGATCTCGTGGTGGCAAGCGACGCCCGATCGCATCATTCATGCGTCTGCATGGGCCAGCGCTTCCCCGCGCAACATCGGAACGCTGGAAGGATTTGCCAGCAGCATCGCGTCCGGAGCAAACGGCAAAGGCCAATTTGTCGGCTGGTCGGTGTCTGGCAGGAATCTCGTAGATAGCCGTGCCACAACGCATGCTTTTCTTTTTACTGAATCGCAAATGGTCGATCTCGGCACGCTCGGCGGCCGGGACAGCAAGGCGGTCGGAATCAATGAAGCCGGCCAGGTAGTCGGCTCGGCAAGTCTCCCCGATCAAAGCCGGCACGCGTTTATTTATCAAGCAGGCAAATTGGTCGATCTGGGTACGCTGCCGGGCGGCGCTTTTAGCGCCGCGTACGCAATCAATAACCATGGGCTGGTCGTCGGCGCGGCGGAGACCTTTACGCACCTGGTGCATGCCGTTATCTGGCGCGACAATCGGGTCGCTGACCTCGGCACTCTTCCAGGCGGCATGCGGAGCCGCGCGCTCGCTCTGAATGACCGGGGAGACGTGGTGGGTTATTCAGAAGCCGAGGGCGCGGAGACGCATGCGTTCCTGTATTCGAATCACCGGATGCAGGATCTTGGCTCCTTGGGATTTGATCCTGTACGCGCCAACGCCATAAACAACCGTGACCAAATCGTTGGCGCATCCGGAGTCACCCAGTTCGCGCGGCACGCATTTATCTGGGAAAACGGAACCATGCAGGATCTGAATAAGTTGGTTTCGCCTGGCGAACCTTGGCGTCTCGAGGAAGCGTATGACATCACGGATCGGGGCCAGATCCTTTGCCTCGGTATACGTTCCGGAGCAAACCGTGACCGGCATCTCATCTTATTGAATCCTGTTTTCACTCCGCCGTCCGGCACTTACAACCTCCAGTAACAACGCATTTACTTGCATTGACTCGGGTTGCCGATCGCTAGCCATTCGCCCCAACTCGTTCCCAGATCCTGGGCGACGATCCGCAGGCGCCTAACTTGCGGCGGAAGCGGTAATCGCCAGAAGACCCATTGATGCACAGTGTCCTGGAGCGGCACGCTAGCAACCATTTGCCCCTTTTCGGCGTCCACAACGCCGGCCGAAAGGCCGCCGTCTTTCGGCCCTTGCAGCACGGGAAGAATCATACAGGCGTTCGCGGGCGCGTTGAATACGGATGACGTGATTCGGCCCGTATTATGGTCAGCGCCGCTCCAGCTCCAATACACCGGCTTGTGCGGTCCTTGACCGAAAATTCCCGGCGGCGGTGGACTGTTGATCGTCCAACTCGGGTCCATTTGCCATTGCATGCCCTGTATCTGCGGCCCCGCTCGCTCCCAGGTACTAACCTGCACGTCCGGAACGCTTGCCGAGCCTTGAATCGGGAACAAGCTACCGTTTTCGATCACATACGCCGAAAACGATTTCGTCGGGTAATTCAAATTAACAAACCCCACCCACCCGAGCGCGGGCGGAGTTCGCGGATTTTCCAGAGCGCCCGGAAAACCTGCAGGCAATTTCCGTCCGAATCCTACAATCTGACCGCTCTCGTTGGCGAGTAGAATCCATCCCCTGCTCCGGCGCAGCCTGGATTCGTCCGCCCATCCCGCTACTTCCACCCCGTCCAGCACGGGAAACTCGTAAGTGATCTCCCCCGGAATAAATGACTGCTGGAATCGGCCATAACTGCTCGCCGGCTCTCCAAGCCACTTACTGCGTGGCTTGTAGAACACAGAGAAGTGCTGTTCGCGAATGTCCTTAGACCAAAAAGGCACCGCTGGCGGATCGGGAAAGACGCCCAGTTCCACGTTCGGGTCTTGAATGCCGAGTTCAATCGCCAGCGCTTCCATCTGCTCCTTTGCATGTTCCTCGTCAGAGCCATGCAGCCACCATCGCAGTTTGGGAAGTCCGGCCAGCAGCAGTACGGCAATCACGAATGCGATCCCGTATGGCCGCACGAAGCGCCAGCCCAAACGCGCGGAAAGCCACAGCGTTAGCAGGATGAAAACGGCCCAGGTCACGAGCGGTCCCGCTAGGTACCGGTTGGCCTTTGCGGCGGAAAACGTTGCATCATTCAGATTCATCCTGCCGGCGACCGTCAATAAGATAGTCAGCAGCATAAACAGGTACCAGCCGAACAGAACAATCCCGACTCGGGAAGTAAGCAGGCGATTCCTTATTGCGGCCGCCGCGAAGAAAACGGTCAATGCCAGGCTGATCAACCCCACAGTCACGCCGAATTCGGTCGCCTTGATCGCCCCAAACGGCATGCTCAGGTAGGCGCCGATAAATTCGAGTAAATACCCGGGATGGGTAAGTAATTTGGCAATCGAGATCCGGCCCACAAATTGATAACCGATGAAATACATACCCATCGAGACAATAGCCGCAATCGCCAGCACGAGTAGCTGCCGCCTGCCGATGGAGAGCAGTAGGGCAGCCGCCAGCAGCACCGGCCACAGCAGCAGACCATTTCCCGACGAATAAGTCGCTATCACGGCGCAAACGATCACCGCCGCCAGATCCGTATTCGCTGCGGTCTCTTTCAGACGCGCCAGCAGCGCCAGCGACAGCAGTACCGCCAGTTGCAGTAGCGTCCACTGAAGCAGGAATGCATCCGCCAACACCACCGCGCTACCTTGCCAGCCGATAATAATGCCCGCCAGCACAATGCCAATCGTGCGCACCGGCTTTGAAACGGACCCATGGCGCGCGAAAGTCCATGCCAGCACCAGCCAGCTTCCCACGTAACAAAGGAAGCTGATAGCAAGCGGCAGCACTTGACGGCCGTGCAGCAGGAGATAGTCCGCCGCAAATACGATCTCCGGAAAGACGATCCGATGTTCGTTGTGTTGGTGCCACAGAATCCGCAAATCGAACGCCTGGTAGGAACGCAAGGATGCTGCTGTCCGCCAGTAGTCGAAGGTGGGAAGCGGCGTGTAATACCGCACCACCCGGTGTATGGTTTGGTACCAGGTGAAGGCCAGCCATCCGCACAAAACCAGCAGCAATAGCCAGCGGATGTTGGCACGCTTGGTTGTGAGAAACGCTCGGGCGCGCGCCAGAACGGAGAGTGCTCGAAACCGGCTCGCGTGCAAAACCTCAGCCATGTCTTATAAAATTGTTACCTAGTGGCAAAGAATGCGTTAGTAACGGGCTCGTGCGGGCTGATCGGATCGGAAATTAGCCTGCATTTAGCCCATCATGGATACCGGATCTTCGGGATCGATAACAATGAACGAGCCGTCTTCTTTGGGCCGGAAGGCGATACCAGTTGGTCGCTTCAGCGGCTTCGTTCCAGCATAGCCGATTACAGTCACTACAGCCTCGACATCCGCGACCGCGCTGGGATATTGAAACTGATCGCCGAACTGAAACCGCAGGTGATCGTGCATACGGCGGCCCAACCCTCGCATGACCGTGCAGCGGCGATCCCGTTCGACGATTTCGATACTAATGCGGTCGGCACGCTGAATCTCCTCGAAGCCGCGCGTCGAGCGTGTCCCGAATCGCCGTTCGTGCATATGTCGACCAATAAGGTTTACGGCGATTTGCCGAACACCATCAGGCTCAAAGAGCTGGAGACGCGCTGGGATTACGACGATCCGGAGTACGAGCATGGCATACCGGAGACTTTCTCTATTGATCAGTCGAAGCACTCCATCTTCGGCGCTTCCAAGGTCGCCTCCGACGTCATGGTCCAGGAGTACGGCCGTTACTTCGGCATGCCCACCTGCTGTCTGCGCGGTGGCTGCCTGACTGGCCCGAACCATTCCGGCGTGGAATTGCACGGCTTTTTAAGTTACCTGGTCCGATGCAACATCGAAGGCCGGGAATACAAAGTCTTTGGTTATAAAGCGAAGCAGGTGCGTGACAACATTCATTCCGAGGATGTTGCCAATTTCATGCGCGCCTTCATCCAAGCGCCGCGCTGCGGAGAGGTGTACAACATCGGCGGCGGCAAAGAGAATTCGTGTTCCATTCTCGAGGCCTTCAGCGCGGTTGAGGAACTCACGGGCCAGCCGCAGAAGTACACCTATACCGATCAGAATCGGATTGGAGATCACATCTGCTATTACAGTGACCTTCGCAAAATGAAGGCGCATTATCCGCGCTGGGATATCACCCGGCCGCTCCCGGATGTCTTCAGGGAAATCGTTGAATCTTGGTACGTGCGGCTCGGGCGGTCCGCCATGGTTACGGCCGGCGCTGATTGATGAGAATTCTCATCACGGGTATCTGCGGATTCGTCGGTAGCCATCTCGCCTCAGCGCTCCTGGATCTCATCGCAGGCGTGCAAATCTATGGCGTCGACAATCTGCTGCGTCCCGGCTCTGAGGGGAACCGCAATGAGCTCGGCGACAAGGGCATCGCCTTCCTGCATGGCGACGTACGCATGCGTAGCGATCTGGATTCATTGCCCGCTTGTGATTGGGTGATCGACGCCGCTGCCAACCCGAGCGTGCTGGGCGGTGTCGATGGCCGGTCGAGTTCTAGGCAGCTAAGTGAGCACAATCTAGTGGGAACGCTGAACCTGCTCGAGTATTGCCGGGAGAAAAAAGCCGGTCTTGTGCTGCTCAGCACCAGCCGGGTCTACTCGGTGCGGGATCTCGCGGCACTGCCCACGAAGGTGCACGATCACGCATTCATGCTCGATACAGCATCTGCGAATCCGGAAGGCGTCAGCTCTGCAGGCATCGCGGAAAGCTTCCCGGTCCGGCAGCCCATTTCGTTGTATGGAGCCTCGAAGCTGGCCTCCGAAGTGATGGCGATCGAATATGGGTCAGCCTTCGAATTCCCTGTGTGGATAGACCGCTGTGGAGTCCTGGCTGGGGCAGGGCAGTTTGGCACAGCCGAGCAGGGGATCTTTTCGTATTGGCTGCACGCGCATGCGGCAAGGCTGCCTCTGCGCTACATCGGATTCGGCGGTCTTGGGCTTCAAGTTCGAGATGCTTTTCATCCAAACGACCTGGCCAGTTTGGTAGCCATTCAGATGCAGAAGGGCAAGCCGCCTGTTGACGCCGTATATAACTTGGGCGGTGGCGCCCGGAATGCAATGTCGCTCGCTCAGTTGACGGCGTGGTGCGATGAGCGGTTCGGCAAGCATGTGCCCGAACCGGATGCCAAGCCGCGAATGTTCGACATTCCGTGGGTCGTGATGGATTCGAGCCGCGCCGCCCGCGAGTTCGGATGGGCGCCGGCCCGGTCGCTCGCCTCTATTCTCGACGAAATTGCCGCGCACGTGCGAGGCAACCCCGGCTGGCTCAAGCGCGCGGGAGCGCTATGAAAAGTGAACCGTCAGGTGCCAACACTGAGCCGCTTCGCCTGCTCAGCGTCGTCATCCCGGCCCGTGATGAGGAAGGATGCATCGCATCCACCGTCGAGCACCTCTACGTGGAACTGCGCCTGCACGGCGTCCCGCACGAAATCGTCGTGGTGGATGACGGCAGCACCGACGCCACCTGGGAAACGCTGCTTCAAGTGCGCCAGCGCGTGCCCACGCTGGCGCCGATCCAAAATACGGAGCCACACGGCTTTGGACGCGCCATTATCTGCGGTTTCGACCATATGCACGGCGATGCCGTGGTGGTGATGATGGCGGACGAGTCCGACGATTGCCGCGATGTCGTGCGCTACTGGCAGCTCCTGAACGACGGCTGGGATGCAGTGTTCGGCTCGCGCTTCATTAAAGGCGGAGGCGTGATCGATTATCCCTGGCTCAAGATGCGGGTGAACCGTTTGGCAAACTTATTCATCCGCTTGATGTTCAGGGTGAAACTCAACGACACGACCAACGCCTTCAAAGCTTACCGGCGCGCTGTGATCGATGGCTGCCGGCCGCTGCTTTCGCCGCACTTCAATTTGACGGTGGAGCTTCCTTTGAAGACCATTGTGCGCGGCTATAGCTGGACCGTGATGCCCATCACTTGGCGCAATCGCCGAACCGGCCAAGCCAAGCTGAAGATCAAGGAGATGGGAAGCCGCTATCTTTTCATCTGCCTCTACATCTGGCTGGAGAAGTACTTCAGCCGCGGAGATTATCGCCGCAGTGCCTGACGCCAATAACTCTAGTTTCTCGAGGCAAGCAGATTGTTCTCTTGCATCGCCTTGAGCGCCGCTTGAACTTGCGGGTCGCGTTGGGCCTGCAGTTCATCGCCTTTATCCACCCCTCGCGCCTGCGTGACAATCTCCTCCATCAAGCGAGCGCTGATCCAGGAACGCTCCGCGCTCCATTCCGCCACGCTCGGCTGAATTTGATGGCCGGCCAGAAACACTTTGACGTCGTCCATGAGTTCCGGCGTGATTTTGAAGGACGCCGGGAGCGGTGTGTGCGCCGCCAGATATTGCGTCGCGAACGAGGTCAGCGTGCCGCTCGCGTCTAGAACGGCCTCGAGCTGCGTGAACTGCGCAGGCGCGACCACAACATCCGGCTGAATGCCGCCGCCTCCCATTACGACGCGGCCATTGTCGGTCTTGTACGCGGGCCGCTTCAAATCCGGAGAATTGCCGAAGGTGTTGGATAAAGCGGAGTCGCGCAAAGGGCGTTGAATGGAGCGGCCGCTCGGCGTGTAGTAGAAAGCTGTCGTGATCGCCAGCCCGGCGCCCTCCGATAGAGGCATTACGCTCTGCACCAGGCCCTTGCCATAACTCGGCTCTCCAACGATTGCCGCGCGATCGTGATCCTGCAAAGCGCCCGAAAGTATCTCGGACGCGCTGGCAGTCTTTCCGTTGATCAGCACCGCCAGCCTGAAATGATAAGGCGTTGCGGTCTTGGGCACGTCGGCGGTCTCCATTTCACTCGCCCGGCCCTTGGCGGTCAAGATACGTTGGCCCGGCTGTAGAAACATGGAAGCGGCGTCCAACGCAGCCTTCACCACACCGCCCGGATTGTTCCGAAGATCGAGGACCAGGCCGCGCAACGAATTCTCTCCCAGCTTCTGAATGGCGTCGTGCAGTTGCTTTGCCGTTTGCAGATCCCAACTTGCGATCCGCACGTATCCCAACCCAGGCTGCAGCATGAACGCGCGATCCACGCTCGGAGCATCCACCAGCGCCGGCGTCAACGTAAACTCGAGCAGCCGCGCGGAGCCTTGACGGCGTATATAAACCGTGACTTTCTGCTGGCGCGCTTCCGTCAGGAGCTGAATAATTTGCTCGGCCTCAAGCGTGCGAATGGCGTAATTATTGACAGCTATCAACTCATCGCCTGCTTGAATGCCGGCTCTATTTGAGGGGGTGCCCGGCAGCGTCTGTAGGAAAATAACCCGGCCCGGCAGCACCGAAACGATGCTGCCGAAGCCTTTCTGCTCGGAGTCTTCCATTTGTCTGAGCTGCTCGAACTGGCCGGGATCGAAGAACTGCGTGTGAGGGTCCAGTTCCCGCAACATGGCCGGAATGGCGCCTTCGAAAATCAGCTTATCCACCGGCTGCTGAGCTGCAGATTCTGCCTGAACAGTCGAGAATACCTGAACGAATTGCTGCAAAAACGGGGTTAGCTCTTTTCCCGGATCCCCGGGCGGCGGAGTTGCCACACGGGGCGCCTGCGTTTGTGCAGCCAACAAAGGCGCGAAAAGAATAGCGCCAAGCCAGGCGCGGTACGGGAAACGATACAAACGTTTTGGACGTAGTCGAAGCGACTTCGATTCCGCGATCATCGCGAATATTGAATCTGTTGGCGCGCTTCAGCGCGCTGGAGCGCCAGGCTGATCAGCCGGTCCAAGAGAGCTGGATACGGGATGCCCGAGTACTCCCACATTTTCGGATACATGCTGATAGATGTAAACCCGGGAATGGTGTTGATCTCGTTAATGAAAAACTGGCCTGTTTCCCCGTCCATCAGAAAATCGACCCGCGCCATGCCCTCACAGCTCACAGTTTCAAAGCAGGCAATTGCCAGCCGCTGCATTTCCGAGATTTCTTCTGGGCTGAGGTTCGGTGGCAGGTCTATGCGCGCTTTGTCAAGCAGATATTTGTCCTCATAGGTGTAGAAATCCTGGGAAGGGATAATTTCGCAAGGCATCGACGCCGTTGCCGGCTCGCCGCCGAGGACTGCGCACTCGAACTCGCGCCCCGTCACCCCGCGCTCCACGATGATCTTGCGATCGTATTGCGAAGCTACTTCCAGGGCTTTCTTGAGCTCCCGACAATTGCTCGCCTTACTAATCCCGACCGAGCTGCCCAGATTGACCGGCTTGACAAAAACCGGAAAACCAAACGGCAGATCGACATCGTGGTTGCCCGGAGTCACAACTATAAAGTCGACCACCGGCAAGCATGCTTCGGTGCATAGCCTCTTGGTCATCGCCTTATCCATGGCGATTGCGGATGCAAGAACGCCAGCACCCACGTAAGGCACGCCGGCGAGTTCCAGCAGGCCCTGCACGGTACCATCTTCGCCGAATGTGCCGTGCAGCATGGGAAAAGCCACATCGATGCCTGCATTCCCGCCGGGCTCAGGAGCGATGGCAACCGGGCGCCATTTTCCCTGCTTGTCTATGAAATAGTCGGTTATGTCGTATTTATTCGGATCGAGAGCTCGCCGAACTGATTCAGCGGAGCGGAGAGAAATTTCGTGCTCACCGGAACGGCCTCCGGAAATGAGCCCGACACGAAGCTTCTTAGAGGGGTTTTGACGCAATCTCCATTGTCTCTCGGCGAGCGAGAAGACAAAAGCAAGCCACCCGACTCGCATGGAGCCGGGTGGCCGTGATCAGAATACCCGATTTAGCTACTTGCGGGAAGACAGGCGATCCAGAGTATGGATGAACTGCCTGGCCTCAGCGGGAGTGTGAACTGCGCCGGTTGCTATCTCTTTGTTGCTGATATCGTGACCGTACAGCGCCTTGTTGGTGTCATGGTCCTCGGTGACCGCCGCGCCCGTCAAATCAAGACCGCCGAAGATTCCGCGCGAACGGGAATAAGTCAGAATCTCCGCGTGCAACTCGGCGTCTGTCATCGCCGATGCATCCCGCCCTATCGGTCCAGCAGCCGCAGAAGCTTCGCCGCCTAACTGGAACTTGTCGCTCAATAAATGCTCCATGCCCGTTTGGTTCATTACCAGCATCACAACGTCGGTCTCCGCTCCGCCAATTAATAGACCGAACTTTCCACCGCTGATGCGAATGGCGCCGGGAGCGCTCCAGCCTACGCCGCTCGGTTTACGGCACGTGAAAAAGCCCTTCCCGTACTCGGCGCCTACAATAAAACCGCCCTTTTTGAGATTCGGGATAACTACAACACACGTCGCGCGATTCAACAAGTCCTGGGGAATGCCCTTATCGGACGCATTCATCATCGCGTTCAAGTCTTCCGTCGCGGCTGCAAGTCTCTCCGCTGTGTCCTTCTGCGCAAAGGCCGGAGCGGCAATTAGCGCCGCTGCCAAGGCCAAACTGAAAATCTTCATGCTTTCTCCTCCTGCCATCTTTCCTGGGTTAGCAGTACTCGTCCTTCACCCGTGAGACGTGTGTTGGCGCGAAGATTAAACAGTTGGAGTTGAGCGAATTGCAGTGAATGCCCGTGAAAATCCCTTCACGAAGGGAATCAGGATGACGTTCTGCTGTGAATTTGTTTCGCTGTTTCTTTGGCCAACCGTACACAATCCGGGATTCCCACTCCGTGGTACGCATTGCCTGCTAGATGAAGCCCCGGAAGATCGTCCAGGGCCGCCGCGATCTTGCGAAGCCGTTCCGCATGCCCGACAACATACTGCGGCATGGATTGCGGCCACCTGTGGATGGTGAAGAACCTGGGCGCACTTTCGACGCCCATGAACTGTGCCAAGTCCGAACGCACCAGTTCGATTAGCTGCTGCTCGGGCGCCTCGGCGAGTTGTTCGGCCCTCTCGGCCACGATGAAGGCTCGCAAGGCCACCAGATCCGGACGGATGCGTAAAGGAAATTTCGTGCTGACCCACGTAGCCGCGGCGACAGTTCGGCGTTCGGCCTCAGGAACGAGAAAGCCGAACCCATCCAGCGGATGACTGAATGCCGCGCGGTCGTAAACCAGTGTCACGAGGATCGCTGAGGAGTACGGAATTAACGCCAGTTCGGACGCGAGCAGCGGCTCTGTGCTTTCGAGAAGGGAAGCGGCTGCGTAAGCGGGACAAGCGATGACAACATCGTCGGCATCGATCGCCTCTCGATCGCAACGCACGCGCCATCTTCCGTTGCAGGTTTCAAGGCGCTCGGCTTTCGCGTAATGCACGTTGGCCTGTCGAGCGAGCGCGTCGGTGAGAGTCTGCATCCCATCGCGGAAAGATAGAAACAGGCTGCCATCCGTGGCTTGCCGGCGCTCGCGGCGAACGGCGTGGATCAAACTGCCGTAGGCGCGTTCATAAGCGACGAACCGGGGGAGAACGCTGGGAGCGCTGAGGCTTGCCGCATCGCCACCGTAAACACCTGCGAGCAGCGGCTCAGCGATGTTGTGGAGCAGCTCCGAACCGAAGTGATCAGCGACGAATTTGCCAACCGGAAAATCCTCCTCCCGGGCGCGCGGACGCGACAGGGCTTCGGTTAAGAAGCGCAGCTTGGTCTTCGAACTGAAGAGCGGAGACGCGAGCGCGGAAGACCAATCGCCCGGAACCATCATCGCCATTCCTCGCGGCATGGGAACGAGCTTAGAATGCCTAACCACGAAAATGCGCCGCGCCGTGTCGTTGGAACCGATGATCTGGTCCTTCAGATCGGGCAGTTCGGCGGCTAATTCGGTAACGGCGGGCTTTGCCGCCAGATAGCTATCGGGTCCGGCTTCGAGTAAACAACCTTCCAGACGATCGGTTTGAATGAGGCCGCCGACGCGGCTTGACTTTTCAATAAGAACGGAACGGATGCCGAGCTGGCCAAGAAAGTAGGCGGTGGCGAGACCGGAAACGCCTGCGCCCACGATGACTACATTCGGTTCTGCCACTAGCGATGAAACTCGCGAACGATTTGCACGACGGCCCTGACATTCTCGATCGGAGTTTCGGGCAGAATTCCGTGACCCAGATTGACAATGTGCCCGGGCCGAGTGCCGGTGCGGCGCAGCAGATCGACGACTCTAGTGCGAAGCTCAGGCAACGGGGCGAAGAGCGCGACCGGATCGAGATTGCCTTGAATGGCGGAGCGATAGCCGATATCCATCCACGCCTGATCGATATTGATGCGCCAGTCCACACCGATTACGTCGCCGCCAGCGCCGTGCAGCTCGCGCACGAAACCCGCGGTTCCGGTCGCAAAGTGGATGACGGGCGAGCCGGTGGAGCGGATGCGCTCAATCAGCGCGCGCGAATACGGCTGCACGTAGCGGACGTAATCCTCAGGACTCAGCGCGCCAGCCCAGCTATCGAACACCTGAATCGCCCGTGCACCGGCAGTAACCTGCAGACGGGCAAAATCGCCGAGCACGTCCACCAGCTTGCCCATCAGCCGGCGCCAGATGACTTCGTCGCCGAACATGAGCTTCTTAGTCTTGAGAAAAGTCTTCGACGCGCCGCCTTCGATCATGTAACTGGCGAGAGTAAATGGAGCGCCCACGAAGCCGACTACCGGGACTCGTCCGGCAAGAGCACGGGCCACCAGATGGATCGATTCGCTGACGTAGCCCAGGTCGTCTGTGCGATCCGTAAGCAGGTCATCCACATCGTCGGAGCTCGAGATCGGATTGTCGATCAAAGGGCCTTCGCCGCTGACAAATTGGAGCTTCAATCCCATGGGCTCAACCGGTAACAGCAGGTCGGCGAAGATTATGGCGGCGTCAACGTCCAGCATTTCCACAGGCTGCAGAGTGACCGCGGCTGCAAGCTCCGGGTTCTTGCAGATATCGAGAATGCCATGCTTGGCGCGGATATCACGGTAAGGCTTAAGATAGCGCCCAGCCTGGCGCATGAACCACACCGGCCGCACATCCGTCGAGCGTCGCCGGCAGGCTTCGAGGAACCTGCCGCTTACCGGCGCCTGGCGCATGAAGTCTCCCAAGAAAGATGAATAGACAAGCTAAGATCCCGTCAGTAGAGTGTACCGTTGAGGTCGCGGAGTTCTCGGCCTGAATCAGCCCGGAGAGCGTTCTTCGTCGCGCGGACGGCCCCGGCGCATGCGCTTCAGCAGATGTTGCAAACGATCGGGCGAGGACGTGACGTCGGCTTCAAAGTGCAATTCGGGAACGCGGTAGAGATTCAGCCGCGCGGCGAGCTGCCGCCGCAGGAAGTGGCGGGCGCCGTCGAGCGCCCGGATGGTCGCCGCCTGCTGGCCGGCCTCATTGCTCAAATGCAGACGAACCTGCGCGTGCCGCATGTCGGGCGACAGCAAAACTTCCGTGACGGTGGCATCAGCGATTCGCGGGTCCGAAAGCTCGTAGGCGATGATCTCGCCGAGCTCTTCGCGGAGCGCTTCCGAGACGCGCTCGGTGCGGTGGCTGTCCATGAAAGCTTCCCCTTCTAAGTTTAAGACTTGTTCTACAGCCACTCGATGCCGGCACCGGCCAGAGCGCCGCCCAGAATGGAGGCGGCGTGCGCCTCGACCGCATTGAGGATCTGTTCGGCATGCACGCGATCGTTCGAGACCGTGACGGCGGCAACCACCGAGTTCTGCCACGAATCGAGATGGTCAATCTCCGCCACCGCGACGTTGAAACGCTCGCGGAGCCGATCTTTAAGGCTCTTGACGACGTGACGCTTCTCCTTGAGAGAATGCGAATGCTCGACGTGTATGTCGAGCGTGAGAACGCCAATAGCAGGCATGAGTCGAAGCCGCCGATCGGGCGCGAAGCGAAGCTATTGCAGAACCGGAGGCTCGGGCGCCACCCGCTCCATGGTAAACGCTTCGAGGATATCGCCGACCTGGACGTTATTGAAGTTGACCAACGAAATCCCACATTCCAGGCCGTTCTTGACCTCGCTGGCATCGTTCTTGAAGCGTTTGAGGGCGTCGATGCGGCCGGTATGGACGAGCTCGCCGTCACGCAGCACGCGAATCTGGCTGTCGCGGCGGATAGCGCCGTCCGACACATAGCAGCCGGCGACCGTGCCGACCTTGCTGATCTTGAAGGTCTCGCGCACTTCGGCGTGCCCTAGTACGGTTTCTTTGAACACCGGTTCCAGCAGGCCGGTCATTGCGAGCTTCATCTCGTCAATCAGCTCGTAGATGATGCTGTAAAGGCGGATATCGACCTTCTGCTGGTCGGCCGTGGCTTGCGCGTTGCGCTCCGGCCGCACATTGAAGCCGATGATGATGGCCTCCGAGGCAGACGCCAGCAGCACGTCGGTTTCGGTGATGGCGCCGACACCAGCGTGCAGCACGCGCACGCGCACCTTATCGTTAGAAAGCTGCTGCAAGGTATCGGAGAGCACTTCAGCGGTGCCTCCGACATCAGCCTTGATGATCAGGTTGAGATCCTTCAGCTCGCCTTCCTTGAACTGCCGGTGGAGAGAATCGAGGGTGGCGACGCGAGCGCCCTTCGCCATGGCGGCATCGCGGGCCTTGGCCTCGCGGTAGATGACGATCTGCTTCGCCTTGGAGGTGTCGGAAACGACTTGGAAGCTATCGCCAACCTCAGGCAAGCTTTCGAGGCCTATGACCTCGACGGGCATGGACGGCTCGGCATCCTTGACCGGATTGCCGCGATCGTCGAACATAGCGCGGACCTTGCTGAAGAGCGCGCCGCAGATAAAGAAGTCGCCGGCATGCAGCGTTCCGTTGCGGACCAGCATGGTGGCGACCGGGCCGCGGCCTTTGTCCAGCTTGGCTTCGAGCACGGTTCCCAGAGCGGGCCGCGCCGGGTTGGCTTTCAGATCCTGGATATCGGCGACCAGCAGGATCATTTCGAGCAGCAGATCGAGGTTCTGGCCGGTCTTGGCGGAAACGGGAACCATGACGACGTCACCGCCCCAATCTTCGGCCAAGAGTCCGCGGTCGGCGAGCTGTTGCTTTACCCGTTCGGGCTGAGCATCAGGCTTGTCGATTTTGTTGATAGCCACGAGGATGGGCACGCTGGCGGCGCGCGCGTGATCGATGGCCTCGAGCGTTTGGGGCATGACACCGTCATCGGCGGAGACCACCAGCACAACAATATCGGTGACTTTGGCGCCCCGGGCACGCATGCGGGTGAAAGCCTGATGGCCTGGCGTATCGATGAAGACGATCTTGCGGCCGTTCTTCTCGATCTGATAGGCACCGATGTGTTGCGTGATGCCGCCCGCCTCGCGTCCCGCTACGTTGGTCTGGCGGATGGCATCGAGCAGCGATGTCTTGCCGTGATCGACGTGACCCATGATGGTGACCACAGGCGCGCGGCGCACCAGATCCGCAGTCTCTTCGGCGAGTTCGATGTCCTGGGTAGATTCTTCTTCGTAGCTGACCTGGTTGGTGGACGCGCCGAACTCGCGCGCCAGCTCTTCGGCCATTTTGACGTCGAGGGTTTGATTGATGGTGGCGAACACCTTCTTGGTATCGACCAACTTTTTGATGACCGAATTGGCCTTGACGCCGAGCTTTTCGGACAGTTCTTTGACCGTGATGCCTTCCGAAACCGTGATCTCGCGATCGATGGGAGGCGGTTCGACAATAGCGCTGCGCTTGGAGACACGCTCGCGGAGAATGCCCTCGATCTCATTGCGCTTGTGAGCGACCTGGCGGGTGCCCGGCTTGGCCTGATGACGCCGCTGCTGATCGGTCGGCAGCGTGGCGGGCTCCGGCCGCAGCGGGGTGGTGGGATGCATGGGGCGCAGACCACCGGGACGACGCTGTCCAGGCAGCGCAGGAGCACCAGGGCCGCGCATCAACGGCTGGCCGGGGCGCACGGGTCCACGATAGAGTGGCTGACCGGGCGCGCTGGCCGGGCGCGAGGGGGCACCGGGGCGCGGTAAACCGGGAGCGGCGGGCGAGGGACGAGGCTGCGTCTGCTGCTGTTTGAGGCGTTGAACCAGATCCGGGCGTGGCGGCACAATAGGACGCGCCGCCGGTTGGCCGGCGAGCGGGCGAGCACTGGCAGGCCGAGGCGCAATGGGAGTGCCCGGCGTCAGGCTGGGAGCGGAAGGCCGCGCAGGGGCGGGACGAGGCGGAATAGGCGCACCAGGAACAGTGGAAGTGTGGGCCGCGGGAGACGGGCCGGGAGCGACAACGTGGGTCGGCGGTTGCGGACCGCGGGTTTGCGGCGCAGGAGGCACCACGGGCGTACCTGGAATTTCGGCGCTGCGCATGGAACGCTCGGGCAGAGTGACGGTGCGCGGCGGTTCGGGGGGCAGCGGTTGGCGCGGTCCGGCTGGAGCGGGAGTGGACAGTGGCAAGCCTGTTCGCTGTGGCGAAGGCGGCACCGGACGAGCAGGAATGGAGATGTTCCGATTCCCGGGGCCGGCTCCGGGAGTGGAGTGGGCCAGCGGAGGATGCAACGCAGTACCGCCGCCCAACGGCGGACGAAGCGGCCTGAAAGGCGCGGGGCGCGCCGGCTCCGCGGTATTGGGCTGCGACGCTTCCATGGTGGCGCCCGGAATGGAAGCGGCCGTGGCCTCGGCAGTTTGTTGGGTCGGGCTGGGCGGAGGGGGCGGAGCCGCAGGAGTGGAAGCCGGTTGTGGTACAACGGCGGCGGGAGCGATGTCGCGCAGGGGCGGGTGAACGGGAGGGGGCGCAGAGGCGGGTGGCTCGGCTATGGCGACAGACGATTCATGACCATCCGCCGACTCGTGACCGTGACCGTTAAAGCCCTGTGAAAACGTGCCACGAGGACTATCGGAACCGGTCAGGCGATGCCGCAACACCAGGGCGACGTCTTCATCGATCGAGCTGGAATGCGTCTTTTTCTCCTGCACGCCTAATTCGGGCAGCAGATCGAGAATGACGCCGGGTTTCACTTCTAGCTCCCTCGCCAACTCGTTGATTCTGATTTTCTTCATAGAAGAGACTGCTCGGCTAACTCCTTATGTGACCGCCATTTGTAGCTATTCTTCGCCGTTTTTCATGTTACCAGATACGTTGGTTTCGGCGGTTTCATCCGAACTGACCACATCGCGGAGCGTGGATGGCGCCGCGGAGAGGCCCTCAATGCGCCCTAAATCCAAAACCTCACCTTCGTCGGATTCTTCGAGCAGTGCTGTTTCGTGGCGCGCTAAATCGTGTTCCAATACCCCGGTCTCGATGTTTTCGAACGCCGCCGGGCTTTCGCTTTCAGCAAATTCCTCCGCCGTGGGTTGCTCAATGGCCTCGGCGTCCAAAACGGTTTCGACTGCTTCCGCGTCGGCCGGAGCTATCTCCGACTCCTCAGTATCATACTCGCCGTAAAATGACACAACTGCCGATTGAATCTGAGTGACGATAGTTTCGTCAATCTCCGGGATGGCTTCCAGCTCTTCGGGAGTCATGGAACCGAGGCGCTCCACGGTGCCGATGCCGGCCGAGACCAGCTTCTCGATAATTTGCTCATCGAGTCCATGATCGAGCAGCACGGACACGGGTGCGCCGGAGATGACCATGTCTGCCATCTTGACCTCCATCTCGCGGCGCTTCTCTTCCTCACTCTTGATGTCGATCTTCCAGCCGATCAGCTTGGCGGCGAGCCGCACGTTTTGGCCGCGCTTGCCGATGGCGAGCGAGAGCTGAAGATCGTCGACAACGACTTCCATGTGCTTTTCCACCGGATCGACGATGGTGACACGCGAGATTTTGGCGGGGCTGAGAGCCTTCGTGACGTACAGCACAGGGTCGTCCGAGTATTCGATGATATCGATTTTTTCGCCACGCAGCTCACGAATGATGGATTGAACGCGCATGCCCTTCATGCCGACACAGGCGCCTACGCTATCGACGTCGCGGTCGCGGCTGAAGACGGCGATTTTGGTGCGCTCGCCGGCTTCCCGCGCACACGCTTTGATGGTGACGGTGTTGTCGTAGATTTCGGGCACTTCCTGTTCAAAGAGCCGCATGACCAATTCCGGGGCGGCGCGAGAAACGACGACGCCGGAGCTTTTGCCGCCGCGCTCGACGCCTCTGATGACGCAGCGGACGCGGTCGCCCACGCTGAAGGTTTCGACGCGGGATTGCTCTTTCTTGGGCAGCCGCGCTTCGGTTTTGCCCATGTCGACCAGATAGTCCTGACCTTCAAGCCGCTTAACGCTGCAGTTGACCAACTCGCCCTGGCGGCCTTGAAATTCCGAATAAACGCTGTCGCGCTCGGCCTCGCGGACCTTTTGAAGGATAACCTGCTTGGCGGTTTGCGCGGAGATGCGGCCCAGAGCGTCCGTGGGCTTGGGGTCGCGAATCTCGATTCCAACTTGCGCATTGGGATCGATGCGCCGGGCGGCAGAGAGAGTGATTTGCGTGAGCGGATCTTCGACCGCGTCGACGACCTGCTTGACGCTATAGATCTGGATATTGCCTGTACTTTCGTCGAGATCCGCGATGAGGTCTTCCTGCGAGCGGAAGTGTTTGCGCGCAGCGGCGAGCATTGCATCCTTGACGGCGTCGAGAACGATTTGCGGGTCGATGCCCTTTTCTTTGCTCAGCATCTCAATGGACTGATAGATCGAAACCACGTAATTACCTCTTGACGTTAACCCTGGGTCTTTATTGCGAGTGAAACTTTTCGAGAACTACCACTCGAACTTCAGGTTCGCTTTGTGCACCTGTTCGAGTGGAACGTGGAGCAGGCAGCCTGGAGAGATCTCCAGATCGAGCACCTGGTCCGCGAAGTTCGCGAGCTTGCCTTCGAAGCGGGTTTGCCCTTCGATCGGATCGCGCACGGCCAAGCGGATCTTTTGTCCCACGACACGCTCGAAATCGCGCGGTTTGGAGAGACTGCGCTCGACGCCTGGGGAACTGACCTCGAGCGTGTAGCTGTCGCCCGGGATTGCATCCTCGTCGTCGAGCAGCTTGCCCAATTTTTGCGAGATCAACTCACAATCTCCGTGCGTCACGCCACCCGGCCGGTCTATATAGACACGCAGCAGTCGGGCTTTGCCTGCGCCACGAAGCTGGACCTCGGCGATTTCGATCGCAGTACCCGCCGCGGCCTGCTCACCGAGTTCGGTGATGCGCTGTAGGAGTCCGGTTTTTTCGACTGCTGGCATGGACGTTCCGAGATGTAATAACCAGGTGTAATAAACCAGGTGCAATAAAAAAGTGGGCTTTCTGCCCACTTAGCGTTCGACGCTTCCACCTCTATTAAACCATTTCCATGGGCGCATGCGCAACGAAAGCCGGCAAGAGCTGCCTGGCCAGCCGCATAGTGATTTGATGCACGGCGGCGGCGCGAGGGCGCAACGGGGTGGTGCCACGCGATCTGCGACTGTGTTGAGAAGGTCAGACCAGACGGGCCGGTCAGGGGGATTCGGCGAGCAGAGCGGTGATGTAGGGCGCGACATGGCCGTCGCCTGCGACCTTTTCCGCCTCGATTTGCTGGAGCCAGCCGGAATAGGTGAACTGCTGCATCCCGACGGTTTGTTCGTAGCGCTGGATGTCATTCGGATAGGCCCACTCGTAAGCGGGCGGGACGCCGTTGACGAAGGAAATTATGCGGGTGACGAACTCGGGCGGCTGGTCTGACTCGGCAGCGCGGGCGACAAGCCGTTCATTAGTGGGCCCATAGGCGGTGATGCACTCGCCCTGCTGGTTGGCGACGACTTGCACCCACTGGCGGGCGCACAGATTATTCCCATTCGCGCACAACGGGCACCATACGCCCTGTGCGCTTGTGGCTGCGGCTTCGGCTTTTTTCTTGAGCCATTGCATGTG
>DATJUG010000043.1:0-28858 GCA_035502635.1 Bryobacteraceae bacterium
TCCCGTTCTCCACTCTTCTGTACGGTTGTGTTCTGATACGCTCTCTTCAAAACGACTCTCCTTTTTTCTGGCAAGAAAAATTTCCCGGAGCCTATCACAGGCTCCGGCTGAGTCGTTCTCTTTTCTACGATCTTTCGGACACCCTCGGACCGTTCGCAACTTTCGAAAAAAAACTTTCTGCCGTTGAATCATCTCGTTAGGCCCGAATTTCGGGCTTGCGGCGCACGCCTCGCGTGAATCCTGGGAGCGACCACACAGGAGTTTTATCACTCCAGGAGAGCCCCAGGAATGAGCGTCATCCTTGCTTACAAGAATTTTGCGGCTAACCGCAACATCAGCCACATCGGCCTCGGCGTAGCAGCCATCAACACCGCCAAAGTCCTCCGCCGCGAGGCCATTCAAACGGATGTGTGGCCGATTATCAGCGCATCGGATCTCCGCGCACGCCTTAAGGCCGCACCGGCGGCGCACGTGATCATCTCGGCTCCCTGGATTCCGGCGCTCGAGATGCAATCGCTCTCGAACCAATTTCCGCAAATCCGTTTCACCGTCAACTGCCACTCGAACGTCGGCTTCCTGCAGGCGGATCGAAACGGCATACGCCTGGTGCGCGAAATGATGGAACTCGAGATGGCTACCGCCAACGTGCATCTGGCGGGCAACAGTCGCCGTTTTTGTGAATGGATTCGCTTCGCATTCGGCGCGCCCTGCGCGTATCTTCCGAATCTCTATTGGCTCGAAAGCGATCCCGTCTACCGGCAGCCGTTCAGCGCCGGCACTCTGCGCATCGGTGTTTTCGGCGCAACCCGGCCTTTGAAGAACCTGATGAGCGCGGCGGGTGCGGCGCTCGAGATTGCGCGCAACTTGCGTGCGCCACTCGAGCTTTGGCTCTCGGCGGGACGCGCCGAGGGAGGCGGCGATACGATCCTCGCGGCTGTGAAGGAAATGCTTGCGGGTCTCCCCAACGTGACCCTGAAGCTGAACGGATGGCAGACCTGGCCCGCGTTCCGGAAGACGGTTGCGCACATGCATCTGTTGCTGCAGCCCAGCTACACCGAATCGTTCAACATGGTCACGGCTGACGGCGTTGCGGAAGGCGTTGCCTCCGTGGTTTCGAACGCCATTGATTGGGCGCCGAACGATTGGAAGGCCAACGTGGATGACGTGCTCGACATCGCGCGCGTGGGCCGCCGGTTGCTTTTCGATCCGCGCGCCGCTCAGGACGGCCTGTGCGCTCTGAAGTCGTATGTCGCCGATGGCTTGAACTCCTACAAGCAATTCTTCGCGACTATTCGATAAGCATGCAGTCGCCGTAGGAGAAGAAGCGGTATCGCTTTTCGACGGCATGGCGGTAGGCGGCGAGCGTTCGTTCATATCCGGCAAACGCGGAGACCAGCATCAGCAAACTCGACTGCGGCAGATGAAAATTGGTCAGCAGCGCGCCGGTTCCGCGGAAGTGAAAGCCGGGTTGGATGAAAAGATTCGTCTCACCGCTCATCTTTTTGAAGCCGCCTCGCAACAGGGCGGTCTCTACGCTTCGTACGCTGGTGGTGCCGACGCAGAACAGCCGCTTGGCCCGGCGCATGATCCCGGCGTTCGCTTCGGTGATCTCGAAATATTCCTCGTGCAGGCGAATCTCTGAAAGCTTTTCGTGGCGCAAAGGTGCGAATGTCCCGAGGCCCACGTGCAAGGTTACATACGCGAGCTCGGCTCCGGCATCCCGGCACTTATCCAACATCTCGGCCGTGAAGTGCAGTCCCGCCGTGGGCGCGGCCACCGATCCCCGTTTCGCGGCAAACACGGCTTGATAGCGCTCCCGATCGCTTGCGCCTGGCGCCCGGTGAATGTACGGCGGCAATGGCGTTTCGCCGAGGTGCTCGAGCAAATCGCTGACCGGCTCATGGGCCAGAAAACGCAACGTTCTCTCGCCGAAATCGTCCTGCGAGAGCACTTCTGCGCGCAGTTGTTCATCAAAGACGATTTGATCGCCGGTGCGCACGCGCTTCCCGGGTTTCACCAAAACGCGCCAGACAGTTTCGTCTTCATCCAATGCGCGAATCAGAAGCACTTCCACTCCGCCGCCCTGGACTGTGTTGCGGCGCCCGTGCAAGCGCGCCGGGAAGACTCGCGTGTTGTTCAAGACCAGGCAATCGCCCGCGCGGATGTATTGGTGGAAGTTTCGAAACTCGTCATCATGGAACGAATGCTTCTCGCGCGAAACCACCAGCATGCGTGACGCGCCCCGCTCAGCTAGCGGCTCTTGCGCGATGAGCTCTTCCGGCAGCTCATAATTGAAGTCAGAGACTTGCACCGGCTATTCACACCGCGCACAACGGACAACCCACGTCCTGTGCGCTCCTACCTCACACCGCGCACAACGGGCACCCAACGCCCTGTGCACTCCTATATTCTAGGCATCGAGACTTCGTGCGATGAGACCGCGGCCGCTGTGGTTGAGAACGGATCGCACATTCGGTCGAGCATCGTGGCCTCGCAACTGGATGTTCACGGCAAATACGGGGGCGTCGTTCCGGAGCTGGCTTCCCGCGAACACCTGCGCGCCATCGTGCCGGTGGTGCGGCAAGCGCTGGAAGAAGCGCAGGCCGATGTCGATACGTTGAGTGCGATTGCCGTGACGGCAGGACCGGGTCTGGTCGGCTCGCTGCTAGTGGGCGTGACTTATGCCAAGGCGCTGTGCTTCGCTCGCGGTCTTCCGCTGATCGCGGTGAATCATGTGGAAGGTCATATCCACTCGGTTCTATTGGATAACCCGGAGCTTCAGTTCCCTGCCCTGGCGCTAGTCGTGAGCGGCGGCCACACGCACTTATTCGAAGTCCGCGAGCCCGGCGAATATCGCCTGCTGGGCAAGACGCGCGATGATGCGGCCGGCGAAGCATATGACAAGGTTGCGAAACTGCTTGGTTTTGGATATCCCGGTGGCCCCATTGTCGACAAGCTAGCGCCCTACGGCAATCCGCGCGCCGTGAAGTTCACGCTGGCCAAAATGAAGGGCAACGAGCTCGATTTCAGTTTCAGCGGATTAAAGACTGCGGTGCTGCGTTGGACCGAACAGCACGATATGGCGGAAGAGATAGCGAGACGAAAACAGATGCGGAATCCGCCCGACTGGCTGGCTGTAACGCCACAGGCAACGCTTGACCTGCTGGCCAGTTTCCAGTACACGGTCATCGAAGAACTGTTACGCCGAGCGACTGCGGCGGCGGAGCAAATTGGAGCCGAGTCCGTCATTGTCGCGGGTGGCGTCGCATGCAATGCGGGCCTGCGCAAGCAAGCCGAGCAGCAGACCGGCTTGCGATTCTATTTCCCGTCCGCGGGGCTAGCGACCGACAATGCCGCGATGATTGCCGCCGCGGCTTTCCCCAAATTTCAGCGACAGGAGTTTGCGGGATTTGACTTGAAGGCGCAAGCCGGTCTCAGTTTGGTTTAGGCGCGCACGCGCCGGATGCTAGCTTGAGGTTATGGGTCCTCAAGCACCGGGCGAGCAACCGAAACTGCCGATCGCAGGTGTTCAAAACATCATCGCGATCGGTTCGGGGAAGGGCGGCGTCGGCAAAAGCACCGTCGCGGTGAACCTGGCGATCACGCTGGCGAAACTTGGACACGCGGTTGGACTCCTCGATGCCGACGTCTACGGCCCCAACGTTCCCCTGATGATGGGTATTCGAGAGAGCCCGCAGGCGATTGGACAGCGCATACAGCCGCTCGAGGCGCATGGAGTCCGGATCATGTCGATGGGTTTCCTCAATCCTGGCGACAAGCCACTGGTGTGGCGCGGCCCGATGCTGAACAGTGTGATGCAGCAGTTTCTACGGAATGTCGACTGGGGCGAGCTCGATTATTTGATCATCGATCTGCCGCCGGGAACGGGCGATGTGCAGTTGACGCTGATTCAGACGACGCCGCTGACGGGCGCCGTGGTGGTGACGACGCCTTCCGACGTTTCGCTCGAAGATGCGCGCAAGGCAGTGCATATGTTTGAGCAGGTGCGCGAACAGGTTCTCGGAATTGTCGAAAACATGAGCTATCTCGAACACAACGGCGAGAAGATCTACGTCTTCGGCAAAGGCGGCGGAGCGAGAACAGCACAACTGATGAAGGTACCGCTCTTAGCCGAGATTCCGCTGGATCCGAAGACGCGCGAAGGCGGGGATTCCGGCAAGCCGATTGCAACGCTAAAGGAATCGAACGCGCAAGTAACTTTGTTCGAGAAACTCGCGCGTACGGTGATTGAGAAGGCCGAAGCAACGAAGAGCAAGCAGCGGCCGACGATCACGATCGCGGACTAATCTCAATTGCCCGCGTTGGGGTCGATCTTCAGCTTTGATCCCGTGCTCCATTCCGTAAATGGACGAATGGTGGTTACTAAGTTGTCGCGCTCACGCCAACTGCCGCGCAGATAGTCGCGGTTCATGGCGGCGATGACTTCGAGCGGAATTTCTTTGGGGCACACTGCGGTGCATTCGCCGATATTTGTACAGCCGCCGAAACCTTCCGCGTTCATCTGGGTGACCATGCGGAGGGCGCGAATGTCCTGCTCTGGCTTGCCCTGCGGCAGAATGCCGAGATGGGCGATCTTCGCGCCAGTGAACAGCGCCGCCGAAGCATTCGGGCACGCGGCAACGCAAGCGCCACAGCCGATACAGGCCGCTGCATCCATGGCGCGGTCGGCGGATTCTTTGGGCACAAGGATCGCGTTCCCGTCCGGCGCGCTGCCCGTCGAAACAGAGATATAGCCGCCCGAAGCGATAATGCGGTCGAAGGAGCGCCTATCGACCACTAAATCCTTGATCATGGGAAACGCCCGCGCGCGCCAGGGTTCCAAAACCAGCTCTTCCCCGTCTTTGAAATGCCGCATGGTCAACTGACAAACCGTAGTGGCCGGTAGCGGACCATGCGCAACGCCGTTAATCATGAAACCGCAGGAACCGCAGATGCCTTCGCGGCAATCATGCTCGAACGCGATGGGGTCTTCGCCGCGTTCGATGAGTTGTTCGTTCAACACGTCCAGGCATTCGAGCATCGACATGTCGGCATTGGCGTTGTCGACGGGATAGGTAACGAATTTGCCTTTTGCGCCGCGGCTCTGCTGGCGCCAGACCTTCAGCCTGACTCGCATTACTTATAGCTCCGCTGGCTGGGGTGAACATACTCGAATTCGAGCGGCTCCTTTACCAGTTCCTCGCGATTGCCGTAGCCGCGATAGTCCCAGGCCGCGACATATGAGTAATGTTCGTCGTCCCGCTGCGCTTCGCCGTCCGGGGTCTGATACTCCTCGCGAAAATGACCGCCGCACGATTCGTTGCGTTCGAGAGCATCGACGCACATCAGCTCCGCAAGCTCGAAGAAATCGGCGACGCGGCCGGCTTTTTCGAGACTCTGATTGAAATCGTCGCCGCTGCCCGGTACCCGTACGTTGTGCCAATACTCTTCCCGCAGGTCGCGGATCTGGTCGATGGCTGTTTGCAATCCTTCCGCGGTGCGCGACATGCCGCAGTAATCCCAAACGATTTTGCCGAGCTGCCGATGAAATGAATCCACTGTGCGCTTGCCGTTAATGGCCAGCAGCTTTTGAGTCATCTGCTGCACGCAAGCGACGGCGTTGCGAACTTCGGAATGCGATTCGTTCACTTTCTCGAGCTTGTTGGTCGCCAGATAGTCGCCGACCGTGTAAGGCACGATGAAGTAGCCGTCCGAGAGCCCTTGCATCAAGGCGCTGGCGCCGAGCCGGTTGGCGCCATGGTCTGAGAAATTCGCTTCGCCGATGACAAACAGGCCAGGGATGCTGCTCATCAGGTGGTAATCCACCCAAAGGCCGCCCATGGTGTAGTGAATGGCCGGGTAGATGCGCATCGGAACTTCATACGGGTCTTCGCCAGTGATGCGCTGGTACATGTCGAACAGATTGCCGTAGCGCTCTTCGATGGCTTTGCGGCCGAGCCGGCGGATGGCGTCCGCGAAATCGAGATAGACTCCCAGGCCAGTCTCTCCGACGCCGCGACCTTCGTCGCACACATACTTCGCGTTGCGGGAGGCGACGTCGCGCGGAACCAGATTGCCGAAGCTTGGATAGCGGCGCTCCAGATAATAATCGCGATCTTTTTCGGGGATTTGGTTCGGCGGGCGCTTGTCACCTTTCTTCTTCGGCACCCAGATGCGGCCGTCGTTGCGCAACGATTCGCTCATCAACGTGAGCTTCGACTGATAGTCGCCGGAGACGGGAATGCAGGTGGGATGAATCTGCGTGAAGCATGGATTCGCGAAGAGTGCGCCTCGCTTGTGCGCGCGCCAACTCGCAGTCACGTTCGAGCCTTTTGCATTGGTCGATAAATAGAAGACGTTGCCGTACCCGCCGGTGCCGAGAATCACCGCATCGGCGAGATGGGTATCGACCTCGCCGGTCACCAGATTGCGCGTGACGATGCCGCGCGCGTGGCCATCAATGACGATCAGATCGAGCATTTCAGTGCGCGGATACATGGCGACCGTGCCGGCTTGCACCTGGCGCTCGAGAGCCTGATAGGCGCCGAGCAGAAGCTGTTGGCCGGTTTGGCCGCGCGCATAGAAAGTGCGCGATACCTGTGCGCCGCCGAAAGAGCGATTGGTCAGCGTGCCGCCGTATTCGCGCGCAAAGGGCACGCCTTGAGCGACGCATTGATCGATGATGTGGACGCTGATCTGCGCGAGCCGATAGACGTTCGCTTCGCGCGCTCGGAAGTCGCCACCTTTGACCGTGTCATAGAAGAGGCGATATACGCTGTCGCCGTCATTCTGATAATTCTTTGCGGCGTTGATACCGCCCTGCGCGGCGATGGAGTGCGCGCGGCGCGGCGAATCCTGGAAACAGAAACACTTCACGTTGTAGCCGAGTTCACCGAGCGAAGCGGCGGCCGATCCGCCGGCGAGACCGGAGCCGACCACGATGAGCGAATGCCTGCGCTTATTGGCCGGATTGACCAGCTTCATGGTGAAACGCGTCTCGTCCCACAATTGCTCGATAGGCCCCGACGGAATGCGCGCGTTCAGTTGCATCACTTGACTATCCCCAACATGACGGTCACAGGAATCGAAATATACCCGGCCACGATGAGGATGGCCAGAACCAGCGCGGCATTCTTCAAGATGGGAGTGTGGCGGGGATGATTAATGCCGACCGATTGGAACATGCTCCAGGCGCCGTGGCGGATGTGAAATCCCAATAGCACCATGGAGAAGACATACCATGCCGAGACGTACCAGACCTGAAAGCCCGTGACGACGTTGTGATACACGTCTGCGGGAACGAATTCGCCGCCGGGGTGGATGGCGCCTGCCGTGAGATGCAGCAGGTGATAGATGACGAAGGCGAGCAGGATGGGCCCGCTCCAATACATCGTGCGCGAAGCATAGCTGGAGGCGACATTATCGCGCTGAGCATAGCCGATGGGCCGGGCTTGTGTTTTGCGCACGGCGAGCTCGACCGAAGCCCAGATGTGTAGCGCGACGGAGACGATGAGCACGCTGCGCACGGCCCACAGAATTTCCGGGACGCTATGCAAGAAGTGGCCGTAGTCGTTGAGCTTTTCGGGGCCTTCGAAGATCTGCAGATTGCCTATCATGTGGGCGATGACGAAGAGCAAGAGAATGGCGCCGGTGATCGCCATGACGGCCTTCTTGCCATTGGTGGAAGCCCAAAAGCGCGCAGGGCGGATCTCGTCAGCAGCGAGGACGGGTGTAGCCATTTTGAAGTTACTCGCGTTCAGCGAGAAAAGAGCGCCTTCGTCAGTTGTAGTGCGGGCATCTGACAAGAGGCGCTGACAATTTCAGGGTAACGCAGGAAGGTTTCTTGACAACCGCGAACGGTAGGGCATCCCGCTACAATGAAGCCGTTATGCCCCGTTTCCCCGGCGTCGATTACATCCAATTCGATTCGCTTTTGAGCGAACAGGAGTTGATGGTGCGGCAAACTGCGCGCCAGTTCGTCGATGACCGGGTGCTGCCGCTCGTGCGTGAAGCCTTCAACAACGCCACGTTTCCCAAAGAACTGATTCCTGAAATGGCCGAGCTGGGCTTCTTCGGCGCGAACCTGGAAGGCTACGGCTGCGCGGGCATGAACAATGTGGAATACGGCCTGATCATGCAGGAGATTGAGCGCGGCGATTCGGGCCTGCGCAGCTTTGTGAGCGTTCAAGGCGCGCTGGTGATGTATCCGATCTACACTTTCGGTTCCGAGGAGCAGAAGCAGCGCTGGCTTCCGAAACTGCAATCGGGCGAGGCGATCGGATGTTTCGGTCTCACCGAACCGGGCTTCGGCTCGAATCCATCCGGCATGCGTACGCGAGCTGAGCAGCGTGACGACACGTGGGTGCTCAATGGCGAGAAGACCTGGATTACAAGCGGCTCCATTGCGGACGTGGCCGTGGTGTGGGCGCGCACCGAGGAAGGCATCCGCGGCTTTCTGGTTGAAAAGGGGACGCCGGGGTATTCGGCCAGCGATATCCATGGCAAGCTCTCCATGCGCGCTTCCGTCACCTCCAGCTTGCATTTCGCAGATTGCACCATTCCCCGCGAAAACCAATTGCCCTGCGCCAAGGGCCTGAAGGCCGCTCTGAGCTGTCTCTCCCAAGCCCGTTTCGGCATCGGCTGGGGCGTGCTGGGCGCCGCCATGGACTGCTACGAAACGGCACGCAGCTATACACTGGCGCGCAAACAGTTCGATGACCGGCCACTCGCAAGCCATCAATTGGTGCAAGAAAAACTGGCATGGATGATCACGGAGATAACTAAGGCGCAACTATTGGCTTTGCAGGTGGCGAAGCTGAAGGACGCGGGCAAAGTAGAGGCCGCTCACATCTCAATGCTGAAGCGCAACAACGTCGCGATTGCGCTCGAGTGCGCGCGGCTGAGCCGAGACTTGCTGGGCGCGAACGGCATCATGGATGAATACCCGATCATGCGCCACATGTGCAATCTCGAAACCGTTAAGACCTATGAGGGGACCGAGCACATTCACACACTCGTGATCGGCGAAAAGGTGACTGGCGTTCCGGCTTACCGCTGAATGCGGGGCTAAGCCGCGCCGTTCGAGGCCAACTCCTTCTCGATTTTTTCGTGCAGCACTGCAACGCCCGGGTCGCGTTGAACCGTGGCTGAGTAGCGCTTCCAAAAGCCGTCGACGTCTCTGGAAGGCGTCAGCAGGGCGCGCATGTCTTCAATGAGGCGCTCGAAATCGCGCGACGTGGCGGGTGGCTTCTTCGCCGCCAACGTTTCGTCGACTTGAACGATGAGCGTGGTCACCGGGCGCAGCCAGGCAAACCAGTTGTCGTTGATGAGCAACTGGAGAAATGCAGCCGGCGAGGCGATCGGGCCGTGCGTTATTTCATAGGAGGTGCGTTCGGAGTCGAGCAGGGCCTTGTGCAACGTCAACAACGTCTCCCGGAGCGCCGCCAACCTCTGTCGCGCAGGGTCAGGAGCAGGTTCAGGTAACTCCATTCACCTTCAGAGTAACGCGTAGATCAACTGACGTGAGTGCACCCGCCTACTGCTTGGCTTGCGTGCTGGCTTGCTCCAGTTTGGCCAGATCTGCCCGCAGCGTAGCTGCATCTTTCGTGTTCGGCACGAGCGCAAGGTAGGCGCGCAAGTGCTCGGCGGCCTCCGAATAGCTACCTTTCTCCGCAAGCAGGTGCGCGAGTAAATTTTCCGCCTCCGGATATTTGTGCGCCGTGTCGAGTTTCAGCAAGCTTCGGGCGCTCTTTTCCGCCGCATCCGGCTTTTGCAGACGATAGTTCGCCAGCGCATTGCACCAGAAGGCGTTTGGAAACTCCACCGGATTGAGATCAATCGCCTGTTTGCTGTAATCTGCCGCATCCTGCCACTTCGATTGTTTAATGGCGAGCGCGGCGAGCGCATCATACGGGCTCACGTATCTGTTGTCGGCCGCTATAGCCGCTTGAAATGCTTTGCCGGCTTCCACGTCTTTGCCTTGCAACTGTTGAACGTGGCCCAGCGCAAACCAAGCGATTGCATATTTAGGATATGCTACGGTTGCCGCCGCCAGACGTTTTTCGGCATTCAGCAAGTCGCCCTTCTGTGCAAGCTGAACACCCTTATCGTAATCTTTCTGGGCATGTTTGGGCGCGAGCGCAGTGGTGACGCTGATGGTCGATCCTTGCACGTTCGCCAAGCGGTGCAAAACGATGGTGCCCAGGTCCGGGTCATCGAGCGAGCGGCGCGACGACAGTTCTACGAGATCGGATCGATAGCCTGGATAAGAGGCCCGCAGCTCGCAGTTCCAGAGCGGGTCCAGGCGGTTGTTCGAATTGACGCCGTTCGCAGGGGAAGACGACCACTGGCGATTCGGCTGAACGCCGGCCGAAGGGTCGGAGGCGTCTGTATCCACACTCAAGCTCTGCCCCACCTGAAAGGAAAATCGTCCCTTGCTATCGGTGTGAGCCTCAAGCCGCGGAATTCCACCGCAGACGCGCTCAATTCTTATATCCGAATTCGGCTGCGTGCCATCGTCCATGATCACTTTGCCGGACAGGAAAATGGAGCGCGGGTTGGTTCCAATTCCGCCGATACCGGTGTTTCCGTTATCCGGATAGGATCCGGTGCCGAGCGTTCCGCGGGTCGTAGAACCGACGCCGCCGCCGGTTGAGCCCATACCGCCCCCGCCACTGGGCGCCTTCTGAGCGGAAACAGGCGAAGCGGATATGCCTAGGGATGCAACTGCCAAGGCGATGAGAAAGCTACGGTTGGTCCATTTATGACGCATGGAACCTCCCCAATCTGTGCGTGGTTCGAGTATCTCACAGGAATCGCGAGCGCGGGAAGATCGGCCAGCTAGAGGAACTGTAGAAATACCGAGGTAGTTTCCGGTGCTGTGATTGCATCGAACCATCAAATTCTCAAACCTATGGAACGCCGTAAATTCTTCCAGAACGTCGTGGCTGCGGGGCTCGCGACCTCGACCGCCTTTTCACAACAAAGCGCTACGCCGGCACTATCCGCCAACAGCGGCGCCGATGCAGCGCGCTTGCCTCGCGCCGCCGCACCAGGCGAGCTTCGCGGTGAGATGCTTTACCGCAAACTCGGGCGCACCGGTGAGACGGTTTCGGCGATTGGACTGGGCGGATCGCATATCGGCAAAGCTTCACTGAAGGATGACGAAAGCATCCGTCTCATTCACCAGGCCATTGACCGGGGCATCACCTTCTTGGACAACTCGTGGGATTACAACGAGGGCCGTAGCGAGCGGCTGGTGGGCGAGGCGCTGGCGCAAGGCGGATACCGCAACAAAGTGTTCGTGATGACCAAGATTGACGGGCGAACAAAGGACGTGGCGGCGCGACAGATTGAAACGTCGCTGCAACGCCTCAAGACGGATCATATCGATTTACTGCAGCACCATGAGGTGCTGCGCTTCGACGACCCGGACCGCATCTTCGCGGAGGGTGGCGGAATGGAGGCAGTAGTCGCGGCACAAAAGGCAGGCAAAGTAAGGTTCATCGGTTTCACCGGCCATAAAGATCCGCACGTGCACCTGTACATGCTCGAAGTGGCAGCCAAGCACGGCTTCCGTTTCGATACCGTGCAGATGCCGCTGAACGTCATGGACGCGCACTTTCGCAGCTTTGCGCAGCTCGTGGTGCCGAAGCTGGTTGAGCAGGAGATTGGGGTGCTCGGCATGAAGCCATTTTGCGGCGGGGACGGAATCGCTCTCAAGAGCAACACCGTGCAGCCGATTGAGTGCCTGCATTACGCCCTGAACCTCCCGACTTCGGTTGTGATCACAGGCATTGACAAGCCCGAGGTGCTCGATCAGGCGTTTCAGGCGGCGAAGACGTTCCGGGTAATGGACGAGCAGCAGATTGCGTCATTGCTGGCGAAGACGCAGCAGGCCGCGATGGACGGGCGATTTGAGTTATTCAAGACGACGTCGCACTTCGATACGACAGCGCGGCATCCCGATTGGCTGGGGGCCGATACGCCGCAGGTGCAAGAGCTCGCGCCGCAATTGCCGGGATAAGCGTAAAGCTACTGAAAGCTGACCTCTTGCTGCAGGGGCAAGTCGCGCGACGAGCCGCCGACCAGAAACTTATAATTGCCCGGCAGCCGCTTCCATCCGTCTTGTGTTTCATCGTAAATCGACAGGTACTTCGGGTCGATGGCGACGGTCACTTCCCTGCTCTCGCCAGGATTTAAATGCACTTTGCTCCATCCAACTAACCGCTTTGGAGGCTCGCCCGCATCGGGCGGCAGCGCAGCGTAAACCTCGGCAATCTCCGCCCCAGCGCAGTTGCCGGTATTCTTCACTACGAAGGCTGCCGTTGTCTGCTTGCCCGGTGTTACTTTGAGATCGGAGTAATTGTAAGTGGTATAAGACAGCCCGTAACCGAACGGGAACAGCACCGGTTTATTCTCGGCGTCATACCACTTATAGCCGACCTTCAGTCCTTCGTCATAATGCACGCTGAAGGTAGGTTTCGCCTCTCCCGTCCTCATGACAGCAGCTTTACCCTGCGCTCCCGGCGGCGGCGTCACCAGATGCGGATGCGGCAGATCGGCTTCACTGCGAGGGAACGTCATCGGTAACTTCGCACTGGGGTTCACAGCGCCGAACAAAATATTAGCCACCGCATCGGCACCTTTGTTTCCCGCATACCAAGCCTCCAAAATGCCACTGACCTTATCGATCCACGGCATGGTCACCGCGGTGCCCGTCTCGAGCACGACGATGGTGTGCGGATTCGCAGCGGCAACTTGCTCGATCAACGTATCCTGATGGTCCGGCAGAGAAAGATTGGGTAAATCCATTCCTTCGCTGGTCCATTGATAAACAAAAACGATCGCCACGTCCGACTGCTTGGCAAGCGCAGCGGCAGCAGCCGGGTTTGCGCCTGAGTCGAACTGCACGTGCGCGCCTGCAGCCCTGGCGCTCACGGCCTTTAAAGGCGAAGTTGGAAACCAGACGTGCTCCTGCCATTTTGTGGGCGGACGTCCGGGCGGATCCACCTGAGCCGACCCGCCGCCTGAAATCATTCCCATATCGGCATGCGGCCCGATGACCGCAATCGAGTGCAGCTTTTCGCGATCGAGCGGCAGGATGCTGCTTTCGTTCTTGAGCAACACGATACTCTGCTCAGCGATACGGCGCGACGTCTCGAATCCGCCTTCCACATCCACAACACTTTTCTGTACCGGGTAATCGACGATGCCGCTCGCAAACTCGGAACGCAGAACGCGGCGCACGTGATCGTTCAGCTCAGGCATGGAGACTTTGCCCGCTTGGACGGCTTCCTTGAGCTTTGCGCCAAAGAAATTGTCTTCAGGCTCTTCGTTGTCTAGTCCGGCAGATGAAGCCTTCACGGTGCTGTGTGTCCCACCCCAGTCCGACACCACAAAGCCTTTGAATCGCCAGTCGCGCTTGAGTACATCTGTGAGCAGGTACTTGTTCTCGCATGCGAAGTCTCCGTTCACGGCGTTGTAGGAACACATCACCGCGGCGGGATCGCCAACTTCGATGCCGATCTCGAACGCCAGCAGATCGCTCTCGCGCATGGCCCGTTTACCAATGATGGAGTCTACTTCATTGCGGCCGCTTTCCTGATCGTTCACGGCGTAATGTTTGATGTCGCCAATGACGTGCTGGCCCTGCTCGCATTTGATGCGATTGCCCACCAGGATTCCCGCGAGTATCGGGTCCTCCCCCTGGTATTCGAACGTCCGGCCATTGCGCGGCTCGCGCGTCACGTTCACACCGCCGCCGAGCGTCATGTTATAGCCCTGCGCGCGCAGCTCACGCCCAATGAGCGCACCATATTCGCAGGCCGCCTCCGGGTCCCAACTGGCGGCTGCGGCAATGTTCGATGGCAGCGCCGTTGAATAGCGCCCGTTTTCACCGCTGCTGCGCACCCCATAGGCGGCATCGCTCATTTGGATGAAAGGGAGGCCGAGCCGGGGAATACCGAGCACGAATCCCGCGCCGCCATTCCCTAGATACGCGTTTGGCCTCGGCGGGCCCCAGCCCGGCATGCCATTGCCATGAAGCAGAGAGATCTTCTCGTCGAGCGTCATTTCCTTCAGCACGAGACCGGCGCGCTCGTCGGCCGAAAGGCTGGTGTTCATCCAAGGATGGGACTGGGTCTGATCCTCGGCCTGATTATGCAAGCGGTGTTGTGCCAGAGCGGCTGTGCCAATCGCAAACAGCGCCAAGACGGCGGCAGCACGCGCAGGGCGAGATTTGTCCATACGGATTCCTATGCGCCAAGCTTGTTCGATTCGAGCGGCGAAGTACAGAACGCGCATCGACGGGCGGCGATCGGCACTTCGCTGAGGCATTCGGGACATTTCTTGGTGGTTGGGTCGGGAGGGGCTTCGCCACGCCTCATGCGCGCAATGAGCTTGTTGACCGGAAGGACTATGAGATAGTAGACCGCCGCACTGATTAGGAGAAACGAAACCAGAGCATTGATGAAATCTCCGATCGGAAACTTGCTGTTGTTAACGGTAAATACGATTTGCGAAAACTCCGGTTGACCCACGATGGCCGCAATCAACGGCGTGATGAGATCCTTTACCAACGCAGTTACAACAGCGCCGAAGGCGGCGCCCATGACCACGGCAACGGCAAGATCCAACACGTTGCCACGCAGCATGAACTGCTTGAACCCTTTCATATTTTCTCCTTTAGATTAGGCTACTCTTCCGCCTCTAACTCGCTCCAATCCTCCGCTTTCCTTGTGTACCGCTTCAACACTGAAAGCACTCGGCCGCGGCTGAAACCGGCGGTTCGCAAACGCCGATAGGCCGAGGCAAGATTTTTTTCCTCGGACAAAAAGCTGGTGAGATCCTTGCCGCGATACTTGCGTGCGAGGAATTGCTGGATCAGATCCTGTTCGTCGGTTCCAGAAAACGCTTTTTCGACCGCCTGTTCGGCGAGCGCGGGCGCGACTCGCCTGGATCGCAGATCGCGCAACACGCGATATCGGCCAAACCCTTCGTTTTGCAGGCGCCTGGCTGCGAATGCTTCCGAGAATTTGGCGTCATCCGTAAAGCCATATTCACGTAATTTCGCGAGTGTCGCACTAAGAACGTTGGGCGATTGGGCGCGCTGTGCGAGTTTCTGTTTCAGCTCGTTAGCGGAATGCGCGCGCTGGCCGAGAGCCCGGAGAGCGTAGCTCCACAAGCCATCTTCGTCAAGCTTTTTCGGTTTGGCGCGCGCTGCCATCTTACTGAAACGTTTGATACTGTACCATGCTCTACAAGATGTAAACTGCGGGTGAAAGGCCTGCAATTTAAAGGAGGATAAGGAGATTATGGAGGAAAGAAGCGGCTTCGGCTACTTTTTGCTGGGACTCGGGATCGGCGTTGCGGCCGGTATTCTCTGGGCCCCGAGGGCAGGTGAAGAGACTCGTCAATTGCTCGCCGAAAAAGCTGGTGAAGGCGCGGATTACCTGAAATCGCGCGCGCAGGAAGGCACGGACTATGTCCGGCAGCGTGCGGATGATATCAAGGGAACGGCGGCGGATCTCTATGAGAAGGGCCGTCAAACCGTGTCCCGCCAGAAAGACACGTTGGGTGCGGCTGCCGAGGCTGCCAAGCAAGCGTATCGAGATGCTGTCGGCGACGTGAAATCTGCCGCGGCCGGTAGTCCGGCGGCGAGCGGCGGCAACGCCGGCTGAGGGGAGCTCTGAGCAGTTCAGGATAGCGTTTGCATGGACCAAAATACGCTTCTCATTCTTCTCATCATTTTTGTCGCACTGTCCGCGATAGCGATGTTGATTCAGGCGTCAATGCTTGTCGGGCTCTTTTTAGTCGCTCGGAAGCTTCAACAGGCGATTATGCCGATGGTGCCGCAGATCCAAGGCATCGTCGGTACGACGCGACGAACAGCAGAACGTGTGGAGAAGCACGTGGAGAAAATTGGCTCCCTTAGTACCGCTATCCTGGACACTACCAAACAGCAGGTCTCGAAAATTGACGAGCTGTTGACCGATGCAACGACGCGCGCCAAAGTTCAGATGGAACGCGCGGAAATGATTTTGGATGACAGCATGGCCCGGGTGCAGGAGACCGTCACTACGGTGCAGTCGGGCGTGCTGCGGCCGATCCGAGAGGTGCACGGGGTGCTCGCGGGTTTCCGGACGTTCTTCACATATTTGGGTCGCGGCGGCCGTCCCACAGTAGACCATGCTACTGCGGACGAAGAAATGTTCATCTAGACGTGGTCCCGCAGGCGCAGACGCTCGAAAGCGGGGATTAGGGCGAACGGAGTTCTCACCTCGCTGAGCGACTCGCCAATCTGTTCCACAGAAGCAGAGTTCCATCCCGAGCGGCGCGCGGCTAGCTGCAAGTAGCCGATTCGATCCGGATCGATCTCCATAACGCGGCAGCAAGTGGCGTCGACACTCGGAGGGTGCGATCCCGCAACGATCAAGCCCGGCGCATTGCGCTTGCCGAGGATCGGGCCATTGCCCTCCATGCCTTCAATCCCATCCACGAGACAGAATTGCCGGGGAAACAGGCCATGGAGATCGGCAATGCACTCGTCGATGCCGCTCCAGTGCAGGATGTTTTTGGGCCAGCCGTATACGGCGCCCGGCACGAGCCCGAAAAGATTTTTCATGCTCAAGGTGGCTCCCGCCCAATGGTGCGTTTTCATTTTCGGCAGGGAGACGAGCAGGTCGCATTTCAGGACCGTATTGGGCAGATATAAGTGAGACAGCGATGAAAACGGATCGGGGAGGCGAACCCGCGTCACCTCGTCCAGGTTTAGATCGGTGAAGCTCCTTTCGAAGTTGGGAATCGCCGAAAAAAAACCGGCATCGAAGGCCATGTCTAAGGTCGCGCGACGGTGTCCCGGACCTTCCGCAATGCGGACTTCGCGAGCCCCGAGCGAGCGGAACGCCTCCGCAGCCGCTTCAACGAACACGGGATGGGTATTGGCCGGAGCATGCGTACTGAATTCGACCAGGTTCGGCTTCAGGACGACGCTCTTGCCGGCGAGCGCGATCTGGTGATCGAGCAACACGCGGCGCATGATACTGACTAAATCCACGGAGTAGGATTTGGCCCGTACGATGGAAACGCGATGTTTGGCTTGTTGCGCAACACGCGAGCAGCCGGTAGCGAAAGCGAGGCAGCCGAGAAAGAAGTAGCGCCGGTTCATGGGTCAGCTCGCGAAGGCTGCTGCGAAGGTATTGTTGTCAGGCGAAGCCAAGGCCAGCAGCCGCAGACAAACATCGCGATTGTTACGGCACACGACACGCGTAGTCGTAACTGGCACGCTCCGGCCATGCCGTAAGAGGGCCAACTGCAGCCAGGACAGGGCTTCTACAGGCTGGGGACAGGAAAGGAAAGCCTCGGCGCGCCGGAGGGGATTTTGCAGCTTCGCTGGGGAAACATTTTGCAGAGCGAGGAGGGCCAAACCGGTCATTTCCGGATAAGATTCGGCATCCTCACTGCGGAACGACGAGCCACCATGATTCCAGCCGCCATCTCGACAGGTACGGGACAGTAGATATTGTTGGGCGCGCTGGACAGCAGAGCGGAGCCGTTCGTAATCCGCCGCAGCAGGCAAGCCGATGGACGCGGCGGCCGCGAGTGCGAGTATCGACATGGAGGTCGGTGCTACCCAGGCGGCGGTGCCGGGAAACCAGGGGGAGCCACCAGGCGCTTTGGGCGGTGAGGCTCCTAAGAATCGTAGCGCGATACGCTCCAGGGCGGGCGTGTCGCCATTTTCTTGGCCGAGAATCCACCGTACACCGCGGATGAGCTCAGGCGTTTTGAAATCTGCGTGAGCCAGCGCCAGAACGGCAACGCTGCTGACCGATGTGCTCGTGTCGATGCTCGGGTTCGGCGCCCAACCGCCGTCGGGTTTTTGCGTTTTGAGCAGCCAGCCGCGACCGCGTTCGTAAGCCTGTCCCGAATTCCCCTGGGCGGCAAGCGCCAGCAAGGCCAACGCAGAGGGTTCAGTCCAAGAGGTACCTCGCTGGTAGGCCCAGCCGCCGTCGGGATTTTGCGCGCTAAGGAGCTGCTGCTGAAGTAGGCCGGCTTCCGCCGTCATTGCCGTCCGCTGGTTAGGGAAGCATCTTGCGCTTACGGCGCCGTTTCAAATACAGTACCAAGGTCGCTGCTGCCGTTATCCAGAGCGCGCTCTGCACCAGTACGTCGTTCATAGTTCTCTCCTTTTCAGATTTTCTGGCCTCGCCAAGATCTTGCTCGGTCTCTTGAAGAAAAGTGGGTGCATCGCCACTTTCTTCGCAATAACCCTCATAAACCCTATCGACCCTCCCACGCTTATCTTTAGCCCCGCTCGCTAGCCCATACCGTTCATGGCGGGGAAAAGATTGTGGAACAACTGGAGCATCCCGGGGCCGGCTGTCACGACCAATAAAGAAGGAAGGCAGAAGAAAAAGATGGGAAATACCAGTTTGACGCCCACCTTGCCCGCCCGTTCTTCGGCTTCCTGCCGGCGCCGGATGCGCAAGAAATCGGATTGGGTGCGCAGCGCCTCCGACACGCTGGTGCCGAAACGGTCCGTCTGCACCAGGATCGCCACCAGCTTTTTGACTTCGTCTTCGCCGGTTCGGCGCCCGAAATTCCGCAGGGCGTCCGAGCGGCTCTTCCCAGCCATAATTTCCATGTTCACCAGCGACAGCTCCTCGGCAACCGGAGGATGGACGGTCTTGAGCTCCCGGCTGACGTTGACGATCGATTGATCGAGCCCGCAACCGGCCTCGCTGCACACTACTAAGAGATCCAAGACGTCCGGCAACGAGAATCGTATCTGTTCGCGCCTGCGTTTGACCATTCGCCCGAGCACGAAACTCGGCAGCGTATATCCCAGTCCAGCGCATCCGAACGGCCCAAGAATACGCAGCACCGGGGACGGCATATGGTCACGGAAGACGATGGCCACCAGCAGAAACACCACGGCGAGCACCATCTTGCTTCCGTACAACGCCGTCACAGCCGAACTCGAGCGAATGCCGGCGGCGGTCAGCTCGCGTTTGATGTTCGTGGCATCTTGCGAGGAAACGGGGAGCAAATTGCCGACCGGCTGAAAGAGCGCCGAAAACGATAAGTTGCTTTTCGGCTTCCGCTCCGCCAGCGTTAAGGGCACAGGAATGGCGTCGGAGGTGGTTGTGGTCAGTTGATCGAGCAGCCGAGCCGGCTTGACGTATTGAAGGTATCCGAAGACGGAGACGGTCGCGGCAACGAGAAAGAACAGAACCACACAAAGCAAGATGCCCATGGTCAGACCTTGATATTCACGATTTTGCGGATGACGAAATAGCCGATGATCTGGCCGATGATGGCCCCGTAGATCAACTTCTGTCCGGTTGGATCGGCCGCCAACCCACGCAGGTATGATGGCGAACTGACCATCATGAACCCGGTGACGGCGACCGGCATCAAGACCAAGACGATACCGGTGATGCGCCCGTGCGCGCTGGCGGCCTTGACCTGTCCTTTGAGCCGAAAGCGCTCCCGGATGACGTGCGAAAGCTTGCTCAGAATTTCACCCAGGTTGCCGCCCGTCTCCTGCTGCAGGAGTACAGAGGAAACGAAGAAGCGCACGTCCACGAGCGGTACCAGAGTGACCAGTTTGCCGAGCGCCACCTCGAGCGAAGAGCCAAGCTGCAATTCGTTTGAGACCCTCCTGAAGGCGGTGCCCAGAGGATCGGGCGAATCGGCGCCCAGCATTTCGAGCGCGATCGTGAAGCCGTGGCCGGCGCGCATGGACCGCGAGAGGAAATCGAGTGCTTCCGGGAACTGCTCTTCGAACGCGCCGATGTTTTTCGCCCGCTTGCGCAGAATCAACAGCAGCGGCAGCGACAGACCAAGCGCGGCAAACGCCAATCCGCTTAATTCCGGGTAGCCAAGAATCCGGAATCGCCATCCCAGCAGAAAGCCGATCAGGCCCAGAACAGAGGACACCGTCACCAGTTTGCTGACGCTCCAATTCTTGCCGGCTTGCTCGAGAGTGAGTTCCAGCCGTTCGGCTACTTTGAAGCGCCGGACGAACTTGGTGATCATGTCCTCGACATCTGCCGGACGGAGCAGTTGCACGGTTCGCTGCTCTACCGGCGTGCTCGCCTCGGCGTTGCGCAGCATGGAACGAATATGCTGTCTCTGCTTGGATTTGAAATAGGAGAAGCCCAGGCCCACGCACCCGATCACGGTCAAAAAAACGACGAAAAAGAGTACAGTGGCCAGAAGCATGCGCGCTACCGCACTTCAACGACGTTTTGGAACAGGTGAGGAGGAAATTCGATGCCGGCCGCCTTCAGGCGCTCGCTGAACTTAGGGCGAACTCCGGTGGGACGAAAGCGCCCAGTGACGCGCCCGTCGCTGGTCACGCCGGTGCGCTCGAAAATGAAGACATCCTGGGTAGTGACCAAATCGCCCTCCATGCCCACGCATTCGGTGATATATGTCACTTTTCTGGTTCCATCCGCCAAGCGCGAGATCTGAATGAAGAGATCGACGGCGGAAGCAACCTGCTGGCGAATGGAGCGCACGTTCAGATTTGAGCTGGCCATTCCGATCATCACTTCCAGGCGGCTGATCGCATCGCGTGGGCTGTTGGCGTGGATGGTGGTGAGCGAACCGTCGTGGCCGGTGTTCATGGCCTGTAACATGTCGAGGGCTTCTTCGCCGCGAACCTCACCAACGATGATGCGGTCCGGCCGCATGCGGAGCGCATTGATGAGCAAGTGCCGCTGCACCACGGCGCCCTTGCCCTCGATATTCGCCGGCCTGGTTTCGAGCCGCGCCACGTGCGTTTGCCGGAGCTGCAGCTCGGCGGCGTCTTCGATGGTGACAATCCGCTCGCTCGGCGGGATAAATCCGGAGAGCATGTTAAGAAACGTCGTTTTGCCGGCGCCCGTTCCGCCGGAAATGATGATGTTCAGCCGCGCCTTCACGCAGCCCTTTACGAGCTCGAGCATTCCTTCGGTCAGCGATAGATTGCGGAGCAAGTCAGCGGGTTGCAGCGGATCAGCTCCGAATCGGCGGATGGACAGCAGCGGTCCATCGACCGCCAGCGGCGGAATCACCGCATTGACGCGCGACCCATCGGGTAGCCGGGCGTCCACCATGGGCGACGATTCGTCGATACGCCGTCCCACGCGAGAAACGACCCGCTCGATGATTCGCATCAAATGCGCATCGTCTTTGAATTCGATGGTGGTGCGCTCGAGCTTGCCTCCGCGCTCCACGTAAATCAGCCGCGGAGTGGTGACCAGGATATCGGAGACCGTCCGGTCGCGCAGCAGCGGCTCGAGAGGACCCAGCCCGAACACTTCATCGAGAACCTCTTCGATGAGCTTGTCCTTCTCCGTCAAACTGAGCGGCGTCTTCTCTTCGTTCACCAGTTTGGCGACCGAGGGGCGGATCTCCTGCCGGACGCGCTCGCCGGGCATGGCATAAACCGCTTCGAGATTGATACGGTCGAGCAGCTTTCGGTGGATCGCGAACTTCAGTTCCTGGTGTTGAATGGTGGAAGCGTCGCGCAGGGCCGAGGCGGATCGCGCCGGCTCGGTCCGGGTGTCATTTCGCAGTGTATCGGTCGGGACCATAAGCCTTTCTCATCCGAATAGGGCGAACTTCTTCTTGTTTTTTACGGGCGGGATGCCGGCGATTTTCGTGGCCAGCATTGCAAAATGCTGCGCCAGCCGATTATTCGAATCGAGCAGGTTCCCGCTCGAATACGATTGATACAGGCCCATGTAGTCGTTTGGCAAGGCGGCGTAGAGCGACCGGCCGAGAATTTTTTCCAGCTCCTGTGTGCTGATGTCCATCATCTTCGGGGTGCGATTCAAAACCAGTTGCAGTTTTTCGCCCTGTTCGAATAAGCCGTGGACGATGGATTTCAAGCCGTGCAGCGCGACGACCTCAAGCGTCGACACCAGAAACAATTGATCGATTTCATCGAGCACCGCCGTGGCCATGGAATTGAGGCTGCGGCCCAAATCGAGTACGATCCAATCGTGCTGCGTGCGCATGAATTGCAACACCTGGCGCAACTGGTTCTCATCCGGGTGATCCCATCGCGAATAAGAGGCGGGTGCAGGAATAACGGAGAGATTCGGACGGTGCTGCACAATGAGCGCCCGCCATAAACTCTCGTCGAGGCGCGATAAATTCTTGATGGCGTCGAGGATGGAATATGAACTGGGCGTCTTCATGAGGAAGCCGACCAGGCCGGAAGTCAGGTCGAGATCGGCTAGAAGAACGTTCTTCTTGGTAAGATTCTGCAATTCGCAAGCGACGTGGCAGGCGAGCGTGGTGGCTCCGCAGCCGCCTTTCGCGGACAGAAAGCCGATCAACTTTCCGCGCATGGCCGGCACGCCCTCGGAAGCCGCGGCGCTGACGATTCGTTGAATGGCGGGTTGTAAGTTGTCCTCGAACGGCGGATGTAGAAACTCGTTTACACCAGCGCGCATGGCCGACAGAATGGTCTTCGGATCGGCGCTCGAGTGGAGGGCTATGACCTTGACTCCGGGCGAGTAGTAGCGGAGCTGGCGCATCGCGATGTTGAGTTCTCCCGGAACCGCGGAAAGATCGAGAAGCAGAACTTCGGGATGCGTTTTGGAAAGCCGCTCGAGAAGCGAGTTCCAATCTGAATCGTGCTGGTCGAAGGACATCGGACTGCTCGATTCCTTGAGCGTCCGGACAACCTCGCGGCAGAGGTTTTCTTCTTTGATGTGGAGTAGCAGTTTAATGGCGCTCATGGCAAACGAATCAATTGTTCGGAGGCGGATTACTGGGCTGAGTGCCGGGCGCGGACGCCGGTTGCTGAATCGGCTGTATGGTCAAGATAGGCTGGATCCCGAGCAGTGGTGCGACACCCGGATTCGCGGGTAAGGAGGGCGATCCGGTCGGGTTTTTCATCTCCTCTATAGGAATGGTGCTGCTCTTCGGCAAAGGCGCTATCGGTCCAGTAATTGCCGGTCCGGGCGTCTGGGGCGGGGTCTTCGCTGAGCCCTCGAAAAACGGCTTCGGGAACTTAATATCCGGGGGTTTGACACCGGCCGGAACAGGGCCGACGAGCTCAGGCGTGACAGTGACCAGTAGTTCGCTGTTGGTCTTGTTCACGGATTTCGATTGGAAGAGCTTGCCGAGTATGGGAATATCGCCGATTCCCGGGACCTTATTGAGCTGTTCGGTCACCTGGTTATCCAGCAAGCCGGCAATCACGAAACTCTGGCCGTTCTCGAGCTCCACTTCGGTCTGAACCCGCCTGGTCGATAGGCCGGGAATGGTGTATCCACTGACCGTTAAGCCGTTCGAGTAATCGAGCGAGCTCACCTCAGGCGTGACTACCAGGTGAATGGTGCCACGCGGGGTCACCGTGGGCAAGAAGTTCAGTCGAATTCCGAACTCCTTGAACTGAATCGTAATTTGACCGACGCCGGCCGCTCCGCCCTGGAGGGTAGGAAACGGGAACTCGCCTCCAGCCAGAAAGCTGGCGGGATGGCCGCTTAGAGTCAACAGATTGGGCTCAGCAAGAATCTGTAAGACATTCCTGGCTTGCAAATCCTGGAGAATGGCTCCCATGTCGATTTCGGGGTTGAAATAGGAGAGGTTCAACAGATTCGAGAGCGTGAATGCGACGGAGTGCTGGCTGCCCTGTTGAGAGTAATTCCAGATGGGAACCGTTCCGAATTGCCCGGTGGTCGAGGTGCCGAGCCCCTTGTACGGATCCATGGTGTAGAGATTGAAGCCTAACTGCAGAGCCGCCGTACGATCTACATCCGCAAAGCGAACCTTCAGCAAGATCTGCGGGTCACCGGGCGGAACCGTCACTCGGAGCAGGTTAACGACTTTACCCAGGGTGGCGGCTATGGCGCTAGCTCGATCGGCGGCAATCGAATCTTTCACGGTGCCGCTCAAGAATACCGTTCCATCGCCGACGGAAAGCGAAACATCGGGACCGACTTCTCTGGTCAACTCATGGACCACGGCATCCACCTTCGAAGAGTTCGCGAGGACATGAACCTGATAGGCCTGCCGGTCCCCTTTGGCGTCCCAAACCAGGAGCGTGGTGTCGCCAGGCGCTTTGCCATTCACGAGGATCTCTCGGGGACTGGCGGCGGCGGCCTCGGCGATGTCGCCGCTGGCGATCGAAATGCGGCGAATACCGGCCGGCTGATCAAGGATCAGAGACTGATTCACCGTAACCGTGAGTTCCGAAACTAGCTTCGGAGTAGCAATAGCTGCGGCTGTCGTTTTTCCAGAACCTGGCGCCGCTGGATTATTGGTGCTGTCCGAGGGATGGCCGCCGGCACCGGAGTTAGGCCCCTCGGCGAGCAGCGCAGTGGCGAGGAGTAAGCTGATAAGGAGTTTCACTTAGTTCTTCCCCTGCGGCACTTCGAAAACCTGTTCGCTCTTCTTGGTGCCGCTAAAGACCTCAATGGTTGTGACCGGCGGGTCAGCATGAACTGGCGGCGCGATCACCGGGCGCGGCATGGGTGGCCTAAATGCAACGGGCACGGGCTTACCCGATTGTCCGAACAGACTGGCGATGGATGTGCCGTGAGTGGGCTCCTCCCGGTTGTCGAGCGGGTTCCGCAGGACAAGCTGAACCTTGGTTTCACTGCTAGCGAGATTCAAAATCTCGGCCTGATCGGGCGTAACCAGCAGGTTGACAACTTGCGCCGATTCGGGCTTGCCGTCCGTGCTTTTCTCGATTTTTTGTCCCGCAGACAAGACCTCAATGTCTTGCAAAACAGTCCGGCAGAGAGTTCCCGTAGAGTTTGAATCGGTTCCCGGCGCGGTACCAGCCACCAATACATCTACCCGCATTCCTGGCAATACAAAGCCGGCAAGTCCGACCACCTCATTCACCCGCAACGCAACTGCCCGCTTACCGACCGGGATGGTAGCCGCCAATCCCGCGCCCGCGCCTTTAGGGGCGAGCCTGCGCTCAAGAATGGGTTCATTTTGATAGATGGTGGCGACCACCCCACGGCCAACTGCATCCGGTATGGATTTGACCGCCTGCTCGGGAATGGGAGCGCCCCAAGGGACCTGTTGGAGGTCGTAATCGTGAATGAGCGCGCCTACTTGCAGTTCGTGTGCCGCAACGACCAGCTTGTTTTTCGGTACTTGACGCCCTGGTGCTTGCACATGCAGGATGATGAGCCGGTACACCAGGAAACTGGTGAGCCCGGCAACCAGCAATGCGAACGCAAAAACAGAAATTAAACGGCGGTTCATTATCCTTTAGCTAAACTTTCTGGAAGAGCCAAGCCCGGCTTTTAACCATTAGGCCGTGCTCAACCGGTCACTTACGAATTACTAAGATCGCGTGGCGAGCCGTGCGCGCGCGGAGTGCAGGCACGGCTCCCGATGACGCATTTCGCTCCCTGTTAAGAAGCGGAAGTAGCAGCGCTGGACAGAGTGTTGCTGATCGTGTCCCACAACTTATTGAGACTGCCGCTAGTGCTGGTCAGCACCGTCACGGCAGCGAGCGCGATGAAGGCGAGCAGCAGCGAATATTCAACCAGATCTTGCCCGTCCTCCTCCCGCCAGAATGCGTTGAGAACTGAAGTGCTCATAAGCTTCTCCTTTCGTAATTTATGAATTTTGAGTTAGAGCCTCGCCGGGGTTTCGTGAGGACCTCGGACTCATTCCCTCCGTCGTGAGAAACGGGTGAAAGTCGTGGCTGACCAGCCGGGGCCGGATGGCCGATCGCCGGCTCAGCGCAAGCTGCGAAAACGATCGCAGTACCGTTGTCGAACAGCAATTTCCATCTCGGCGATTGTTTCAACACTGTCGCAAGCGGCGCGTCGGGCTTCAGGACCACGGTGTCTACCGCAAACCGCTTCAGATCCGATTCCCAGTTGTAGCCGGCATTCACTATTCCGAGGTAAATATCGACAAAATCCGATCCGTAGAAATCGCTTCTCCCATCCATGAAGACTTTGGTATCGGGATAGAAGCGATAGATCATGTAATCGCTCCATTGGTCGTAAGTGAAGATCCGCGACTTCGACACAGCGGCGAGCGAGGGGACAGCCTCGATGGGGAACTCCTTCGGATCGAATTGCGCTTCGAAACCCGGCCTGCCGGAGGTAAACAGTGCGGCGACCACCAGAATCGACAGAACTGAGGCAAGATGCCATCGCCCTATACGCTCGAACGCGCGAAGGTCTTGACAAATATCGGCGGCCGCAGTGGTCACACGACCAAAGCAGGGGGCCCACCTCACCCGATTGAGCACGCTTCGCGCGGTACAAGCTACCCACGGGCTGGCGGCCAGCAGGAAAAGTGGTATGTTCCGTCCGTACAGCAGCGCCAAATGTGCGAATAGGACGATCAACAGCGCCGGGGTAAACTTCCCTCGCCCAAAGCACCACCACGCCGACCCAACGCCCAGTAGGAGCATGAATTCGAAGAACAGGGCTCCTCCATGATGGAAGCTCACCGACTGAAACTCCGAGATGTGGTCAAGCAACTTGGCATCCTGCAGATAAAAAAAGATGTGCTGGTGCAAGCGCCACCCATACGGATTAATGAACGTTGCCAAGGTACAGCCGGCTGCACAAAGCAGATATGGTTTCGCTTTCGTATAGGCCGAAGACCAGGAGTGCCGCAGGGCAAACCCGCTGCAAGCGGCGCCGGCCGCAGCGGTCAGCACCATGACAATAGCCAGAAAAAACCCGCCATGCAGATTCGTCCACAGTACGGTAAGAAAAGGCAGCCACCAGAGCAGCTTTACTCTTCCCCGCTCCGCCGACACGAACACGTGCAGGACAAGGAGAACGAAAATCCAGGAAAGAAGGTGGGGACGCGCCAGCCAATGAATGGTTGAACCGCACACCGCGATAAGGGTGAACAGCAAGCTGAGAATATCGTTACCGCAGCAGCGCCGGATCAAATGGAACAGCAATGCCGATATGCAACACAACAGGCAGGCGTTCACGAAAGCCACCCCGGCGAGGCCCCAGTACCGATGGATGATGGCAAACAACACGTCCCAGCCCCACTCCCAAGCAAACCAGGCATCATGCGGCTTGGTAAATGAGAATAAATCGGTCTTCGGAACGGCGCCATGCTGCAAGATCCATTCGCCTGTGCGGATGTGCCAGCCCGTGTCGCCATCGGTAAGCAGTCGTTTGGTTCCCGAAAGAAACTTGAAGAGCAGGAATACCGGCAGAATGAAAGCGAAATCTGTAAGAGACGGGAACAGTCGTATAGCCCACCGCGTGTTCACGGTGTAGGTGGGCTCCCACGTCTGCGCTGCCGCTGCCTGCATATATTCCACTTGTTACTAAGTACTGTCTACGCTTCTAATCGGTTGTATGGCCAAATTCCATTAGGGTGCATTTCCCCAAACGGAAAGGGCTCCCCAAAGATTGCGTCTAAAAGCATCAGATTAGGGATGTTAAGACCTTGGAGCCGAGGACAAGAAAAGACATCGCACCCAAGGCGATCACGGCCCCATGAGGAACCCGGAGCGCGTCGCCATGATGGATATCGAGGCGCGCTTCGCGGGCGGCCGGCAGCCGGACACATGCCAGCTCGGTAACGATCAACGCCAGATTCAGGAGCGTCTGATGCAGACGCCTCCGGAACACAACATATATAAGCGACACGACTCCGCCGAGGACCGCGGTAAAGAGAAAGATCCATAACCAGTTCATGGGTCCGACGATGGCGCCGACTGCGGCCATCAGTTTCACGTCACCGGCGCCCATGCCGCGCACCAGATAGAGAGGTATATAGATGAGTAACGAACACCCAAGGCCGAGCAGAGCCAGGACTAATCCGTGAACTTCGAACAGGAGAATATTCATCCCCAAGCCCAAGGCGATAGCGCTCAGGTTCAGCCAGTTCGGAATACGCCGGTACCGAAGGTCGAAAATGCCCGCCGCGAGCACGGTGCAAATCAGGATGACCTTCAAGGACACAGGCATATCGCTGTTACACTCATCGGCCGGAAGGTAATAGGACTTCAGATTCGTCTGACACTTCAAAGCGCAAGCGATCGCCAATCACGGTGCCGGTGCGAGCGGCGGTTCCTGCTCCCAGTTCGAGAACCGAGGCTGCGGAGAGACAGAGCGAGATACGCCAGGGCGGCAGATTTGGCCGCAATTTTCGTACCTGGAAATGGTGGTCGAGGAAGATCGCGTCGATCGGCATTTTCATGCCGAAGGTGTGAATGGCTTCGCAAGGGGCGATCCATAGCCCTGCGCCGCTGGGAAGGCGCTCGATTCCAAGTAGCCCTTTACGGCGCGTGGAGCTGCTGCCTGCCACGCAGACCCGCTGGGCAACGGTTGAACCGCGATTGATGTTTACGACAACGTACTCACGGCGTGTTGTTTCCTGGCACGTGTCCATGTCTTGCCGTCCTGTCGGGCATCGCCATCTTCCCGGATGGATACCCGATTTGATGGTGCGCCGAAAGCAGCGAAAGTCTCAGGGGCAGAGTTACTTAATGAGGGTGCGTCATCTCTTCGGCTTTGACGTGGGCGTCGAATTGCTCGGCTGTGAGGAAACCAAGTTTCAGGGCGGCTTCGCGCAGATTCGAACCATCATGATGCGCGGTATGTGCGATCTTGGCGGCCTTGTCGTAACCCACTATCGGGCTCAGCGCCGTGACTAACATCAGTGAATTCCGGACATACTCGTCGATTTTAGTTTGGTTGACTTCGATGCCTCTGGCGCAGTGTTCGGTGAAGCTACGGCAGGCGTCGGACAGCAGCCGGACGGAGTGAAGGAAGTTGTAAATGATGACGGGCTTGAAGACGTTGAGCTCGAAATTGCCCTGGGAACCGGCGAATCCAATAGCGGCGTCATTGCCCATGACCTGCACGGCGACCATGGTCATGGCTTCGCACTGGGT
>DATJUG010000044.1:0-31297 GCA_035502635.1 Bryobacteraceae bacterium
CCCTTGAAGAACGGCGTATGACGCCCGCCTTCTTCCTTGCTCAGCACGTAAATCTCGCCCTTGAACTTCTTGTGCGGCGTGATCGTTCCCGGCTTCGCGATCACCTGCCCGCGCTCCACGTCGTCTTTTTCAATGCCGCGCAGCAGCAGCCCCACGTTGTCGCCCGCGCGCCCTTCATCCAATAGCTTCTTGAACATTTCGACGCCCGTCACCACCGTCTTGCGCGTGTCGCGGAAGCCGACAATCTCCATCTCCTCGCCCACCTTGCAGATGCCCTTCTCAATGCGCCCGGTCACCACCGTGCCGCGCCCCTGGATCGAGAAGATGTCTTCGATCGGCATCAGAAACGGCTTGTCCACTACGCGCTGCGGCACCGGGATGTACTCATCCACTTTGGCCATCAGCTCGTCGACCGTCTTCACCCACTTCTCTTCGTCGTTCAACGCGCCCAGCGCGCTCACCCGCACCACCGGCAGCTCTTCGCCCGGAAACTGATAGCTCGAGAGCAGCTCGCGCACTTCCAATTCCACCAGCTCGAGCAGCTCTGGATCGTCCACCATGTCCACTTTGTTGAGCGCCACCACGATGTAGGGCACGCCCACCTGCCGCGCCAGCAGAATGTGCTCGCGCGTCTGCGGCATCGGCCCGTCGGTTGCGGCAACGACGAGAATCGCGCCATCCATCTGCGCCGCCCCGGTGATCATGTTCTTGATATAGTCGGCGTGGCCCGGGCAGTCCACGTGCGCATAGTGCCGGTTGGCGGTCTCATATTCCACGTGCGCCACCGCAATCGTGATGCCGCGCGCCTTCTCTTCCGGCGCATTGTCGATCGAATCGAAGCTGCGGAACTTCACCTTCGGATTGTGCTTCGCCAGCGTCTTGGTGATCGCCGCCGTCAATGTCGTCTTGCCGTGATCGATATGCCCGATCGTCCCGATGTTTACGTGCGGCTTGCTGCGGTCAAATTTCTCTTTCGCCATATGCCTGTTCCTCTATCTGTTTCGAACCACTACCTGGTTGCGACTCCGCCCTTGTTGCGGTTGATAATTTCCTCAGCTAAATTCTTCGGCACTTCTTCGTACTGTCCGAAATGCATGGTGAAGCTACCCCGGCCTTGCGTGCGCGAGCGCAGCTCGGTGGCATAGCCGAACATCTCCGACAGCGGCACCATAGCCTTGATGATGTGCGTGCCGCCAGCAATCTCCGTCCCTTCCAAGCGTCCGCGCCTGGAGATGAGATCGCCATTCACAGGACCCATGTACTCTTCCGGCACCGTCACTTCGACCCGCATCACCGGTTCGAGCAGCGCCGGCTTGGCCTTGTGGCAGGCTTCCTTTACGCAGATGGAGCCGCAGATCTTGAAGGCCATTTCGGAGGAGTCCACTTCGTGATAGGCGCCATCGAACACCGTGACCCTGATGTTGTTCATCGGGTAGCCGGCCAGCACTCCCCCTTCGAGCGCTTCCACTACGCCCTTCTCGATGGCCGGGATGAATTCCTTCGGAATGTTGCCGCCATGTATCTCGTTGACGAATTCGAAGTTCTCCTCGCGGTCCGGTTCGACGCGCAGTTTGACGCGCGCGTACTGGCCGGCGCCGCCGGTCTGCTTCTTGTGTGTGTAATCGTATTCGGCCTGTTGGCGAACGGTCTCGCGATAAGCCACCTGCGGCTTGCCGACGTTGGCACCCACGTTGAACTCGCGCTGCATGCGATCGACGATGATCTCCAGATGCAGCTCGCCCATGCCGGAAAGTATCGTTTGCCCGGTCTCTGGGTCGGTGGAAACATGCAGCGTCGGGTCTTCGGTCACCAGCTTGGCGATTGCAATGCCGAGCTTTTCCTGATCGGCCTTGGTCTTCGGCTCAATGGCGAGCTGAATTACCGGGGCGGGGAAGTCGATCGATTCGAGTAGAACCGGCGCCTTCTCGTCGCAGATCGTATCGCCCGTGACAACCGCCCGCAGTCCGACCGCCGCGCAGATGTCACCCGCGAGCACTTCCTGAATCTCTTCGCGCTTATTGGCGTGCATCTTAACGAGACGGCCGACGCGCTCTCTGCGCGCCTTGGTCACGTTGTAGATGGAATCGCCCGCATTCAGCTTCCCAGAGTACACGCGAATGAAGACCAACTGGCCGACGAACGGATCCGTCATGATCTTGAACACCAGCGCCGCAAACGGCTCCGAGTCGTCCGCCCTGCGCTCCACTACGACTTCCGGATCATCCACCGCCGTGCCCTTGACGGGCGGAATATCCAACGGCGACGGTAGGTAATCGCTCACCGCGTCGAGCAGGTTCTGCACGCCCTTGTTCTTGAAGGATGATCCGCAGATCACCGGGAAGATTTTCTGGGCGATGGTCGCATGGCGAATGCCCGCCATCAATTCGTGCTCGGTGATGGTCTGCCCTTCGATGTACTTTTCCATCAGGACATCTTCGGTTTCCGCCACGGCCTCAATCAGCTTGTCGCGATATTCCTTGGCCTTGTCGACCAGCTCGGCCGGAATCTCGACATCGTCGAACTTTGCGCCGAGCGTCTCGTCGCGCCAGATGCGCGCCTTCATCTTCACCAGGTCGATCACGCCTTTGAACTGATCTTCGGCGCCGACCGGTAATTGAATCGGCACAGGCCGCGCGTTCAAACGATCGACGATGGTCTCGACGGAGCGGAAGAAATCGGCGCCCACGCGGTCCATTTTGTTGATGAAACAGATACGGGGCACGCCGTACTTGTCGGCCTGCCGCCATACGGTTTCCGATTGCGGCTGCACGCCGGCAACCGCGTCGAACACGGCGCAGGCGCCATCGAGAACGCGCAGACTGCGCTCCACTTCCGCCGTGAAATCCACGTGGCCCGGAGTGTCGATGATATTGATAGTGACGTCGCGCCACTGGCAGGTAGTGGCGGCGGAGGTGATAGTAATGCCGCGCTCCTGCTCCTGCGCCATCCAGTCCATGGTGGCCGTGCCTTCGTGCACTTCACCGATCTTGTGCGTGCGGCCGGTGTAGTACAGAATACGCTCGGTCGTGGTTGTCTTACCGGCATCAATGTGCGCCATGATGCCGATATTGCGCATTTTTTCTAACGGTACAGTGCGAGCCATATTGCCACTCAAATTTCGCGAAACACCTACCAGCGATAGTGCGCAAAGGCCTTGTTCGCCTCGGCCATGCGATGCACGTCATCCTTCTTTTTCACCGCGCCCCCACGCAGGTTGGAGGCGTCATTCAGTTCATTGGCCAGCTTTTCAGCCATGCTCTTGTCGGGCCGCGTGCGGGCGTTGGTAATGATCCAGCGCAGCGCCAGGCTGGTGCGGCGGTTCTGCGGCACTTCGATCGGCACTTGATAGTTGGCGCCGCCCACACGCCGCGTCTTCACTTCAAGCAGCGGCTTGACGTTCTCAACCGCCTTCTTAAAAGCCTTCAACGGATCGTCGCCCGAGCGCTCCCGCAGCATCTCCATCGATGCATAGAAGATACGCTGTGCGGTCATCTTCTTGCCGTCCCACATCATCGAGTTGATGAATTTTTCGACCAACGTCGAGTTGTACAGCGGATCCGGAATCACTTCTCTCGGCTCAGGACGTCTACGCCGCGGCATTTACTTCTTTCCTTTCGCCGGCGCAGCAGCTCCGCCCTTGGGACGCTTCGCGCCATATTTCGAACGGCCCTGCTTGCGATTCGCCACACCCGCCGTGTCGAGCGTTCCGCGCACTACGTGATAGCGCACGCCAGGCAGGTCCTTCACGCGCCCGCCGCGAATCAGCACAATCGAGTGCTCCTGCAGATTGTGACCCACGCCCGGAATATAGGTCGTGACCTCGATGCCGTTGGTCAGCCGCACACGAGCGACCTTCCGTAAGGCCGAGTTCGGCTTCTTCGGAGTGGTGGTGTACACGCGGGTGCAAACCCCGCGGCGCTGCGGACAGGCCTGCAGTGCAGGGCTTGCCGTCTTGTACCGGGTCACCCTCCGGCCCTTTCGCACAAGTTGGTTAAACGTCGGCATATCTCTTGGGTGCGCACAATGATCCGTGCGCCTGTTCCTCTCCGGAAAGCTTCAATTCGGGCTCCCGCCGAGCAGGCGAAAACCATCAATTTCTAAAATGACGTGGATCGAACTTCGTCAACCCAAATAAAGAGGAGGCTAGAATCAGCCCCAACTGCGAGGAAACCGCTGCAGGTGGTCCGTACCAGATACGAAGGTCATGGCTTTGTAAGCCGCTTCGCCGGAAGAGGGACCCGCCACCCGGACTCCAGCCGCCCATTTCAGAGCGCGGTCAACCCGGAAGGCGATAACTCGCCAAACCTTTTCAGTGTAGTGGGAACTTGCTTGTCTGTCAACCAACTAGCCCAACCAGCGAGGGGTTTGGCGTCTCAACTCGTGCCTCTTTGCTAAATCTGGTTCTTACGAGGTTCTTAGCGAACTCGTATAGGGCTTGGTCCATCTCATTCAGCTCCCGCGTGGCAGCAATGACATCAGGGCTAATCTCGCTTACCGCCCTTCGCCCGGGCGTGCGGTTTTCGCGCGGAATCGAGGTCGGCAGGGGGGCGCCGAACAAACGGCAAAGCCGCTCGACGGATGCTTGATAGTCCTCAAAAATCCCCACAAAAGCACACCGCTCGGCGAGGTGATGCTTGGCGATTTCCAGCGCGTCGGCGGCAGCGACTTTCCGATATCGGATTCGGAAATCGTCAGCTAATTGCCACGTCTGGGTGTTCTGGTTTGCCTGAAAGAATTTCTCATCCCGCGATCGAATGTATTCCTCAAGCGGAAGCGTCTGGGCGGCATAGACATAAGGCAGGTGGGGACTTGGAGGAATGGAATTTCTCCAATGGTAATACTGCGATAGCACTCGATCGACAGGATCACGGACGATTGTCATCCATTGGCGATTCGGTCCCATCGCATCGTTCCATACAACCCCGACATGCCCGTAGATGACCAGGTATTTTTCGTAGTCCTTTGGACTCACCTCGTACGTTGTGTCTTCGTTCAAGCTGAAATGAGGGCTGAGCCGATCTGGTCCGATCAAGTCTCTGATCAGCCAGTACATGCTCGTGCCGGCAGTCTTCGGGATGTGGTTGAAGATGTACATTGCGCCGTCAAAAAGAAGGCTGACCGGGCAACCGGCCAGCCTCATGGAGTTTGGGTTGGAGGAGAACTGTCGATGCTGAACCCGATTAAGCAGAATCAGGGCATATGAAAGAGAGCTTCGGTCCGGAAACTCGCTATCTAGTATTAAATTTTCTTCAGTATGGGATAGCCCGAGTTTATCTGTCAAGGCAAAACTTGGGATTTCCTAAAGTCGATCGCGATCAATCTGAGACTTTAAGCGGCGAAGGAGCTCTTCCTAAATGGCGCTTAAACATCTATGAAGAGGCTTCTTTGCTGGCTACTTGGACACCGTCTTGGTTGGGCTTTGCACGGCGTTCACGGCGTTCCCATTCCCACCTGCCGCCGTTGTAAACGCCATCTGGGAATAGCCGATGCGGGGTTCAAGCGCGGGTTTAGCTCGTCTGGCGAGAGCTAGTCCGGACGCGCCCGCACTACTCTAGCGTGCGGCGCGAGCCTCTTCTGCTTCCGGTTGCCGCTCTGGCGAGCGGGATCCTGGTTGCGCATTTTTTCTATTTTCGATTGCCCGATCTAGCGCCTGCAGCTTGCATTGCGCTTCTGGGCATCGCGCTCGCATTCATTTCCCCGAGCGGCCGGCGCATGCGCCTCCCGATCGCGTGCGTCGCCATTGCGCTTTGTGGCATCGCGACGCAAATCATACACCGGCAAGAGAGGACGCCGCACTTGAACGCGACCGATGCCGAAACCGTGCTTCTCGACGGCTGCGTCATCAACCCGCCGCTGTTCTCTCCGCAACGTGAGCAGTTCACGCTGGAACTGGCTCCAAAAGCGGCCGCGCGTATCTCGATTATGGTCAAACCGGGCGAGAGCGTACGTCCCCTCGGTTACGGCCAGCGGGTGGAGGTTGCCGCTAAGATCCGCTCGCCCCGCAACTACCAGAATCCGGATGCTTTCGATTACGCCGGTTATCTGGCCGCCCAACATATTTACTGGAACGGTTCTGTTGCGAGCCCCGCCGACATCCGCCCGCTCCCGGGCCGTTGCGGCTCCCAAGCTGTAGCCGCGCTGTATGCCGTTCGAACCTGGGCGCTCGCTCGCCTGGTCGAGCTTTATCCCGATGACCCGCACACCGCCGCCCTGCTTCAGGCAACTCTTCTTGGTGACACCGCCGGGGTGGAGCGCCGCTGGACGAGCGATTTCCGCGTGACGGGAACTTATCATGCGCTGGTCATCTCCGGCTTGCACGTCTCGGTTCTGGCGCTCACGATTCTCGCCATCCTGCGCGTTTTCCAATTCCGCCGCATCCCGGCGCTGGCGGTTGCGACCGCCGCCAGTTGGCTTTACGCCTTTCTCTGCGGTTTCAACTCGCCGGTGGTCCGGTCGGCAGGCGGCTTCACGTTCTTTTTCATCTGCTCGTTCTTCTTTCGCAAGACTCGCATCCTCAATGTGCTTGCCGCGGTGGGCATCATCTATCTCGCCTTCGACCCCGATCAGCTTTTCGATCCCAGTTTCCAGCTCTCGTTCCTCTCCGCCGCCGCAATCGCCGCGTTCGCCATTCCCGCAATGGAGCGCTGGACCGAACCGCTGCGCGCTTCTGTGAAGCGATTCGATCAGACCGGCTACGATCCTTTACTCGAGCAGCGCGCCGCGCAATGGCGGGTCGAACTGCGGCTCCTGACACGAACGCTTCGCGCCTGGACGGCCCTCTCCGAAACGGCCGCAGGGTTCCTGGTCTGGCGCGGCGCTTTGTTGGCGGCGTTTGTCGCCGAAGCGGCCATCGTTGCCGCTTGCATCCAATTCGGCCTGGCGCTGCCGATGATCGCGTATTTCCACCGTCTCTCGGTCACCGGCCTGTCGGCAAATGTGCTCATCGTTCCGTTGCTTTCGGCCGTCATCCCGTTGGGTTTCGCATCTATCGTCACCGGCTGGCAACCACTCGCGCTGCTTACACGATTGCTTCTCATTTGGGCCGAGTGGCTGGCCGCCTGGCACATACAATTCGAGCCGGCATGGCGAATGGCAGCGCTGCCGCTCTCGATTGCAGCCGCTTTCGCAGCCTCTCTGGTGATTCTGGCTCTGGCAATCCGCCGCTCGCGCCGCTGGACGCCTCCGGCTTTCGCCTGTTCGCTCGCGCTGTTCGTTGTCATCTGCTATCAACCGTGGAAACCCGAAGTTCGCCCGCACACTCTGGAGCTCACCGCCATTGACGTCAATCAGGGCGATAGCCTGCTGGTGGTCTTCCCGAACGGCGAAACCATGCTTGTGGATGCCGGCGGTTTTCCGGGCATGGAGCGCATGGTGCGCAAGCCGCAGGTAGACATCGGCGAAGATGTCGTCTCTCCTTATTTATGGAGCAGGCGCATTCGGCACCTTGACTACGCCGTGCTCACCCACGGGCACTCCGATCACATGGGTGGCCTCGCTTCCATCCTGGATAATTTCCGTCCGCGCGTTCTCTGGATTGGCGCTGAACCCGAAACGCCCGAGTGGAAGAACATTCAGCGGCACGCCGCTTCCGATCATGTCCCGATTCTTGCCCTAAACCGCACAACCGCGCCCGTGGTCATCGGAGGCGCACGGATTCGCGTGCTCGCGCCATCGCCCGAGTACGTTCCCGCCGATATCGCCACGAACGACGATTCTCTCGTGCTTGAGATCACCTATGGCCGGCGCAGCATGCTGTTGACCGGCGATGCGGAAAAGCCAGTCGAGTACGACATGGTGGCGAATGCGCAGCTCCACCCGGTGACTCTATTGAAGGTGGGCCACCACGGCAGCCGTACCTCATCGTCTGAAGAGCTGCTGAGCCAAATTGCGCCCCAGTTCGCCATCATCTCCGACGGCTACAAGAATCAGTTTCACCATCCGCATCCCGACGTCCTTGCACGGCTGGCCGAACATCACATTGCCGTCTTCCGGACTGATCAGCGGGGCTTGATCACGTTCCGAACCGATGGCGACAAGGTAGAGATTCAGACGTATCACTGAGCAACCAGCCCCAGATCGCACGCGAATCTTAGAATCGCAAGTATGGCCGTCTATATATACGGCATCATCGCCGCCGGATGGCTCATCTGGTTCAGCCCATTCGTGCTGGCGCAGTGGAAGGCCAAACGTGCCGCACGGGCAACCCGCGGCTCCGTCCAAATCGATCCGCGCGCACGCTGGGGCATGCTGCTGCAGGCCGTCAGCTACGGCATTTTGTGGCAGAACCCATTCTGGACAAGGTCGCCTCGGATTTGGCAGGTCGCGCTTTCCCTCCTCTGCCTCTCGCTCGCTTGCCTTTTCTCATGGACGGCTACGCCTTCGCTAGGGCCACAATGGCGGCTCGATGCGGGATTGAACTCGGATCATGAACTTGTCACCTGCGGTCCCTACCGAATCGTGCGCCATCCCATTTATGCTTCGATGTTGTGCCTGCTGCTGGGCATGGGGCTGCTCGTCGCTCCCTTTCCACTGTTACTACTCGCAGCCGCGGTTTTGATTACGGGCACCGAGATTCGAGTGCATATCGAAGATAAGCTGCTGGCATCGCGTTTTGGAGATTTATTCGCAGATTACCGCCGCAAGGTGCCGGCCTACGTTCCTTTTCTTCGATAGCGGGTTTCCGAGCATGGAACGGCTGCGCGTGCGTTGAACCAGCGGCTGGGCCGCGGAACCAAACGAAAATGCCGGACGGCATTCCATGGGAAGCGACCGCCGTCTAGAATGTTTACGGAGGTTCTATGGCACGAGATAACACCGCGGGATTAATCGGATGGCTTGTGGTGGGGGCAGTTTTAGGTGCAGCCGTCGCGCTGTTGCTGGCGCCCGAAACCGGCGATCGCACGCGCCGAAAATTAATGAAACAGGCCGAACGTGGGCGCAAGAGCATTCTGGAATCCAGCCAGGAGATCTTTGAGCGGGGACGGGAGCTATATGAGCGCGGCCGCGAGATCGCCGAGGATGCCGTCGAAATGTTCGAGCGTGGGCGGCGCATCGCCGAGAAGACAATCGACGAGCGAATCTAGACGCGCGGCAAGGACATCGAATTATAGGTCCACAAAACATGCCTGCTGCTTTAGCCAATCCGCCGACTCAACTTGCGCCCTTTACGAACGAGCCCTACACGGACTTTAGTCAGCCCGAAAATGCCGCTGTGATCCGCGCGGCGCTCGCGAAAGTCCGCTCCGAATTTGGGAAAGAATACGATCTGCTCATCGCGGGCGACCGCCGCAGAACTTCGGCTAAGCTCGAATCTCTGAACCCGTCAAAGCCGTCTGAGGTCGTCGGAGTTCATCAAAAGGCTTCCGAACAGGACGCGCGTGACGCGGTCGAAAAGGCCTACGCGTATTTCCCGAAATGGGCTGAGGTGTCCTACGAGGATCGCGCCGCTTACCTGCTGCGCGCCGCGGCGATCTTTCGCGAGCGCAAATACGAATTCGACGCTTGGTTAGTGCTCGAGGCCGGCAAGACTTGGGCCGAAGCCGAAGCCGATGCTTCCGAGGCGATCGATTTCTGCGAGTATTATGCGCGGCAGGCTCTGAAACTCGCCGAGCCTGAGCCCATCGTGCAGCTCTCGGGTGAGCGGGACGAAATGGTCTATATTCCGCTTGGCGTCGGTATCGTGATCCCACCCTGGAATTTTCCGTTAGCCATTCTGGTTGGCATGACCACGGCGGCGCTGGTGACCGGCAATACCGTGGTCATCAAGCCCTCGAGCGACACACCCACGATTGCCGCCAAATTTGCGGAGGTGCTGCTGGAAGCCGGTTTCCCGCCGGAAAGCTTTTCGTTGTTGGTGGGCAGCGGCGCAGCTATCGGCGACATTCTTGTGTCTCACCCAAAGACGCGCTTCATCTCCTTCACCGGCTCGCGTGATGTGGGTCTTCACATCAACGAGCTGGCCGCCAAGACGCCGAAGGGACAACTCTGGATAAAACGGGTGATCGCCGAGATGGGCGGCAAGGACGCGATTGTTGTGGATCGCGAGTGCAACCTCGACCAGGCTGTGACCGGCGTGCTCTACTCGGCGTTCGGCTATCAGGGCCAGAAGTGCTCGGCATGTTCGCGCGCCATTGTGGACGAAGCGGTCTACGACGAATTTCTGGAGAAACTCAAGGCCAAAGCCGCAACGCTCACCGTCGGACCTTCGGATGATCTGAAGAACTACATGGGGCCGGTGATCAACGCGCGCGCCAGGAAGACTATTCTCGACTATATTGAAACCGGCAAGAAAGAAGGACGCCTGATCGCAGGCGGCGGTGCGGCCGAAGGCGAGGGCTATTTCATCAAGCCGACTGTTATTGCGGACGTTGATTCGAAGGCCCGCATCTTTCAGGAGGAGATTTTCGGGCCGGTGCTGGCCGTGACAAAGGCCAAGGATTTCGATCACGCTTTGCAGCTTGCCAACGATTCCGAATACGGCCTTACCGGAGCGGTTTTCACCAGCAATCCCGCAAAGGCGGAAAAAGCCAAGCGCCAGTTCTTCGTAGGGAACTTATATATCAATCGCAAATGCACAGGCGCGATGGTGGGCGCTCATCCGTTTGGCGGTTTCAATATGTCCGGTACGGATTCGAAAGCCGGCGGCCCGGATTACCTGCTGCAATTCGTGCAAGGCAAGTCGATAGCTGAAAAGATCAGCTAACCGGCCCGGCTGCCATGACGCGCAGCACGCTGATGGTCATATCGTCGTGCTGCTTGGCGCCTGAGGCAAAGCGATCGGCAGCCTCCATGATGCGAGTGATCGTCTCCCGCGCGCTCAGCGAATCGCATTTCCGAACAGTTTCGATCAGGTTTTCCTCGCCCCATTCTTCATCGGCCACGGTCATGGTTTCGCTGATGCCATCCGTGTAAACGATCAGAACATCGCCGGCATTCAATGCGACGGTCTCTTGCGAATAGGCGGAATCTTTCAGCAGCCCGATCACCGTGCCGCCCTTTTCCAGCCGCGTAGGTTCTCCGCCGTCTCCAGCGCGAAACAGCAGCGGTGGATTATGGCCGGCATTCACGTAAGTCAGGCGCCTGCTCGGAGCGTCGTACTGGGCATAGAAAAACGTTGCGTAACGATTGGCAGTGCTTGCGTCATAGAGGAGCCGATTTACTTTTCCGATCACGGACGCAAGATCGTCTGTGCCGCGCGACGCCTCGGCGCGAAGCGATGCTTGTAGACTCGCCATCATCAGCGCAGCGGCAATACCTTTACCCGATACGTCGCCGAGCGCAATTCCAAGCCGATTGCCTGGCAGCGCCAGGAAATCGTAGTAGTCGCCGCCCACGCCGAGGGCCGGCCGGCACGCGCCGTAATAGTCGAGCCCCGCTACTGAGGGAAGCTCCTGCGGAAACAGGCGCTCCTGCACTTCGCGCGCGATTTCTACTTCCCGATTCAGCCGTTCGCGCTGCGCTATCTCTTCTCCGATTGCGGTTGTGAGCCTTGCGATCTCCAATGCCAATCCAGTCTGCGCGGCGACCGATTGCAGCAGGCGCACATCGTTCGGCGAATACGGCTCTTCGGACAATTTCTGGCTCAGGCTGATGAAGCCGGACAGCTTGTCCTTTCCCGATAAAGGCAGCAGCAGTTCGGGTTGCAGCTCCGCCAGTCTGCGGCGCTCTTCGTCGGTCATCCCTGAGTTTGTATAGACCCACGAATTGGGATCGTCAAAATACACTCGCGCGGGCTCGCGTTCTTCTCGTAGCTGCCGAACGGTAGCAGCGTTTTCCGGAAATACGACGGTGGGCGCGGGCTCGTATCCCAGAGCGTATGCGGGCAGGTACGGGCCGCTGCCATCTAACAGCACAGCGATCCGCGGTACGTGCATGGACTGGGAGATGCGATCGGCAACGGTAGCCAGAAGCGGCTCTGTTTCGACGATTGATCGCACTGTTTCGCCGAGCTCCGCCAACAACTGCTCAGCGTTGTATGCTTCGCGGAAAAAGTGGCGATCGGTCCATGCGCCCAGAGCTTCTATCAGACGCCGTACCGTGAACCAAAGCAGCCCACCGGCGGCAAGGATTATCAGGGAGGCTATGTGTGAACCTTGACCTGCATTGTTCGCCGCCGAGACGATAGCCGACCATAGAACGACAGCGAGAGCAACCCGAATGATCCGAATGCTACTTTGCGCCAGCGCATACTTCAGGCCCTGGCGGAGGACCACCCGCACATTCATCGCCCGATGCACCACGATCACGTACGCGAGCGTGAGCGGAAAAAGGAAAAACATCAGCCACGCAGAGAGGGTGAGCCATTCCGGAAAATATTGCTCTGCGCTGACGTGAAGGAACGAAGCTGCGATATTCAGGCTCAACACTGGCGTGAGACTCAAAGCCGCGCCCACGAACAGCAGCCGAAGCCGCCGCCGCGCATCGCGCGATTGAGCGAATCGGAACTTTAGCGCCAGACATACAAAGAAGACGGGTGCGGCGGCCTCGTACAGCCGTCGCAGCAATCCTTCAACGGGATGAACCAGGCCGTAGACGAAGGTAACGGAAGCGAAGTTCTCTACAGCGCCGACGTTGAGGATCAGATCCCCGATGTCCGAGACAGCCGCCGATGCAACGAGCAGCCATACTAACAGGGACAACCACCTCCAGCGCCCCGTTCGGGGAAACCGCTCCGGGAAATAGAGTCCGAACAACAAAAGCCAAATGGGCAGGCAACCAGCCATGAGGTGGCCGTAGAAAGCGCCGTAGTCGCGGAGTACCGGCCCCCACGACTCCGCGAACGGATTGAAGAGCCCCGCAAAGCTGAGCATCATTCCAAGCAAAAGCCAGGCTCGCCCGTCGCGCGGTCGGATGGCCGCCACGCTGAAACCAAGCGCCAGGCAGAAGGCGGGCAGAATCACGAACAGCAGCAGTGCGGCGAAGCGAGGCACCCAGAAAACCGATCCTTCCGCTTTCTTCAACGGAACCTCGACGACACGTTGCACAGTGTTGCCTGATTTCGTCTGTTCCAGCACCGTGACTTGAAGCAGATCGCCGGGCTTATGGCGCCTCAAAGCATCGCCGAATACAGCGGTCCCGGTGAGCGGTTTGCCGTCGATCGCCAGAATAGGTTCCCGGTTCTGAAGTCCGGGGATCGGCTGAATGAGGTAGGTGACCAGCTCGGGCCGCTCGTCATCCGGCAGCACGACGAATGGATACGCAACCATCTCGTGCTCGCCAAACCAGGTCGGATAACGGTACATCGTGGATCGCACGTGAAACACCAGCGCCGCGGCCAGTAAGACCGCCAGGGTGCCGTATTGCAGTATGGGGCGCTCGGCCGCTGTTATATTTGCCGGCATCTGCTAGCTTCGGTACATCACGCTAGCACAAGCCCGTATCTTGCTCCGGCAGCAGCTGCGCCCTTCGGGTAACCTGAGAACGGATGTGCGCGTAGATAGCCTGTAAGAGTCGGATGGCAACGCATTATTGGATAGCGCTTCTTCTCACGACCGTTGCCACCGCACAGACTATTCCAGACCACGGTACGTTGGCGACGTTGGATGGACATGTCATTCATGGCGCAACGGGTGAACCGATTCGAAAGGCGCGAGTAAAGCTTGAATCGACTGCAGAGGGACATGATTCCGAACTGATAGCTACGTCGGATGACGCCGGCCATTTCCGTTTCGCGAATGTTAGGCCCGGCGTTTACAGGCTGACCGCGCAGAAGTACGGATTTCTCGTGGGCGGCTATAGAGAGACCAAACCTGGGGATGAAGTAACTCTGCTCAAAGTCACCGCTGGCGATCAGTTGCAGGATCTAACACTGCGCCTCTTCCCCGGAGGAGCGATTAGCGGCCGCATCTTTGACGCGGATGGTGATCCAGTACCCGGCCTGCAGATTGTCATCTGGAGGAAAAGCGTCAGGCGAGGTGAGACTATGACATTCCACGCCGATGACACCCACCACGAGTCAAGCCGGCGATTATCGCGTCGAGGGGCTCTCTAAAGGCACTTACTATGTCAGCGCCGACCCAGACCCGGAGGGCTACGCTGTCCATCAGACCCTGGTAGATAGCGCAGGCAACGTGACCAATGTCCGCGAGTTAGCTACCTACTTCCCCGCCGCTCTTTCGATTGCAGATGCGCAAGCCATCCACATTGAAGGCGGCCAGGAGCAATCGGGAATCGACATTCGCATCCAGCGCGCTCCGACGCTCACTGTGAAAGGAAGGGTTGCCGGAATTGCGTCTCAGGCTTCGCACTATGAACTAAGCGCAGACGTTCCGGTGGGCTTCGGATGGACCTCAGAATCAGGTAAGATCCAGCCGAGCGGTGATTTTACGTTCGAAGGATTGGCGCCTGGTAAACACATTTTCAGGCTGCTCGAACACGGGCCTAACGGGGCGCGAATCATCGCGGAAACCGAAATCACACTGGGGGACCAGGACGTAACAGGATTGGTGATCACCCCGTTCAAACCGGCGGAGGTGCGCATCCGGGTAGTTCACGAAGGCGAGGAAGATAAGCCCTTGACTTCCGGAGCAGTCTTTCTGATTCCGGAGGGCAAAGAAAATCGCTTCAATGGTGCCTCGCAGTTCGTTGCGCAGAGTAGTATGTACGTATTTCATGGCGTGCGCCCGGGCAAGTACGAAGTCCAGTTCAATCATGTTCCGGGTTGCTATCTAAAATCTGTCGAGTCGGAAGGGCGCATGCTCGATCCTGAGTCCATCGAAATCGCAGAAGGGGCGAAGCTAGACCTGCTCCTCACCTATAGCTCAAATGTGGCGAGCGTTACCGGCGACGTGGAAGTCCCGCAAGATCATACGACGAATTCGGTCCACGTATATGGATGATTTCGCCGGAGACATCATTGCCTTACAATCGAGTGCGGTCTGTGGAGTTAGATCAGTCCTTTCATTTTTCAATTCCAAATCTGCGCCCCGCTAAGTATCTGCTCTTTGCCGCCGAAGAGGATGACTCCGAAGCCTGGGATAACGCTCAATTCATCGAACAGCTCCAATCGAGCGCGACAGAGCTCGAGCTTCAGGAAAAACAGCAGTCGACAGTTCACCTGAAGCTTATTCCCAAGGACGAGACAGACCGCGTCCGGAAGGCGCTGGGGATCTAAGTTCTCTACACTGTAATTACAAATTGTGATCCGCAATTTCAAATACGCCTGGCGCACGCTGCGTCGCAGCCCGATTTTTCTTCTCACGGCAGTGGGAACGCTCGGCATGGGAGTCGGGGCCACCACAGCCATTTTTTCGTTGTTCTATCAGGTCTTGCTGCGCCAGTTGCCGGTTCGCTCACCGCAAGAGCTCTTTGTCCATCACATGGAAGGAGGCCTGAACGGCTACAGCGGTAGCGATAATTCCGAAAGTGTCTTTTCCTATCCCATGTATCGAAGCATGCGCGATGGCTCGAGTGACGTCTCGCAAGGCGTCATCGCCCGATCCTTTGCACAGGTCGATGTCATGCGCAACGGCAATACCGATCGCGCAAAGGCGGAGCTCGTCTCCGGCAATTTCTTCGACGTGCTTGGCGTCATTCCCCACGCCGGGCGTCTAATCTCTCTGCAAGACGACAAAGTTCATGCCGGAGCATCGGTCGCCGTACTCGGCTACGCCTTCTGGGCCGAGCACTACGGCAGCTCCAACATCGTCGGCCAAACTGTGCTGATTGCGAATCACGCCACAACCATTGTGGGAATCGCTCCGCCCAATTTCCGGAGCGTCATCGCGGGACAAACTCCCGATATCTACCTGCCCCTCTCGATGGCTGACGTGGCAATTCCAGGTTTCAACGCATTCGATGATCCAAGCTGGCAGTGGCTGACCATCATCAGCCGCCTGCGTCCTGGCGTTTCCCGCGGCCGCGCGCAAGCCGCGCTCAACCGGGTCCTTACGGCCACGCTACGCGACGAGCTCCCCGCAATGCACATTACCAGTGCGCATAGGCGCGCGCGCGTGTTGTCGTACCGTCTGGAACTGCATCCCGCCACTTCCAGCCTCAATGAGCTTGAACAGAGTTGGAAAAAGCCGCTCGTGGTGCTGATGATTGCGGTCGGAGTCTTGCTGCTGATAGCTTGTTCCAATCTCGCTGGATTGCTGCTGGTTCGAGCCAGCGCGCGCCAGCGTGAGATCGCCATTCGAACCTCAGTCGGCGCCAACCGCAGGCAAATCGTTTCGCAGTTACTGGCTGAAAGCATTCTGCTCGCTCTCCTTGGCGGAGCGCTCGGCATTCTCCTTTCGCTCGCGCTGACCGGCGGCATTCTTCACATGGTTCCACCGGGCGAAACCTCGGGCTGGGTCGGCAGCAGCTTCAATTGGACCATCCTCGCCTTCACCTTGGCGGTCTCGTTGGTGGCGGGTTTTGCGTTCGGTCTTCTGCCTGCCTGGCAGGCAGGGTCGGAAACCGGCTTGGCGCTTCGGGATCAAACACATCAAGTCGCTTCCGGCTTCAGCCAGACTCGTCTCCGCCGAGCGCTCGTAACTTCTGAAATCGCACTCTGCGTGGTGCTCCTCGCCGGCGCCGGCCTGTTCATGAAGAGCTTCGGAAAGCTGCTTCATCACAATCCAGGCTTCCATACCGAAAACCTTCTGACCTTCACGCTTGATCCCGCGCTGAACCGTTACGCTACCGCGCAAGCGCTCAATCTCTATACGCAAGTCGAGCAGCGCTTATCCACAACGTCCGGCGTTTCCGCCGTCTCATTCTGCCAATACGGGCCGTATTCAAATTCCGATTCCTCCAGCAACATCAGCATCGAAGGTTATCAGCCAACCGAAGATGAAAACATGGATAGCCGGGTCAATCTCGCCGCTCCCGGCTTATTTCATACTCTCGGCATTCCTGCCATCGAAGGCCGTGAGTTTACGCCGGCGGACGGGCCAAATAGCCAAAAGGTGGTAATCGTCAATCAGGCATTTGTGAAGCGCTTTGTGCGTGGGAGGGATGCGGTCGGAATGTATATGTCACCAGGGGCCGGCAAGAACCTCAAGTTGGACAAGCAAATTGTGGGTGTCGTTGCGGATGCGCAGTTCGCAAACTTGCGCCGAAATGCAGAGCCGTTCTACTTCTTGCCCTTCTCACAGGCGGGGAAACCGTCGGACCCCGCGCCGCAGGCGTTCTTTCTCGTTCGCACGCGCTCTGCGGAACCTACGCTACCCTCGGCCGTTCGTCGCATGGTCGCTTCGCTTGATCGTGCGTTGCCAGTCACCGGCATACAGCAGATGCGCGTGCAGATCGAAAATTCCATCTTCCAGGACCGCGCCGTCGCGGTCCTCATCACCGCGTCAAGTGTTCTCGCTCTGCTGCTCGCAAGCTTGGGCCTTTATGGAATTGTTGCTTATGGCGTCAGCCGCCGCACGGCTGAGATCGGCATCCGCATGGCTCTCGGCGCGAACCGCCAATCTATCGTTGCTCTCGTGCTGCGAGAGCTTTTCTGGATGGTTTCGGTCGGAGCCGTCATCGGAGTTCTCGCCGCCCTTGCCCTCACCCGCGCCGTCGCCTCTCAACTCTTCGGGGTCGAAGCCAACGATCCCGCGATCTTTGCCGGTGCTCTTGGAGTGCTCATCATCGTGGCGCTCGCGGCAGGTACTGGGCCTACGCTACGCGCCGCGCACATCGATCCGATGCGAGCTTTACGGTACGACTGATCCGGGAATCGCACGCTATACTCGTAAGTGCCCCGATGAGAAGGGGACCAATTAGTCACAGCTACAGGGTCGATCACGATCGACGCGACGAAAGGGAACCGCCAAGGTTCCCTTTTCGCTATTGAGCCGCTAAAATGTGAGGTTGGTACTAGAATCACAGGTTCTGTTCGCAATCAGCATCCCGACGCTTGCCGTTCTCATTGGCATTCTCCTGAATATGAGGCAAAATGAGCGTCTCGAGAAGCATATGGAAGCACAGATAGCTGCTCTGTGCTCCGAAATGAACGCGCGTTTCGACTCGGCTCATCAGGCGCTACTGCGAGTCGAGGGCGTATTGGACGCGCGACTGAAACATCTCGAAGACAGAGAGTAAACCGCGCGCCGCTCTCTATAATGAAGAGCGAAACCACGAGAGGACATTTCTATTGCCGTTCTTGCTGTCGCCTGCGGACCTTACACTTTGGGACCTCGTTCAAAATCTTCGGCCTGTTCCCCTGGCTGTCATCGCCATCCTGATCCTGTTTTCGCTGTTCTCGTGGACCATCGTGTTCTCGAAGGGCAGCATTTTCAGCCGCGCGCGCCGCGAGAATCGAAACTTTCTTCGCGCCTTTCGCAAGGCTAATAATCTTCAGTCGGTCGCAGTGGCCAGTGAGCAGTTCGGCTCCGCGCCATTGGTCGCGGTCTTCGATTTCGGTTACGGTGAGATTGAACGTCAGATCAAGCAGCGAGGGGCGTTGGTCAACAAAACTGCGATCGAGCGCAGCTTGCAATTGGGAATCAGCGAAGAAGTCACGAAGCTCGAGATGAACATGAATTGGTTGGCGACGGTAGCTTCAGTATCGCCATTCATCGGTCTCTTCGGCACCGTGTGGGGCATTATCGACGCCTTCGCCGGACTCGGGAATGCCGGCAGCGCAAGCCTTCGGGCCGTCGCGCCAGGCATCTCGGAAGCGTTGATCACTACGGCGATTGGCTTAGCCGCCGCCATTCCGGCCGCGATTTTCTACAACGTTTTCGGTACACGCATTCGCGAAATGGGCACTCGCATGGAGGACTTCGCCATCGAATTTCAAAATCTGGCGGAACGCGATTTCGGCGGATGATTCAGGAACACAGTGGCTTTCTCATTCCATAATGGCGGGCATCGCGGGCGGCGCTTCGGCGGCCCATCCTCGATGTCTGAGATCAATGTCGTTCCGCTGGTCGATGTGGTCCTGGTGTTGCTTGTCATTTTCATGATCACGGCCAACGTGATGGAATTCGGCTTGGACATTCAGGTGCCCAAAGTGAAGCGCGTGCAGAACACCACGCAAGATCTTCCGGTTATCAGTATCACGAAGAATGGCGAATCGTTTCTGGGCGACAAGCCGATTAACATCAACCTGCTTGCGCAAGGAATCCACCAGCGCTTCCATAACGCAACCGCCGTGTATGTCCGGGCCGATCGCGAAACGCCATGGGATCCCATTGCGCAGATCGTGGCCGAACTCGGCGAAGCGAAGTTCGAAGTGAGAATGGTCACGGCGCCTATCGATTCGTCGACGCGCCAGCCGCGGCGCTGATTATGACAGAGCCTCTGGACATTCTCGATGAACGCGACCCGCTGGGATTTCCTTTCATCGGCTCCATATTCGTGCATGGCGCTGTGGTCGCGCTGCTGTTCTTCGGCTGGTATTGGGTAAACCGCGCTAACCAGACTCTTGGCGACCTCCATCCCGCGGGCGGCGCCTACGCTGTATCGCCGGTCCACAACATTCCGATAGCGCATCGCGAAGCCCCGCAAAATCCCGTCGCGAACGACACGCAATCCGCCGTTCCCACAGCGCCCGCCAAACAAACCGCGGAAAAACAGCCTCTTCCTGATAAGAACGCTATCGAGATTCCGGAGAAGATCAAGAAACAAGCGCCGCGGCCGCTACATCAGCAGCAATACACGCAGCCCGCGCCGCAGAACCAGGTCTACAGTCACTCGCCGCAGGCGCTTTCAAGTCCCATGTACAGCACACCGGGCGGAGCCGGCCAGGTCGGAGTCGGTCCGAATTCCATGCTCGGCAACCTCTATCCCGCCTACGCTGATCTCGTCCAGCGGCAGATTGCAGGCAATTGGCGAACGAGTGGTTTGGATGCTCGCAGCCAGCAGTCGCCGACAATCGTGAGCTTCACGATCCAGCGCGATGGCAGCGTGCACGATATAAAGCAAATTCAGTCGAGCGGCAATCCTTCGATAGACAGCACAGCCGTACGCGCAGTCTACGATTCGAACCCGCTGCCCCCGCTGCCGCCGCAAATTCCCGGCAGCTCTATTCTGGCTCAGTTCACGTTTAGCTTACGATGATGCGTCTCTTTATCGCTTCTGTCTTAATTGTTACCGGCCTTGGCTGGCTCCCCGCCAAGCAACAGATTCAAGGTTACATCCAAAAAAATCCGGGTAAGCCCTTGATAGCGGTTCCGGATTTTCGCGCCTCCGGGGCGGCGGCTTCCTATATAGGCGCCTTCAACAGCACGGTCGCGAGCGATCTGCAGAGCTCGCCCCTGATTAACTTCGTGCCGAAGACGATGTACCCGCTCGATATTCCGCAGCAACCCTCCGATCTGATCGCCGGCGTGGCCCCGCCTAGCTCGCGCGCGATTACTCCGCAAGGAAAGCGGCTCACCGATTGGAGCCTTCCGCCGGTCTCGTCAAACTATCTTGGCATCGGCTACGGCGCAGAGGACCGCGGAATGTTTGTCGTCTTCGGGTGGTTCTACACCACCTCACCAACCATTGCTACGCTTCAGCAAGCCCAAATTTTCGGCAAGATTTATACCGCCTCCCTTGATCAAGCCGGCGCTGTTGATGCGGGGCATCGCTATGCGGCCGATATTCTGGCTCAATTCGGCGGTAAGAGCCTGGTGGGAACCCGTATCGTTTTCGTCTCGAACCGCAGCGGTGCAAAAGAAATTTGGGTGATGAACTGGGACGGCACTGGGCAGCGGCAGCTCACGCGGTACGGATCTATTTCCACCTTCCCGTCCGCTTCGCCCGATGGGCGCATCGTCGCGTTCACCACATACGCCGCGGGGTTTCCCGCGATTCAGATGTTTTCGCTTGACACCGGCCGCAAATTGCCGTTCTATAATCAACGCGCCTCCATGAATGCGTTTGTGACTTTTACACCGGATTCGAAGCGCATAATTTTTTCCTCGACGGCCGCGGGCGGTCCGGCGCAGCTCTATATGGCAAATGTGGATGGAAGCGGGTTGCACCGGGTAACTTCATCGGGAGCCATTGAAGTGGAAGCCAAAATCAACCCGAAAACTGGCGCTGATCTCGTGGATGTCTCCGGCCGCTCCGGTTTGCCGCAGATCTATCATATGAATCTGGAAGGCGCGGACGTTCAACGCCTGAGCGCGGGTACCGGCGAAGCCACCAATCCGGCTTGGAATCCTGATGGCGCTCACATCGCGTTTGCCTGGACGCGTGGATTTGAGCCGGGGAACTACAACATTTTCATTATGGATGTGACATCGCGTCAGACCACTCAGCTCACGGCCAATGAAGGGCGCAACGAGAACCCCGGTTGGGCGCCGGATGGCGCTCACATCGTTTACGCCTCCATGCGCGGCCGCCAATCGCAAATCTGGATGATGAACGCCGATGGCACGGGCAAACATCCGCTTACCGATCGGGGAAGTAACGAAAAACCGGTCTGGGTGAACGCTGAACAGTAGAAATTCGAATGAAACACCGGCATTATAGAAGGATCGAGCGCACAGGCGTCTTCGCTTTAGCGCACTGGTGCCCGTTGTGCGCGATTCAAAGTAGGTTCCAGGAACGTTTTAGGGAGGATTTTCAAGGATCATGACAAAGCACAGAGCCTCGCTGATTTCAGCGTCAGTGCTCCTGTTAGTTTTCGCTGCGGCGTGTCATAAGAAGGCAGTCACGCCTCCGCCACCACCGCCACAAGCTGCCCCCCCACCGGCGGCCGCGCCGGTGATCAACTACTTCAATGCCGAGCCTTCGACAATCAGCAGTGGTCAGCCATCCTCACTGCGTTGGTCAGTTGACAACGCAACCAATGTCCAGATCGACAACGGAATTGGGCAAGTGAGTCCAAACGGCCGTCGCGCCGTTTATCCGACCGCCACAACGACCTATCACATGACCGCGAGCGGACCAGGCGGCAATACGTCTGCGGACGCTACTATCACGGTCAGCACACCTCCGCCGCCAGAAGCCCGGCCGCCGCAGAATACGGAAACCGTCGCCGACATACTCGCACACCGCGTGCAAGATATCCATTTCGATTACGACAAGAGCGATGTTCGCGCACAGGATCAACCCGTCCTGCAGGCGGATGCCGATGCGCTCAAGACCATCTTCCAGATGGATCCCAACTTTGTCGTGACCATCGAAGGCCATTGCGACGAGCGCGGGTCGGCTGAATATAATTTGGGCCTTGGCGATCGCCGCGCTTCAGCCACTAAGGACGCCCTCGTTGGGCTGGGCGTTCCCGGTGACAAGCTCAAGACCATCAGTTACGGCAAAGAGCGGCCGCTCTGTACCGACGCCACCGAAGAGTGTTACGCGCGCAACCGCCGGGCGCATTTCTCTGCCGGTCAATAAACGTAAAGGCGCGTTTCCTACACTAAATACAAGCCTGAAACGGGGACGGCTCCTATCCGTCCCCACCTCTTGAGGAGCCGACTCACATGAAGTTCTTGCGTCTTGCCGTTCTTACGCTCACTTTTTCGAGCTTTTCTTTCGGTGTCAACAAAGACTTGGTTGAAATGCAGCGCGAGCTGGAAGCCAAGCTAGATTCCATGCAGCAAACTCTCAACTCCAAGATCGACATCTTGACGGGCATGTTGCAGGCCATTCAAAACGATTCCAGACGAACCGCCGATCAGGTCGCTTCCATGCAGGACACCCTGACGAATGGCGTCGCCAAGTCTCTCATGCCTGTCTCCGGCCTCAACAACAAAGTGGATGCCATGGGCGACGACGTGCGCTCGCTGAAGGATTCGCTGGCAGATCTCAGCGCTCGTCTGGAGAGGATGGACGCCAAGATTACCGACCTCAAGAACCAGATTCAGGTCATGCAAAACCCGCCGCCGGCGCCGAGTACGGCCGCGCCGGCCACACCGGGGACGACCGGCCAGCCAGGCACGGGCGTGCCTCCGCAAGGCATGAGTGCGGATCGAACTTACACAGATGCGCTCCGCGACTTCCAGACCGGAAAGACCGATCTCGCCTATAACGAATTTCAGCAGTATCTCACTTACTTTCCCAACACGGAACTCGCCGCAAACGCACAGTATTATATCGGGGAAATCGCCTACAATCGCGGCGACTACGTCGCTGCCGTTCAGGCCTTTGACGCCGTATTAGAACGGTATCCTGAGAATCCCAAGACGCCTGACGCGCATTTGATGAAGGGCATGGCGTTGATCAAAGCGCGGCAAGTGAGCCGTGCCGTCCAGGAATTCCGCGCGCTGGTTCAAAAATATCCGCATACCGACGATGCCCGAAAGGCGCAGGAGCAGCTTCGGGAGCTACATGCGTCAGTTTCTCCGGCGCCTGCCACCGCAGCGCGCCGGCCTCGTCAGCAATAGATTTCAGCGCCAAATCGATTCCAACTCCGACAAGCTAGCTGTAATGTTTCCAGGCTCCCCGCCTGTTTTCCATACTTCGATCTCGTCGGCGCCTGGTGGCGGGAAAACCAGTTCGGTCATCGCGATTTCACCATCCCCGGCAAACACTTCCACCGAGCACCGATCTACCAGCACGCGCAAGCGAAGTACATCGTCCCGCAACGCGAGCGGCGCTTCGCTTCTGTTGGGGAAATCTCTGCTGAAAGCAGTGAGTCCGGAATGTGTTCGGTCCACAAAAACGGTGTGCGTGCCTACGTCATATCCAACCAGCGTGTAACTGCCGTCGCCCGCGAGCAGCTTCCATCCAACTGCCTGCGCGGTTCCCAGTTGCATCTCGGACCGCAGCTCGAATGAATGCCCATTTATTCTCGTCACGGAAGGTCCGAGATTGCTAGTGCGGCCCTTCAGATTCTCCAGCTCGTCAACCGGCTGCTGCGCCAATCGGATCCCATCCGCCGTCCTTCGCAGCGATAGCTTTCGCGGAATCGTCATCTGCCCTCGCCAGGGACTCGTCGGAAGCTTCGCCGCGTATTGCCAGTTATCCATCCAGCCCAACATCACCGGCGCGTGGGTTCCCGGTAAGTTATTGAAGGTCAGCGCGCAATAGCAATCTTTTCCATAATCGGTCCAGAGCGTGAGCGACGCCGGATTGTCGTTAGTGAATCGCGTGCCATCGAAGCGCCCGACGAAATACTGCTCGCCGGACCCGCCCGCGCGTGCGCCTGGGTTCAGTCCCACCTTCATCACCCATCGCGTCCCACCGCTTGTTCCATCTATCGGCAATTCAAACAGTTCAGGACATTCCCACTGCCCGCCAGTCGCGCCCGCCGGCCCGAATTCACTCAAACTACGCCAGTGCTTCAAGTCGGCCGACCCATACAATCGCACTTTGTGATCGTTCGGCAGCGACACCACCATAACCCACTGCTTACTTTGCCCGGACCAAAATACCTTCGGGTCGCGAAAATCCGTCAGGTTCAGGTTCAAGACTGGATTACCGCGATATTTCGTCCAGGTGCGGCCTCGATCGTTGCTATATGCCAGGTTCTGGGTCTGCAGTGCAGGATGTGATCCACTTTCCGGTGTATGTCCCGTGTAGACTGCGACCATGCATGGCTTCCCGCCGGTGCAGAAGCCGCTGGTGTTGTGCTCATCGATGACCGTGCTTCCTGTAAAGATCATGATGCCGTCCTGCTCCGGCAACGCGACCGGCAGTTGCCGCCAATGCAGCAGATCCGGACTAACCGCATGCCCCCAGCTCATATGTCCCCATTCATCGCCAAATGGGTTGTATTGGAAGAAGAGATGATATTCGCCCTGGAAATAGATCAATCCGTTCGGGTCATTGGTCCAGTGCTCGCGTGGAGAAAAATGATACTGCGGCCGGTACGGCTGGTCGTATCCGGGCGCGATAGCACTGGCCGCGCCGATGGCCGTAATTAGTACCAGAAGACCAATTCTTTTCATTTGCAAACCGCCTTCTTCCGGCTATACTGGTTGGACCCTGTCATCTTGTGCATGATGTTACCAAGGGCATTACTCGCGGTTGCTCTAACCGCCTGCGCGGCTCTCGCCCAAGGTCGCCTGACCGAAGTACACGTGAGTGGAAGTACTCGCGCGACCGCCGCCGTTCTCGGGGCTTCCGGTCTCCGATTGGGTCAGCCGATTACCGCAAAAGACTTGGAAGCAGCGTGCCATCATCTTGTGGACAGCGGCTTCTTTAGAGGCGCCAGTTATCGCTATCAATCGAAAACGGGGCCGGACGGCCTCAGTTACTCAGTCAATTTCGAATTGATGGATGAAACCACGCTCGTGCCGGTGGTTCTCGATATACCCAATACGGATCAAGATCAGCTTTGGACGAAGTTCAAAGCTGCCGACCCGTTACTCGACAGGCAAATGCCTGATACCGACGGCGCTCAGCACTATTATCAGCAGGCGCTGGAAGATCTGCTGGCGAAGTCCGGTAACCCGCAGCCACTTATCGCAAAGCGCGAAGCAGATCTGGGAAAGGGTAGGATAGTTGTCGTTTTTCGTCCGGCGAACCTTCCCAAACTGCGGCAAATAGCATTTGAGGGTAACCACGCCTTCGATGCGGCAACGCTCGAGAGGGCGATCCATATAGTCGCGGTTGGACAAGATTACTCGGATCGTGAATTCCGCGTGGTCGTGGAATCGAATCTTACTCCGATGTACGAAGAGAAGGGATATTTGACAGTCGCATTTCCGAAGATCGTAGCTGTTCCGCTGAGTAAAGACGCGGTACTTGCCGCCGTCACCATTCAGGAAGGGCAAGTCTGGAAAATGGGCGACGTTCAGCTAATTGGCGATAACTTGCCAAGCGACCAAATGCTTCGGGCCGGTAAATTCCGCAAGGGTAATGTCGCGAACTGGAAACAGATCCTTATCTCGCTCGACGACATGCGGCAGGTTCTCCGTGCAGACGGCTATCTGTCGGCAGCCACGCAGCCGAACCGGATTTTCCATGACGCCACAGGCGACGTCGATCTACGCATAGATGTGCAAAGAGGCGCACGCTTCTACTTTGGCAGTCTCGAGCTGCAAGGCCTCAGTGCGAAAGACAATGACAAAGCCCAGGAGATGTGGGAACTGAGGCCCGGCGCCCCGATGGACGGCCCCTATCTGGATGAATATGTACGTTCGGTATTTGGAATCGTTCGCGCCAAGAGCAATGTCAACCGCGAGATCACCGTGCGCCAGCCGGGGAATCTGGTGGATGTGGTGCTAAAGTTCTAGTTCCAAAAACAAAGAGGGCCTCTTTGCAGAGACCCTCCCAACCTCCGAAATCTCGTTCTCTTTAGAAGTGGAACGATAGACCGGCGAACGGCTCGGCAATGTGCGTAACCGAATTCGTCCGGATGGTCGCCACGCCGAAATCCGGCGCTTGGAACACATGTCCGCGATAGCCAAGACGCACACTCAGCCGCCGGCTCAGCGCCAGATCCGCACCGGCACTATACACGAAATCGGGCGTCACAAAGGTGCTTCCCGCTGCGCCGCCTGCGGTAAATGAACTCGGCATGAACAACAATGCGCCCGTACCCGCGCTCACGAATGGAGTCAAGCGATGGCCGATCGCATGGCGATACACGTAGGACGCTGTCGCTTCATTCATGTCCGCCGGAACCCCGAGTGAAAAGGGCGTTGTCGCATTCGGTGCATAGAACTGCTGGTTAAAGTTGGCGAACCCATAATCGACCTCCACGCCTTGATGATCCGTAAAGAAGTAGCGATATGTCGCCAATACGCCAGTCGTCTCGTTGCCCGACTGACTTATTCCATTACCCGTAGTGCCCTGTTGAAAAATCCCAAAAGCAGAAACAGTAACGTCGCTGCGGCTCTCTTCTTGCGCTTGTGCGCTTGTGACGAGCAGTCCCAGAGACATTAGTCCCGCTGCAATCATGTATTTCATCTAAATAACCTCCCAAAGCATTCCCAGTAACATGCATTGACTACTTAATGCACAACTGGTCTCATTGACTTACAACAGCTTGGATACGCCTCAGCGCGCTCGAGTTGCAGCGCAATCAGAAAAGGAAATTAATGTAAGAAAAATATAAATACACCGGAAATGCACTGCCGTTCAACCGACGATTTTCCCCATTCGCTGATCGGTCTGGACAACTGCTATCCTGAACCACACGCCTGCGATGGCTGCTCTTCCAAAATCTCTACCGTGCATCGCTGTGGCGCTCGGTTTTCCTGCCGGCTCGCAGTTGATCCGCGCCGCCGAATGCGAGTACAAGGACGGCAATACGTTGCTTGAATTTCGTCTGGATCATCTTGCCAATCCGGCCTCTGGCATACAGGTCATCCGCGCATTTCAAAGAAAGTATCCGGAGTCACGAATCATCGCCACCTGTCGTCACCAGCGGAATCACGGCAGCTTCAAGGGCAGCATCGAAGAGCAACTCGCAATCCTTCAGGATGCTGGAAAAGCCGGCAGCGCTGCCATCGATATCGAAATCGAATCCGCGGAGCGAGCCACGCCGGCGCTCGCTCCGCTTCGCGAATCTGCCGCGCTCATCGTTTCCTATCACAACTTCGAGAGGACGCCCGTCCTCGCGCGTATCTTAAGCCGGTTGCAGCGTATTCCCGCGGACGCGTACAAAGCCGCAGTCACTGCACGCAAGCCCAGCGACAATCTGCGCCTCATCGAATTCGTTCGCGAACACCACAACACACCGCTGGTTGCATTCACTATGTCGGAGATGGGCCTCCTGACCCGCGTCTTGGCCCCGTCTTTGGGTTGCCCGTTCACCTATGCCGCACCGCGCGACAACTCCGGCACTGCGCCGGGGCAAGTCGCGGCAAGCGTCATGCATTCTCTCTATCGCTGTGAAAAACTAAGCCGCCAAACTCGAATCTACGGAGTGATTGCCGACCCTGTAGCCCACTCGAAATCCCCGCTCATACATAACCGTGCCTTTCAAGCACGCCGTATCGATGCGGTTTACCTCCCGTTTCTGTTGTCGCCTACGCATCTCAGCGATTGGATGAAGCTGGCCTCTGCGCTCCCGGTCGCGGGCTTCAGCGTGACCATCCCGCATAAGCAGCGCATCCTCTCTCATCTCGACATCGTGGAACCATTTGCCAAGCGCGTGGGCGCTGTCAACACCGTATGGCGCAAAGGTGGCAAGTGGCGTGGCGCGAACACCGACGCGGAAGGCGTTCTGAAGCCTTTGGCTAAGCGCATCCGTCTCGCGCACGCCAACATATTAATCGCCGGTTACGGCGGCGCAGCACGTTCCGCCGCGATTGCTCTCAGTGACGCCGGTGCAAACGTCACCATCACTGGCCGCAACGCCGCAAGAGCGCAAGCGCTCGCTCGAGCGGCGAAAGCGGAAACAATATCGCTCGACGATGCTCCTAAGCGACATTTTGACGCACTGGTGCACGCAACGCCCGTCGGGATGTCGCCTAACGCTGGAGAGTGCCTGTTCAACGATCGGGTTCCGGCCGCGGTCGTTCTCGACATGGTCTACAATCCGCACGACACGCTGTTGCTAAAGCGCGCCAAGCAGCAGGGCTGCACCATCATTCCAGGCTCGGAAATGCTCATCGAGCAAGCGGCCCGCCAATTCGAGATCTGGACCGGCGAATCGGCTCCGCGCACACTCATGCAGAGCGCGCTCGATCAGCACGGCTAACCCCGCGTCCCTCTATAATGTCGGCATGCGTTCCCGCCGCGCGTCCTCCCCGCGCATGACTCGCCGTCAAGTGGCCGCCCTTCTCGGCGCGTCGCCGCTGCTCGCGCAAGTGACACAGAAGATTCCTCCTCAGGGCGCGCCCATGCCTGCTGCGCCCAACGCCACTCCGGAGCAAAAGCTCGCAAAGGCGTTGGCTGATGTCCGTGAAGCCAGCAACCGCCTGGCGCAAATTGAATTGCCCATGAATATCGAACCCGCCTTCGCATTCCGGGCCTAACGGTTCAGCGGCTGCAACAGCTTCTCATGGATAAGACGAAATCCAGGCTCGACGAAGCCGCCCTTCCGTTCGCCACTATTTCCGAACTCGGCGCCGCCCTCCGCAATCGCGAAATCTCTTCGGCCGAGCTCACGAAATTCTTCGCACGGCGCCTCGAAACCTTGGGGCCTCAGTACAACGCGCTCGCCTGTTCTCTCGCTAAGGAGGGCCATAAGGCCGCCAAAGACGTGGATTACGATCTGAAGCGCGAGCGCTTCCGCGGCCCGTTGCAAGGCATTCCCTATGCCGTGAAGGACCTTCTCGCCGTCGCCAAATATCCCACCACCTGGGGCGCGAAGCCCTTCGCGGATCAGGTCTTCGATTACAACGCGACCGTGGTGGATCGCCTCGACCACGCCCAGGCCATTCTCATCGGCAAGCTCTCCATGATCGAACTCGCCGGTGGCGGCGGCTACAGCTCCGCTTCAGCCTCGTTACAAGGTCCGTGCCTCAATCCCTGGAACAAGCTTTATTGGGCGGGCGGCTCTTCGAGCGGTTCGGCAGCCGCAGTGGCCGCCGGCTTGGTGCCTTACGCGCTCGGGTCTGAAACGTCCGGCTCCATCATGACTCCAGCTTCCTTCTGCGGCGTTACCGGTTTGCGGCCTACCTATGGCCTGGTCAGCCGTCACGGCGCGATGGCTCTTTCCTGGACTCTCGACAAAATCGGCGTTCTCGCCCACTCTGCCGAGGACTGCGGCCTGGTTTTACACGTCATTGCGGGCGGCGATTCCGACGACCCAAGTTCCGCCCACAAGAGCTTTTACTACACTCCCCAGTATCACCGGACATTCCACGATCTCAAGCTCGGCTACAACGAAATCGATTTCTCCGAATGGCCCGACGAGCCGTTGCGCCCGGTCTTCGCAAACGCCCTCGCCGTTGTGAAATCTTTCGGTTCGCAGATGGTCGAAACACGCCTTCCCGATTTTCCCTACGGTCCCATCATCAGCGCCATCATCGATTCGGAGGCCGCATCGGTCTTCGAGCAGTTCATTCGCAGCGGCACAGTCGATCAACTGGCTGATCAGAGCCAAATCGACGGACTGAAAGCCTCTATGAACTATTCCGCGCTCGATTATCTGAAAGCCATGCGCGTGCGCACTCAGATCCAGTCCGCGTTCCGCGACATGTTCGCCAATCTGGATGTTCTGGTGGCGCCCACTCGCTTCAGTCCGCCCGACCGCGCCGATCAACCCTTTGACGAGACTCCGCCCAAGCGGCCCGATCAGAAAGGCGTCGGTGCCGGACTCGTGCAGGCCAGCAATCTATGCGGGCTTCCCGCGCTCAGCGTCCCGTGCGGCTTTGTCAACGGCCTGCCGGTTGGTCTGCAATTTGTCGGTTCGCCTTTTTCTGAAAACAGGTTGCTTGCCTACGGACGCGAGTTTCAAGCTCGCACCAGCTTCCATAAGCAGCACCCGGCGGTTTAAGTCCCGGCCGAAAATCAATGCTTCACCAGCGCGAGTCCACCCACAGCCGCCAGGGTTGCTACAAATACCGCCACCACCCCGGCTCGCTTTCGCGCGGCCACTAATGCGTGAACGGCCAGAAAAAGGAAACTACCGGCGATAATCGCCAGCACCACTGCGCTCCACCAGGCGCCGAATGCCGCAGCACCGGATTGGTTTGCCCGCGGCTCAATGAATGCTCCCGCCGCAGTCAGCAATTCGACGCCAGCCGCGGCTCCGGCCGCTTTCCACCTGCTGGAAAATGACCTGCGCACGATCCACCCCAAGGCGAGTCCCTCCGGAATTTTGTGCAGCGCCAAGCCTAACGGCACCGCGACATCGGCAACCGGCTGGACGGCGAACGCGCGCACACTCCATCCGTCCAGGAAACTGTGAACGGCTGTGGCCGCCAGCAGCGGTCCGACCACGCCATGCCGCGGCGAATGTCCAGTGTGCACCAATAAGCGGTCTAGACCCGCGAGGCCGCCGCACGCCCCAACCGCCAACAGTACCGCCGCCATCCATCCTGACCTTTCTGCAATTTCGGGAATGACCCAAAACACCGCGATTCCAAACAGCACGCCGCCACCCACCGCCGATAAGTGATCCGATAGGGTGAGAAAGTGATCCAGGAATAAGCCGGCCGCGATACCGGCAAACGCCAGCAGGGTCAACACCCACGCGACCGCCATCTATTGACCGGTCACCTTGATCACAAAATATGTAAACGGTCGTCCCTTTTCGATCAGTAACTGGTGCGGCACGCCGGCCGGAATATGAATAATGTCGCCCATCGCGACCCGATGCCGCTCGCCGTCCTGAATGGATGAGCCACGAATCTCTCCCGCCTTTTCGGTCCGCCCGTTCACCACTTTCCCGCCCGTTACCAGGGTCGCCGCGCCGCTCTGAATAACAAAGATATCCGCCTCGTGCTCGTGCACTTCCGCTGAGCCCGTTGCGTCGCGCCGCGCGAGCATCGTGTAGTGGTTCCCATAGCGCGCCAGATCCTGTGCGGCAAATGGCGCGCGCTTCTGGGCCAGCTTCTCGCTCATTGCCTTTAAATCCTGCGCTGAATAGATGTCCACATGT
>DATJUG010000045.1:0-11828 GCA_035502635.1 Bryobacteraceae bacterium
TGTCGGGGCGCGAGCCGGCGCGCAGACCGCGCCCTCGCTCAAGCTGATCAAAACCGTCACCCTGCCCGGCTATCACGGCGACTTCGATCATTTCGCTGTGGACCGCGAGCGCGGGCGCATCCTGCTGGCGGCCGAGGATCACGGGACGCTCGAAGTGTTATCGCTGAAGACCGGCGATCATCTGCGCACGGTCAAGGACGGCATTGAGACTCCGCACAGCATCCTGGTGCGTCCCGGCGCGCCTTCGATCTTCCTCACCGACAGCGGTAACTCGATGTCGAAGATCTTGAACGCGAATACCTACGCGGAGGTGCGCACGGTTCCGCTGACGGTGGGCGCCGACTCCTCTGGCTACGATGCGGCGGCAAACATTTTGTATGTGGTAACTGGCGGTAAGGACGTGAACATGAAGACGGCCAATCTGGAGGCTGTCAATCCCGCCACCGGCGCGCGCCTGGGCGGAGTCACTTTTCGGGACAATCACGTCGAGGCCATGGCGCTTGAAAAGCACGGCCCGCGCCTCTTCATCAATCTCGCCCAGACCAACAGGATCGCCGTCGTGAACCGCCGGACGATGAAGACGATCGCTCTCTGGCCCGTACCTCCGGCGCAGATGAACGCCATGGTGGCCCTCGACGAGCAGCAGCGCCGCCTCTACGTTGTGTGCCGCAATCCGGGCATGGTGGTCGTCATGAACTCCGACAACGGTGCCGTCGTCTCCACCGCGCCGGCTCCTCTGCGCGCCGATGACCTTTTCTACGATCAACCTACTCACCGCCTCTATGTTCCAGGCGGCGAAGGCTTCCTTGGCATCTACGACACTTCGTCGCCCAGCCAAATCAAGCCCATCGCCCGAATCCCCACGGCGCCCGGCGCAAAGACAGGCTTGTTGCTGCCCGACAGGCACGAACTCGTTCTGGCCGCATCACCCGGAGACACCACGAACACGGCCAAGATCCTCTTCTATGCGATCGAACACTAAACCCGTGCCCCCGGTCTCGTCCGCCGCAGCGGATAGACGTAGACGGCGGCTACGCAGGTCCGAAGAGCCGCGCCGCGTCGGGAAGCTGCCGCTGCATCTCCCGCGCCACTTCGTTGGCAATCCGGATCAGCCTCTCTTTGTCTTCTCCCGGCTTGTAATTGAACACCACGCCCAGCGCGCCCACGGTGCGTCCTGCGGCGTCTTTGAGCGCCAGCTCGTCTTCAAAGTGCGGCCCGTTTACTTCAAGGTTCGGCTTGCCGGTGTGGATGCAACGCATATCGTCTTCATCGCCGCGCTTGCCGATACGGCCGAAGTCCGAGGCGACGATCACATTGCCGTGTCCCGGCGGCTGCGCGTGAATCGCCATCAGAAGAATCTCCGGATGCCGCGCCAGAGCATGATTCACCAGCTTCTGCGCAAACGGAGCCGGCCGGGTGTAGCTTAAGTCCATCTCCGATGGCAGCACTTTGCGCATCCCCTTCACCGCTTGCTCCCGCGTTTGCTGCGCGTGGAGAGAGAGTGCGCAGGCCATGGTCATCGCCGTAATAAAAACTCTGGTTCGCTGTGTCTGCATGCGTCTCCTCGCTCGTTTGCCGAAATCGCCCTTGTACCCGAGAGCCCTCTACAGAATTCCGCGCTGGGCTCTCGAGTTGCCGCAGCTTTCCCCCTTCGCCCGGAGTATTCATTCGTCCCAGCACACTCCGATGAGCGCGGATCAATTCTTTCATTTGGGGCGTAATGAATGGAGCGGCGGGCTGGGGTGCAGCGCAAAGGCTCACAGGGGACAGAAGGAGAACCACTAACGCCGTCACCAAAAAGCGAATTAGCCTGATCATTTTGTTGGCCTCGACCACTCCTGATCCACCAGCAATGATTGAGCGTGATCGTGAGAGCAATTATGGCACAGGCCGACCCAGCGAGACGGTCGGGGGACCGCAATCATTCTCAACCCGGCAAAGCTTCGCCGTTCCTTCCAGATGTATCACCGTTAGCCTTGATCGGAAGCGCCTCGGCGACGAGTTTGGAGCGAGCACGGAACTAATTCCGAGGCGCTTTCGATAAGGAGGTAAGAAGGAAGCCGCTGACGTTTGCGGCGGACGTGGTTTATATATATGGAATTTGAATAGCGTTTTGCTTGATAACTATGCACTCAACTTTCAGCTTCCGCAAGTCAAAGTGCGTCGTCATGGCTGCTTCAGTTTACAACGCGCCAGTGTTCGCCGCGTCAGCAGCTTCGTTCTGACCGCCGACTCTGAAATTTGAAAGTAGTAACCTTCGTGCCCTTTCTAGCTCGACCCGCTGGCCGCGGATGCTCCGGCCCGGGCGGAACCGCTTCGGGGTGTCTCCCCATCGCCGACAACTATACCAGAACCGCAAATTTACACTCTGAGCTAACCAAAGAACGGGTTTCCCTTAGTTGCAAACCAAAACGAGTTCCGTTGCGATCCAAGAGTGGTCACTCGGAGCGAAGCACGGTATTGAGGTCCGTAGTCGCTGCGTTTGCAGCTGGTATGAAGCTCCCCATCAAAGCGAGTCCGGTCATTAGAGACCATGCGATCAAGAGTGAAATCGCATCGTGCGGACTAATTCCGACCAGCACGCTCGAAAGGAAACGGCCTGCCCAAAGCGCCGACCCGATCCCAAGAGCGCTGCCAATCAAGATCAACGTAGCTGCTTGTCCAACGACAAGCCGAAACAGCCGCGTGCGCGACGCCCCAAGCGCCAATCGAATTCCCATCTCTTGCGTGCGTTGCGAGACGGAGTATGCGAAGACTCCGTATACGCCCACGCCCGACAATACCAGTCCTAAGAGTGCGAAGGCGGTGATGAGAACCATGATCGTGCGGCGTTGAGAGACGGCGTCGGCCACTTTCTCATCCAGGCTCTCGACGTCGAACAATGGCTGCTGCGAGTCTACGGTGAGAAGCGCCTGGCGCATCGGTTCGGCAAACGATGCCGAATCTACACCGCGCACGATGATGTGGATGTCCGTGACCGTCATCTGCGCCATCGCAACGTAGATTTCCGGTTGAACCTCCTGCTCAAGCCCGTCGTGGCGCACATCCTCCACAACGCCCACCACCGTGGTACGCATCATCGAAGGAAGGCGATCCACCACGCGGCCGATCCGAAAGTGCTTTCCTATCGCATCGCCATTGAAATAGCGCCGGGCAAATGCACGATTCACGATCGCCACCAGTGGCGAAGTGGCGGTATCGGTATCTGTGAAAGCGCGTCCTGCAATCAGAGAAGTGCCAACCGCTCTGAAGTAGTCCGGCGTAACTGTGATCAAGGTTGCGAAGCGGCGCGCCGGAATTGGCGGATTGGGATCGTCCCCAAAGCTGAACACGTTGGTATAGGTCGGTCCCAGCGGGAGAGCACTCGCAAGCGCTGCGGACTGAACTCCTGGAATGGCCTTGAGCCGTGCCAGCAGCCGATCTGTGAACAGCTGGATCCTCTCCCCGGAGGAATAGCGAGTACCATCAAGCAGCGTTCTGGCGGTCATCGTGTTATTCGGATTGAAACCCGCGTCGTACCGCAATACGTTAACAAAACTGCGAATCAGCATTCCCGAACCGGAGAGAAGCATAACCGTCAGCCCAACCTCGAGTATCAGCAGCACATGGCGTGTCCCGCGTTGTTCTCGTCCGGAACTGATGCGCATCCCGGAAAGCTGGAGAGATCCGCGCAGGTCTACTCGAGTCGTGAAAAGCGCCGGCGCCAATCCAAACAGGAATGTCGTCAGAATGGCGATTCCGATCGCAAACAATACCACCCATCCATTCACCTGAATCAGCCCGCTCAGTTTTCCGAATGGTAGATGCAGCGCCTGCGCGAAGTGCCAAGTCTGCGCGCCCGCCAATGCCTCAGGGCGATTCGCGCGCCGGATCAGCAACGTGATAGCGAATGCGATCGCGCTCCCCAACGCAGCGGCCAGCATGGAAAGCACAAAGCTCTCCAGCATCAATTGCCGGATGAGGCGTCCGCGCGAAGCCCCGAGGGCGTTGCGCACGGCCGTTTCATGCCGCCTCGATACAGCCCGCGCAAGCTGCAGATTGGCAACGTTGACACAGGAGATCAAAAGCAGGCCGACCACCGCGCCAAACACGATCAGCAACGGCCCGCGATTCGCCCCCGTCAGGTCCTGCTGCAACGGGGTAACCTGAATGACCTGATTGTGGGGCATCATTCCTACCCAGGATGGCAAGGTCTTTGCACGCTGCTCAAAGAAGGATCGCACCTCGGCCTGACCCTGCTCCATGCTGATTCCGTCTCGCAGGCGCGCAATCACGCGAATTCCAAAGACAGGCTTCTGAACGGAGTAGGTGGTATCGCGATCCAGGTCGATGGGGCCATAAATATCCGGCTCCAGCGCGAGATCGGGAAAGCTGAAGTGCGGCGGCAATACGCCAATCACGGTCTGCGCGATTCCGTCGAGAATCACTGTTTTTCCCACGACCTTCGCATCGGCATGAAGTTCGCTGCGCCAGAATCGGTCGCTGAGCAAGACAACCGGCGGCCCGCCGCGGCGATCCTCATCGGGCCGCATCACGCGCCCAAGCTGTGGCACCACGCGGAGCATCGGCAGAAAATTCGCCGATACTCCCACCCAATTCACACGCACTGGATCGCCAACCCCGGTCACATTGCGATTGCGCCACAGATATCCGCCAACGTCCTGGAACGACGCCAGTCCGTTCCTGGCCGCCGCGAAATCTGGCGAAGCCATCAGGTTCGTCGGCGATTCGGCGCTGTATGGCTTGATCGTCACAAGCTGCTTCGCCTCCGGATAGGGAAGTGGACGAAGCAACAGCGAGTACACTGCGGAAAAAATCGTAGTGGTTGCGCCGATCCCCAGTGCAAGCGTCAGAATCGCCGTCCATGCAAACGCAGGATTCCGGCGCAATTGGCGCAGACAGTAGGAGACGTCCCGCCAGAGAAGTTCCAGGCTGGCGCCGGCGCGGTGATCCCGGACGGCCTGCTTTACAGGTTCAGCGCAGCCGGCCTCCGCAAGAGCTCTACGGCGCGCTTCGTCAGGCTCAACGCCGGTGGCAATCAACTCATCGGCCTGCTCGTCCATATAGGCACGGATCTCCGCGTCAAGCTCCGCCTCGGCGCGTTCTTTGTGCAGCAGGTTCCGAACAACAGCTTTTAATCGCGACCCGATGGCCATTATGCCTCCTGGGCTTTGAGCGCGCTCGCCATTGCGCGCACGATTGTGCTCCACTGCTCGGTCTCCAGTTGGAGTTGGCGTTCGCCGGCTTTCGTTCGACGATAGTACTTGGCGCGTCTACGATTCTCCGATTCACCCCAGAAAGAGGTCAGCCATCCGGCTTCCTCCATTCTGTGAAGGGCTGGAAACAGAGAGCCCGGCTTTACCTGGAATGTGCCGCGCGTTATTTGCTCGATTCGCCGGGAGATCCCCAACCCATGAAGTTCTCCTTCACCGACCGCCTTGAGGATTAGAAGATCAAGAGTGCCTTGGAGAAGATTGGTTTGATTCTCTCCCATACCAAACTCCTATCGAGAAACTATATGAGTATGGTGTATATTCCTGTTGGATGTCAACGCGAGGCTCTATCCGCTTTTCGTTTCCGATTGAGGAGCCTCCTCGGGCCGGGAGATTTCGTGCGCTTCCGGAGCAGTGGGCGCTCTTTCCACCCACGACCTGGCATTAACCGAGATTGCGCAGCGTGACGATTTGCGCGGGGCCAAGGTTCACATGCAAGCAGGAGCCAGGATGATCCGCTGGATTTCGATTACTGCCTCGGGCCGGGAATTGCGAGCCAGACAAATGGTTGGCGATTGTGCGCGTGATGGGCCTGCAGGTTTGGCATTTTGGTTGTATCACCGCCTACCGTGACTTTACATTCTGGTAAACAACTTCCAGCGCGGTACGGGGGTTGCCGCCCCCAAAAAGCGCTTCTGAAGCATTCTCCCGATAGCCGACAAACCTCCTGGAACGCTTTCAATGAGCGCCTCGGCATGAACTCGTCATTACAAGCCGACTCATTTCTAATTTGCCGATGGCTGCTCAATCTTCTCGATCACCAGAACTTCAATGGGCGCCTTCTTGGGCACGAGTTTCAGTCCCAATTGCTCAGGCAGCGCCGCAAACAGCGAAACCGTGGCTTCCTGTGCCGCGCTTCTCTCGGCATCGCCGGGCGCTGGAGCGTGTTGCCCAACACCGCTCAGCACCGAGTCGTAGTTGCCCTTCAACCCGGTCTCATCCACCACCGGCCTGTTGCCTACTTCGCAAAAGCGCGAGAGCCAATCCGTCATCCGGCCCATCGGCCACGCCGTCGCTGTGAACTGATTTGGAGCTGTCATTCGGAGCCTGGTCAAATGCGCGCCGGGCACTGGCTGCTCACCGGGGGGTGGAAACGCGTCCGGCTTCACTTCCTTCATCTTGATTCCGCCACTCGCAACCACCAGCGCGTACACCGGCAGGTCGCGCGTCTCTATCTTCGCCTTCAGTTGAAAACGATCTTCGAGCAGCGAGTGCATTAGCAGTCGTTACACGTTCATCTTCTCTTCAATTCCAAGCTTGTCGTATGTTGCGATTTCGGCGTCGCTCGCCTTGGCCTGGATGTCGAAACGCTCCGTCAGCAGCCAGCCCGGCGCATCCACCAGATGTGCGTCGGACTTAATCCCGTATGCATACTTCACCAAGTCGCTTACGGTCATGTTGGTCGCAGTAAAGTGCGCGGGTAAGTCCCGTATTTGCCACGGTAAACCTGTATGCAGAGCCGGCTTGATGGTTGCCACTTCAAAGGCGTGCCTCACCCCGTCTTTTGGGTGAAGCAGCGGCACGACGCTGGGCGGCAGTTGCCCCCAACCCACAATCACCGGCACAGCCACAGTCAACCATCGTGCCGCGATCAGCGACAGCTTCCTGCCCAGGCTCATCCTCAGCCCGACATGGCGAGCCATAATTCGGACGATGCGTTTCTTCAAGTCGGCGCCGGAGATACCCGACGCACAGGTGAGCGGAAATTCTACATAGAGTTTGCAAACACTTACAATGGCGTCAGCGTAATCGCGAGGCTCGCCGCCAAGGCTCAGCACCGCTTCATCGCACGCGCGCTCGCGTTCTTCCACCAGCCGCGCTCCAATCCACCAGACAACCGGATGGAACCAGAGGGCCGCCTCGATAACCATATGGATTGCTGCGGTCAGATTGTCAGGCGGTCGCCAAGACGAATTGACAGCGAGATCAGATGGCTGTATAGTCGTTTAACGCTATATCGATCATCGAGGGAAAATGCCAAAGCGAAAACTTGATCCGTTACCCTCCGCCGCATTCCAGATAATGCTTGCTCTCGCGGAAGGCGACCTGCATGGATACGCCATCATGCGCCAAGTCGAGGAGCAGTCCGGTGGACGCCTTCGCCTTGGACCCGGAACCTTGTATGGTTCGATCCAGGCGCTCCTCGAGGGGAAACTGATCGAGGAAGTTGACCGGCCTGGCGACACCGACGCTCACCAGGAGCGCCGTCGCTACTACCGGTTGACCGTGGCTGGGCGCAAACTAGCGCGTTCGGAGGCCGAGAAGATGGCTGGCGTTTTGCGCGTCGCCCGAGCACGAAAAATCCTGAGGGGGGATTATGTCTGAAAAGATGTACACCCGCCTGTTTCGCCTGTATCCACCGAGATTCCGCGAGGAATTCGAAGGTGAGGCACTGCAGCTGATTCGGGACCGTCTCCGCGATGAGACAGGGTTCCTAAGAAGAACTCGTCTTTGCTGGGACCTTATCGCCGATTTGTTGGCTGGACTACCGCGGGCCCATCTGAACTCTTACACAATGCTGGAAGCGGCGGCACTTTCGTCTCACGCCGGGGGCATTCCCTCCTTCAAGATTTTGGATGAGGAACCGCTACGATGTGGATCGATACTCGTCGCCGGCGCGGTGTCGCTGGCCGCGATTGCAGCATTTGGATTTGTGTTGAGCCGGCCGATCACGTATCCGCTCCTCTCCGGTTCGAATCGACAAATGTCTGCGATCGAATCGGTACTTGAGCGTCTCAATAGTGCCACAACCCCTGATGCTGTGGTGAGTAGCGTACAGGAAGCTGCCAGGCCCGCCTCAGCAATTGCAAGTGGACAACGGCCACAACCTCGCCCAGCCGCAACCGCGAGCACATCAAAATTGCAACCGCCGGCATCGCTGCCGCAGAGCAAGAGCGCTCTTGGCGCGCACGATCACCTTGTCCGCCTTCGAGCGCAGAATCCGAAGGAACATTCTGCGTCTCTGATGGGGGTACCGCAATCGACAGTTTCGCAAAGAGACGCAGTCGCCTCAGCAGCGCAGCGTTCTAATATCGACGGCGCCGAGAGGCAACGGGTGGTCAATGCAGCCGTTGCCGATCTGAGGCAGTACTACTTCGATCGTAGCGTTGCGGAGAAGACGGCGGAGGCACTGCTGACGCATGAGAAGAATGGCGACGACAACGCAGCGACGCAAGGTGCGGCCTTCGCCGCGCTGCTAACCGCCCAGATGAGGGACGTGAGCAGCGACATGCACCTGGTGGTGGAGTATAGCCAGAACCCTCTGCCATCGGGACCACCCGTGCAGACGCCCGAAGTCACGGCGCGCTTTCGGGATGCGATGTTGCGGCAACACTGCATGATCCGAATGGCGGAGATTCTGCCGCACAATATTGGGTATCTGAAGCTTGATTTCTTTCCGGACGAATCAGTGTGCGGAGCCGAGATACGGGAGGCGATGGCGTCGTTGAACCACGCGGACGCGATCATCTTCGACCTGAGGGACAACTCGGGCGGCTTTCCGGATACGGTGTCGCTGGTTGCAAGTTACCTGTTTGATCATCCGGTGTACATGTACGATCCACGGGAAGCGCCTACGGTGGATTCGTGGACGCGCTCGCCGGTTGCGGGAAACAATTTGGCGGACAAACCAGCGTATGTGCTGACCTCCGGCACAACGTGGTCGGGGGCGGAGCAATTCAGCTACGACCTCAAGATGCTGAAGCGCGCCACGCTCGTCGGTGAGACCACGCGCGGCGGCGCTCACGCTGGCGTCTTCCACCGCATCGACGATCACTTCGGGATGGGCATTCCGGAGGAACGGCCGATTAATCCGTACGGAAAGACCGACTGGGAAGGGGTTGGGGTGACGCCGGAGGTAAGGGTAAAGGTAGCCGATGCACTTGAAACAGCGGTGAGACTGGCGGAAGCCAGGATCGAGAAAAGGTAACCACGCGGATCTGACGAAAACTAGGGACTCGTGTATCAGGTCCCGTTAGCAGGACCTGCTTGGCGGAACCTGGAGCTATGGTGTGTACAGTGTGCCGTCGATCTCGACATTTGAACACCAGAAACAAAAACGAACCTTCCTATCCGGGGCGAGGTCAGACACATCCAGTCTTCGCCAGTTGTGGATCCCCATACGGCATAGCAGCCCGGCGACAGCACTTGATTCATGCTCTCTGTTCGGCCAAAGTTTCGCTAGCAAAGTCGCCAAAGCCGCATCTCTAGAATTTCTCCCGAGTCGTGAGCTGGTCATTTTTTAATTGGACACCAAAAGCTCCCGCTATGTTCCAAGAACTCTGAGGGGATCGGATCGCTACCCGGCTTCTCGAACGTTTTCCGGGACTCCACGACGTACTGGGCGGTGACCAGCCCCTTTTCCTCGGCGCGGTCGTGTGACCGGCCATCGTGATCTTTGCCGAAGCTTCGCCGTCCTGCCTTCAATTTGCCGATTGGCGATACGCCCGGCACCCCCAAAACCAGCCGCCGTCCGACTTGGATACGCGTATTTGCGACAGTTGAAAATAGGGGCCGTTTAAGGCGGCACGTGAGAGCATTCCAGGCTGATAGGAAGCCTGTCAGCTCCGCGCGTGCACCTTCATCGGCTCGTCCTGGTAGACCGTCTTTGACTCCTCCCGTACGAAGTGTGAATAGCGCATGCCGCGATGATGGTCGATCGTCGCCGAGCGAATGCCAACATCCTGTCGCTACCCTTCTGATGGTGTCTCACTCCGCTTTCGCGGAGTCCAGCCATTCCTCCAGCCGGCGGGCATAGCTGCGGCTTGAGCGGTGTTCCGAACCGTCAGAAAGCTTCACAAGGTACTCCCGGTTGTCGATTCCTCGTAGCTCCAGAATGCAGCCGGTTCGCACGATTCGCGAGCGATGTATGCGAAGAAACCTGGCCGGATCAAGCTTCTGTTCGAGGAAATTCATGGTCTCGCGCAAAAGATGCGAGCGGCCATGAACGTGCAGTTCCGTATAGTCTCCCGCCGCTCCGATCCACTCGGTGTCTTCGGCGAGCACGACCTGAATGCGTGAGCCTGTTCGCACCACAAACCGCGAGACATATTGTTCGGACTCCTGTCCAAGCATCTTCAGGATGCGCTCGGCCATTTGTGTCTTCGAAGTTAAATCGACAAGCTTTCGGGCCCGATCTACGGCTGCAGAAAAACGCCGATCGTCCACCGGCTTGAGCAAATAATCCAACGCGTGCACTTCGAACGCGCGCAAGGCATGTTGTTCGTAAGCCGTCAGGAAGATAACGCTCGGCAGAATCTCCGCGGGCAAAGAGCGGAGAACCTCAAAACCGTCCATACCTGGCATTTGTACATCGAGGAAAACGAGGTCGGGCGAAAGGCTGAGGATCTTCTCCACCGCGGACAGACCGTCTCCGCATTCGCCCACGATTTCAATATCGACGCACTTCCGCAGCCGCACACGAACGCCGCGGCGGGCCAGTGGCTCGTCATCGACAATCAGTACACGCATGACGTGCTCCCAGGCGCCAGTGCGGCCTTTCGGAAAGGCAGCTCGACCGTCACTTCGCAACCGCCTGCCTCCGGCCATTGCAAAGCAAACGTGTGAGCGCTGGCGTAGAGCGTCTTCAGGCGCTCCGCAGTATTTCTGAGCCCGATGCCATGCGCCGGCTGGTTGACCGGCTCGGCCCGAGTACGGGGAGCCCCCGAATTCCGGATGCTGACCTGCAATTGAGCGCCGTTCAGCTTGCTCTGGATTCTTATCGTTCCGCCTTCCACGAGGGGGGCCACGCCGTGCCGTACGGCATTTTCCACCAGCGGCTGCAGCAACATACTGGGTACGAGTGCGTCCAAAGTTTCCGGAGCGATGGCCAGGTCGACCCGCAGGCGTTCGCCGAGCCTGGTCTGCTCAATTGCCAAATACTGTTCGGTGAAGGCGATTTCCTGGGATAGCTCTGTCTCCGCTGCGGCCTCGCCATCGAGCGTGGTTCTGAGAAGCTCGCCGACCTGCGCCAGCATACGCGTGGCGGCGGGAGCATTCCCTTCAAGGACAAGGGTGGACACGGCGTTCAGCGAATTGAACAGAAAATGTGGATTGAGCTGGTAGCGCAAAGCGCTGAGCCGGGCGTCGCGCGCTTCCGCCTCGGCCCGCAGCAGGCTTTCTCTTCCCCTTTCCAATTCCTGCCATTTCTTAACGCTGAAGTACAGGTTGCACCAGAGGAAGAGAAGGAATGTGGCCTGCGCAGAGTACTCAAGCCAGTCCCGCCAATGCAGCGGGCGACCCGGAAACGTCACCACCTCGATGAGATAACCTGTGATCGCGCCCGCCAGGACGCAGCAAACAATTGCTCGCGTCTCCAGGGCGACCCATGAGAGCTCACGCCTCATCAGGAACCGGCAAACGAAGCGCACCAGGCAACTGACGGCAAACATGACGGCCACCCACAGGCCGCTGGCACGGAGCGTGCCGGGCTGCTTGAGGGATGGGAGCAGCAATACAAACACCGACAGGTAGTAGCAGCTCCATCCCGCGATCTGCAGCGGCCAAAACGCCGGAAAACCAAGGTCGTCGCGCTTCAACACGCTCTGTATTTTAGTC
>DATJUG010000046.1:0-14982 GCA_035502635.1 Bryobacteraceae bacterium
TGGGATCCGGCCGGCGCGGCGCCCATCGAGATAGCTCGGGTCGCCGAATCGTCGCAGCTGGCATCCCTGCCGCAAGACATCGGCCGGATGCTTTTCCACGAATTGGGAGACGATCCGCGGAAATGGGCGCCGGTGATGCGCGGCCCTTTGGAGGGCGGCGACATTTCGGTCGTACCGCTGCGCTTGGGGATGCACGGCGAAATCGGCTTGATTGCAGCTGGATCCGAGCGAACAGGTTTTCCCGAACAGGCCGAGAAGCTCATCCTGAACGTGGCGGCTAATCAAGCGTCTATCGGCCTTCAAGAGGCGCGGCGGCTGGGCGAACAGAAGCGCGTCGCCAGCGAACTCGACTACCGGGTCTCGCAACGGACCGCAGAACTTGCCGCCGCGAATGAAGATCTAAGGAAAGAAATTGCCGAACGCAAGTCAGTGGAAGCGAGACTTCGCCGGGAAGAAATGGAACTCAACCGCAGCGAAGCGCATAAGGCAGCGATCTTGGACTCTTCCCTTGATTGTATTGTGGCTATGGACCACGGAGGCTGCATTACTGAATTCAACCCGGCCGCCGAGCGAACCTTCGGCTACGACCGAGAGAACGTCGTAGGAAAGCATCTGGCTGACGTGATCGTGCCGCCGTCGCTCCGTGAAAAGCACCGCGCCGGATTCGCGCGTCACCTGGCCACCGGCGAGTCGCGAGTGCTTGGCCGGCGCATCGAGATGACGGCACTGTGTGCCGACGGACGGGAAATACCCGTCGAAATCGCAATCACGCGCATCCAGCAGGATGGACCGCCGTCCTTCACGGGCTTCCTGCGCGATATCACCGAGCGCAAGCGAAACGAAAATGCGTTGCTCGAGACCCACGCGCAACTTGCACGGAGCGAGCAGCGGTGGCGGTCGGTGTTTGAGAACTCAGCCATCGGTGTCGCTTTGACCGACGTGAACGTTCAATTTATCGCAGCGAATCCCGTGTACCAGAAGATGCTGGGATACACGGAAGAGGAGCTGATGCACCTTGGGCTTATGGATATTACAGTTGACGAGGACCTCGATATCACCTCGGCCCTCATCAAGGAACTGTTGGAAGGAAAGCGCCGGCAATATCAACTCGAGAAGCGGTACAGGCGAAAAAATGGCAGCACGGTGTGGGTGCGTAATAGCGTTTCTCTCGTGGAGGGCACGGACCGATCGCCGGGATTTCTAGTTGCACTTTCCGAAGACCTCACCGAGCGTCGGCTAGCCGAGGAAGCTCTCAACGAGACGCGATCCGAGCTTGCCCATATGGCGCGGGTAACGACTGTAAGCACGTTGACGGCGTCGATCGCGCATGAGGTCAATCAGCCGCTATCCGGCATTGTCACGAATGCCAGTACATGTCTTCGGATGTTGGATGGCAGTCCTCCTAACGTCGAAGGTGCTCGCGAAACCGCGAGAAGGACCATTCGCGACGGCAATCGCGCGTCGGAAGTGATCACCCGGCTGCGCGCGCTGTTCAACAAAAAAGACGCCTCGTTCGAAGTGTTCGATTTGAACGAGGCAACGAAAGAAGTGGTGGCGCTCTCCGTAAGCGAGTTGCAGCGAAATAAGGTCATTCTCGATCCGGACCTTGCCGCCGATCTGCCGCATATCTCAGGCGATCGGATTCAAATTCAACAGGTCATTTTGAACTTGATACGCAACGCCTCGGACGCGATGAGCACCGTCGAGGATCGGCCTCGCGAGCTTCTCATCAAGACCGAGCGCGAGGAAGGGGACCGGGTATGTCTGCGCGTCAAAGATACCGGGATTGGCTTCGAACCGAAAGCCGCTGAGAGGCTGTTCGAAGCGTTCTATACGACCAAAGACGATGGCATGGGGATTGGACTTTCGATGAGCCGCTCGATTATCGAGGCTCATCAGGGCCGTCTGTGGGCCACACGGAACCAGGACTCCGGCGCAACCTTCTCTTTTTCTGTACCTTGCGGGACCAAGACCAAAGTCTAATGGACCTTCGGGCCGCGCCGACGCACCATGGCCTTATGGTTGTTCCCCGGGAGATGCGCACCACCGACAGGCCGCTCGTCGCCGTTGTCGATGACGACGAGTCTGTGCGCGAATCCCTGCCTGACCTTTTGAAGGAGTTCGGCTTCGCTGTGCAGTCCTTTTCGTCGGCCGAAGAGTTCCTCGCGTCCGGTGAGATGGATCAAACCAAGTGTCTGGTCCTCGACGTTGTGATGCCCGGCATGACGGGTCTTGAACTCCAGAAGGAATTGAAGGTTCGCGGGCAAAAGACTCCGGTTATCTTCATCACCGCGCAGAAGGACGAAGGTCTCCGTGCGCGGGCGCTCGCGCAAGGAGCCGTGGAGCTCTTAGTCAAGCCGTTCAGCGACACGGCTCTGTTAGCAGCACTTCGTGCCGTATTTCCGCGCAGCTGAGGAACGATTACCCTCGCGCGCCTATTGGGATGTACCATGACTCTGTTGCGCCCAGTTGGCCCTGAGCCGAAAGGATCGATGGCGCCGGACCTACCCATCGTCTTTGTGGTTGACGACGACATCTCAGTGCGCGAATCGCTGGAATTGCTGGTCGCGTCCGCGGGCTGGAAGGTGGAAACATTTGCGTCCGCACAGGATTTTCTTCTGCGCTCGCGGGCGACTGCTCCAAGATGCCTCGTACTTGATATTTCAATGCCAGGCCTGAACGGCCTTGAGCTGCAGAAACGTGTTGCGGCCGAACACCCTGACATGCCGGTCATCTTCATCACAGGACACGGCGATGTGCCGAAAACAGTGCAGGCCATGAAGGCAGGCGCCGTCGAATTCCTCACCAAGCCGTTCAATGATGACGCTCTGCTTGGCGCTATCCGGCAAGCCCTCGAACGCAGTCGAGTTACTCTCGACCAGCAGACGGAAATCAAGGCGCTGCGCGATCGTTACTCGTCACTCTCCCCGCGCGAACGAGAGGTAATGGCACTGGTCGTCGCCGGCTTATTGAACAAACAGGTTGGCGGCGAGCTTGGCATCAGCGAGATCACCGTTAAGGCCCATCGAGGCAAGGTCATGCAAAAGATGAAGGCCGATTCTCTCGCCGATTTGGTGAGAATGGCTGGTAAGCTCGTCTAGCCTTGGCAAAGTGAGCGCTGAGCTACGCTCCGGCAAGCCGTTGCCAGGCTTCGAGAGAACCTAAGAGCCGCCTCGCAATAGCAACCCACTGTTCGCAATTCGCTTCTCTGTTCCCGGTCTCGCTTTGCCGCGCGCGAGGGCCGCACACCCAAATCTGTAGTCAGAATCATGCGAAGGTGTCGCGAAAACTGAACACAACGAACGCGCACTGGCAAGCCTCGGCCGCCGGCGATACAAACGCGGCCTCGCCAACACTATCGTCCAATTGATTCGCGGGAGCATATCGCGTGTAATCGCTTCGTCGCGGCCAATTCGATCGGACGAGCGACACCTAAAATAGCTTGGCCGCAACCGCTCGCCCGCCAGGAAGAAAACGATGAGTATTATCGATACGGCTATAGAGGCAAACCGCAGCTATGCAAAAAACTATGATCCAACTCTGGGGAGGCAACCAGCCCGTAATCAGCCGACTGCCGGCAGGGAACAAATGATCCAAGCCTCGAGAAAACGTTGGGGACAATCAACCGGTTTCCCAGACAAAGAGACAGATAGGAGAATGCTATGACAGCCGCAAGCGCACTCACGAAGCCCTCACAGATCCGCGTGACCCGGCGATCGCCCGCCTATTGGCGTGTCACGATCGACAACCCGCCGATCAACACGATGGGCCCGGAAATGGTCAAGCAGTTTCAGGAAGTCATCGATGCTCTCGAGGCCGACGACCACGTGAGGGTCGTGGTCTTCGACAGCGCGGTCGACGGCTACTTCCTGAATCACTCCGATTTCCTGGCAAAGCTTGAGGACTTGACCTCATTGCCAGCGGGTCCCACAGGTCTGCCGCCTTGGCCGGACTTTCTCGTGCGTCTGACCCGCTTGCCAGTCGCCTCCATCGCGCTGATCCGTGGCCGGGCGACCGGCAATGGCAGCGAGATCACACTGTCCTGCGACATGAGTTTCGCCAGTCGCGAAAAGGCCATCATCTCGCAATGGGAGGTGGGCGTGGGTATGGTCGCTGGCGGCGGCCCTATGGCTCGGCTTCCCCAACTCATCGGCCGAAACCGCGCCCTCGAGGTGCTCTTGAGCTCGGAAGATGTCAGGGCAGACCAGGCCGAGGCCTACGGCTACATTAATCGCGCCCTGCCCGACGCCGATCTAGATGCGTTCGTAGAGGCACTCGCGACCCGGATCGCCAAGTTCGACAAATGGGCGATCGCCCAGACCAAGCGCCTGGTCAACACCAGCCTGCCGCCCGACGTAGAACTTGGCGCCGGGTGGGACGCGTGCATCGCTTCGCTCGGGCGACCCGCCGCCCAGGAGGGGATCAAAGCGCTGCTGGCGCGCGGCTTCCACAAGCCGGGGGATGTCGAAAATCGCCTCGGATACTACCTGGGCCAAATCGCGCGCTAGGCCTTCGCCCGACGAAGTTCCTGGCTTTTTCGCGCCGAGGATGGGGCGCTTTCGAAGCCAAGCCTGGCGGACACGTTTCGAATTGTCTGAGGTGATTCTGCGCACTAGATCGAAAGGAGCCATCAGTGAACGCCGTACAAATCGAACAGAAGAGCTATGAAATGCCCCCGCGGGAGGGGATCAGCATCGCGCATTTTCTCACCGTCGCCAACGTCGAGCGATCGGCTCGCTACTACGAAAAGGTCTTCGGCGCTCGCATTCTGACCATGGGCGACGGCAACGCGCCTCCGTACCTTCAGCTTGCGAATATCTGGATGATTCTGAATGTGGGGGGCGGGCCGACCCCGGACAAGCCCACGGTAACGCTCAGCGTGCCCGACCCGAACCACATCAACAGCTTTATGAATTTCCGCGTTGCGGATATTCAAGCGTGCTACGAATTGTGGAAAAGCCGGGGAGCCGAGTTCCTCACGCCGCCGATTCCCAAGTACGGCGAGATCCGCTGCTACATTCGCGATCCTGACGGTTACATTATCGAGGTCGGACAAAGCACCTCCCTTAAATACGGTTAGCGCTTGGTGCGGATACGCACCGGGAAAGGCTATGGTCGGCGAGCGGCCAAAGCCTTTGTGCAAGCTAGGATTTCGGGAAACAGATTCAATTTCAGAGAGGAGAACAAAATGACGACAAAAGGAAAAGTCTTGGTACTGGTCTCGAGCGGTCACGGCTTGCCATTGAAAGATGGCAAGGTTTACGCCGGCGCTGGCTACTATCTCAACGAACTGACGGTTCCGGTTCGCGCGCTGATGAAGGAAGGCTACGAAATCACTTTTGCCAACCCCAAAGGCAACACGCCGCAAATGGATGTCCATTCAGCCGTCGCAGATTTCTTCGGCGGAGACGAAGCCAGGCTTCAGGACTATCTAAAATTCCGCGACACCCTGACTGGGCTCAAAACTCCAACTCGCATCTCGGAGGTCATCGCATCGGGCCTGGATCAATATGGAGCTGTTTTCGTCCCTGGCGGTCATGGTCCGATGATGGACCTTCTCGATGATCCCGACGCTGGCACTGTGCTGAGACACTTTCATAAAACATCCAAGCCTACGGCGGTGCTCTGCCATGGCCCGATTTCACTTCTCTCGGCTCTTCCGAATTCAACGGAGGTGGTCGGAGCGCTGGCTGCGGGCGATGCCGCTGGAGCGCGGGCGAAGGCTCAAGGATGGATTTATTCTGGATATAAGATGACCATCTTTTCGACGGCGGAAGAGCAGCAGCGGGAGCCGCTTGAGATTGGCGGCAAGGTTCTCTTCTATCCGGACTTCGCCTTGGAGACAGCGGGCGGTGACGTAAGTGTCGTCGCTCCGTGGAAGAGCTACGTCCTTCAGGATCGCGAGTTGATCTCAGGTCAGAACCCCTTCTCGGATGAAGCGCTTCTGAAACTTCTTTTGCCGGCGCTCAACGAGAGAAGAAGTGAGGCGGCTGGCGCATCCTGAGTTGGATTGCGTCTTCGCCACGAACGCAGCCATAGCCTGTATCGACTGCCGATGCGGATGCTTCCTCGCGCATGATGGAGGGTTGCCCCTAGTTCGAAAGGCGCCCGAAACGGCGATGCCGAAGTGCCGCCCGATACCTTGGTCCAATTGTTTGGATTTTCTGAATAAGGAAGGTTTGCATGTCTCAGAAAGCCAGTGCCATAAAGCATGCCCGGCGAAGCGAAGTCCGGCCCCACCAACTCGGGCAGGAGGTCTTCAAAACCATCTTGCCCGAAGATGTCGATTGGAAGCCGTTCCCGGCGTTCCCACCTTCCGTCCGGCTGGCCGTCGTCGTGGGTCAGCCCTCGGAGCCCGGCCCTTACACAATCAGGGTCAAAGCGTCCCACGGTGCGAAGCTGATGCCACACCGGCACCCAGAGGATCGCGTTTATACCGTGATTTCCGGCGTCTTTTATATCGGACTGGGCGATGAATTCGACGCGAGTAAGTTGGAAGCTTATCCGCCCGGCGCCGTGATCATTCTCCCTGGCAACACGCCCCATTTCCACTGGGCGAAATCCGGCGAGTACGTCACGCAGGTAACCGCGACGGGGCCCCTTGGGCTGGAATACCTTAGCGCGCAAGACGATCCGCGAAACAACAACTCCTAAGAGGAGTCTGCGCGACTTGACGAGTCGTACACTTCGATTCCGCTAAAGCATCTGGCGTCCTGTCAAATTGAGGGCTCAAGGTGAACGACCAAGAAATGGGCGAGCAGTGTTCTGGAGCGCGAGATCGAGAGATCCGTGCGGCATCGGATCGGCGTTGGGCGGGGTCCGATACCTGGCTCGAATATTCCCAGGTCTCACTGGCTGGAGTGGACAGTCACTCCCTCCAGAACACATCGCAGGGCCTCAGACTGGATTCCGGAGTTGTTTTCTTATCTCTTACGATTCGACGCTTCCGCGTCTCTCGATAGGCTGCGGGAGTTCAACTTGGCTAGAGCGGCGTCGCACGTGGCCACTTCTTGGGACATCTGGCCGGCGTTACCCGCATCCTGAGCCAACAATATGTGCGAGTTTCCTGCAGTACGCCAGGCGTCTTCGCTTTTCTGATAGCTTGCCCGCGATTGCTTCCAATCGGCGACTCTCGCGGCCTTGGAAATATGCGGCTGGGCCGCCAAATGAGCGTAACCAAATCCCGCGTTCGCGTATGCATGCGCAAGTCCGGTGAGTTTGTCGTTGTTGCCACGGGGATCGGAGCGATACAGTGTCAAGAGAGTCGCCAGGCCTTTGCGAATGTTTGCCATGCCGGGGCCGGTGTCGCCATTCTCCACTTCGACCCTGCCAAGTTCCGTTTCGCAATCGCCGAGCCAGAGCTTCGCGTTCGCATCATTCGGATCTGCAGAAGTCGTGACTTCGAAGCCCGTGAGGGCTTTCTTCAGATAGCTTTCAGCCTCGCCGTGATTCCCCTCCTCCGCGAAACGCTCGCCAATGGCCTCCTCATGTTCGTACATGTACTCTCGAAACAAAAGGTTGCCGGGATCGGAAGCGGACAGCTGACTCATTACCTTCAATCCTTGTTGTGCTGCCAGAATGGCCTTCGCTGGCTCGCCCATGTGATCCCAGAGAATTGATATCTCTCCGTACGTGCCCGAAAGCCGCGTCCTTACTTGAATATTCAGCGTGGGAGTGGGAGTGGTGATGCCCTCCCGGATGGCCGCAGACTTTTGCAAGGCCACAAGCGCGGGCTGGAACTCGTTCAGATGATATTCCGCTAGACCGAGGACAAAATACGCACCGGCGAGCCCCTCTTGAGTTTCTGGCGTGACGTTGCCTTCGGAGAGTCTCTGTTGGATCGCGAGCGCCTTCTGTCCGTAATTGAGAGCCTCCCTAAACTGCCCGCTGGCGGACTGAATAATGCCGAGAATTTGGTATACCTTGCTGAGGTTTGTGAGGCTCTCAGGCGAGTTGTGCTCGCTGGCCGCTATCGATTCGCGAATGGCAGCCGCCTTTTCGTAGCTCGTCAGCGAGCCCGTGGTGTCACCGACATTGGGGGCATCGTCCTCGCCCTGGATTTCTCCGACCCTTTCGTAAGCCGTGGCCAATTCCTGTTGCAATCCCGGTGTGCCGGAGGACTCCCGCGAAAGGCTGTCCAGGTATTGCAATGCGCGGTCGACAAGCAGGTGACGCGCAGATGTCGATCCCGGGAGATTGCGGATGCTGTCGTGAATCTCAAAGAGCATCGAATCGGCCAGCTTGCGCACATCGCTGAATTGGCGCTCCGCGCGGGCTTGTTGGATCCGCGCGATTCGAGCTTCTCGCATGATGGCTACCGCGCCGGCAAGGACCACCAGCGCGAAAACCGCACCGACCGCGAGAGACAGTTTGTTTCGCTTGATGAATTTGCCGCTGCGATAACCGAGCGCATCCCCGCGGACGGACACGGGCCGACCGAGAACGTAGGATTGCAAGTCCCTGGCGAAATCCTGAGCTGAAGCGTAGCGGCGCGAAGACTCCTTGCGCAAGGCCTTCAGCAGGATCTGATCGAGGTCTCCGGAGAGCGCGCGCCGCAACTTTTCGGGGCTGCTATCCCGGCAACGGCTTATCCGTTCCGGTGTCGGGTCGGCAGCGCCGTGGTTCGCGTCGATGCTTTGCCCGAATCGTCCGGCGGCGGTGCTCGGCTTCTCCGGCTCAACCTCGCAAATCGCGTGCGCCAAGTCGTACGGCGAGTTTCTTTCCACCGGGTACGGCAGGTGGCCGGTCAACAATTGATAGAGGACGACTCCGAGAGAATACACGTCGGTGGCCGTGGTGATCGCACCGCCCCGCAACTGCTCGGGACTGGCAAATTGCGGCGTCATCATGCGCAGCGCGGTAATGGTGGGATCCGCTGCCGGAGAGGCCGTTTCCGGATTGAGAATGGTGGCGATACCGAAGTCGAGCAATTTGGGCACGCCATCCGCCGTGATCAGAATATTGGCGGGTTTAATGTCGCGATGCACCACGAGCCGTTGGTGGGCGTACTGCACCGCGGAGCAAACGTGCTGAAAAAGCTCAAGTCGCGCGGCCGTTCCCAGCTTGCACGCGTCGCAGTATTCGTCGATCGGCTGGCCTTCGACGAGCTCCATCACGAAATACGGATACCCGTTGTCGGTTGTGCCACCGTCGAGCAGGCGGGCGATATTCTCGTGTTCAAACCCAGCCAGAATTTGGCGCTCTTTGCGGAAACGGGAGCGGATGACCTCTGTATCCAGCCCCTGCCGCACCAGCTTGATGGCCACGTGTTTTTCGTATTGGTCGTCGGCGCGCACGGCGCGATAAACATCACCCATGCCGCCGGCGCCGAGCTTCCCGACAATCCGATATTGCGCGATCCTGGCGCCGATCAACTTGTCCGCGCTGTGGCGTTCCTCGGCGCGAAGGTCCTCGGCCAGCGCCCGCGCCATGACCTCCAGAGCCGGCATTCCGAGAAATTCGGCCGGGCGCTCGGCATATTTCAGCAGGGATTCCACTTCGAACCGCAAAGCCTCGTCTGCCGCGCAAGCTTGTTCGAGATACAGGGCTCGTTGGTTTTCGGCGCATTCCATCGCGGCGTGGTAGATCCGCTCGACATCCAGCCAGCGTTCAGGCTCCACAGCGCGCCTCCCCGTCGAGTTCGCGCTGCAGCCATGCCCGAGCCAAACTCCAATCCCGCATGACGGTTTCGGGGGAAATCTGGAGCACTTCCGCCGTTTCCTCGACCGTCATCCCGCCGAAGAAGCGCATCTCGACGACCTTGCCCTTTCGGGGATCGGTCTCTCCAAGGTGGGTGAGGGCTCGCTCTAGCTCCACAAGATCGACCACAGGCTCGATCGATAAAGTGAAAGCTTGATCCAGAGAAACGTGGCGGGCGCCCGCCCCGCGCTTCTGATAGCCGCGCGAGCGGGCAAAATCCGTCAGGATGCGCCGCATCAACTGCGCCGAGACCGCAAAGAAGTGCGCGCGGTCCTGCCACTCGACATCTTTGGCCTTCACCAGCCGCAAATAGACTTCGTTGATCAGAGCCGTGGTCTGCAGGGTGTGCCCGTCCCTTTCGCGGGACATGTAGGACCGCGCCATGCGGTGCAGTTCGTTGTAGACCACGGGCGTAAGTCGTTCGAGGGCAAGCTGGTCCCCTGCGCGCCACGCTTGCAGGAGCTGCGTGATTTCAGACGAGGGAGCCCCGGTCATCTTGGGATTCCTGCTCTCTGGGGACACTTTTGGCGTCACGTGCCGCCAAATTTGCGCTGCAGCTTATCACAAGAGGCTCATGACTTTCCATGTTATCCGGGCCGCGTCCCCGCCTTCTTCGAAAAGCATGACAGTCTTTTCCCGCATTTCCCGCTAACCACTATAAGGAGCCCTCAGGCCATCATGCCCTGATCCGAAAAAGAATGCCGGGCGAGTTCCAGAACTACTGTGCCTGATTTGCTGGACGCGCGCTTCCGGAACGCGCCAGTTTCGAAAGTTTCGTGAGGAAGTAAGGGCGGAATGCATTTCACTCTCGCGCCGATCGAAGCGGAATTCGAGCAATGGCTCGTCATGAGCCTGGAATGCGAGCGCCAGCGGCTGCGCGAACAACCAGCGCCGCGCGATGGGACTGTCGCAATGAATGTTCTTGTGCGTGAAGAAACAGCCACCGGAGGAGACCCGGCATGACGACGAAGGGAGAAGCAGCAATGAACGCAAACGGTAAGTGCGAAGTGGTTCGGCAATTCGCCCGGCGAGGTCTGGCGCTTGCCGCCCTTCTCGCCATGGTCCTTTTCGGCGCAGACGTCACGCGCGCGCAATCCAGCGCCACGGCTGCCGTCAGCCCGACCGTGGGGCAACCAGCTGCACCTCGCAAAGCACCAGCGTCGCGCTCCGGTGGGATGGAGGCTGGCATCAAGCTGCATGGCCACTGGACTATCATTGTCCGAAATCCCGACGGTACCGTCACCGCCCGTCGCGATTTTGAAAACTCCCTGACATTCGACGGTGCATATCTCATGCAGAATCTGCTGGCGGGCACAATGACGCCCGGGGCATGGGCGATCAGTCTCGGAGCCCAATTGCCCGGCGACACAGGGCCGTGTAACGGGGTATACCTAAACATAAACAATAGCGTTGTTCCTACGCCCGTCTCGACCGGCAACTGCTACATCGCTGAGGCTTCTGGCGCTTATGGGAATCTTAATTACCAGTTAGCACAATGCACCCAGGGCGATGGTTGCGCGCCGAACCTAACCCGACAGCAGATAAAATTTCGGACTACGACTCTCGTAGGCACGTTGTCGTCGAGACAGGTCGTGAGCAGCAGCGGTTTCGAGCTGACCGGGACAGCTACCGCCGGTACAAACGGAACCATCGACACTGTTGCGACGCTCCTTATGGTATGCACCGATGGCGACGAGGCTGGTCTATTCGTTGGCACCATAACTGTGATCGATACAATGTCTGGCGTCAACCCCAATACCTGCTCGTATCCTCCTCCCCCTACCGGGGGGGATCTGTTCAAAGGCTTTCCAGTCGGGATTTCGTCGGATTTCGGCACGGTGTTCACTTCCGCGATTCTGAACGGGGCCAGCGCGACCTCAACACCACCTGCGGCGGTCCAGGTGATAGCGAACCAAACGATTCAAGTCACGGTCGTATTCACCTTCAATTAGCGAATAGCGAAGGCCCCTTATCGTTGTGGAGGTGAAAGCGCAGTGATTCAGCTAAGTCTGAACCGGAGACCGAAGCAGTGAGCACATTCACACGGGAGCGCGGCAGGAGTCGGACGAGGCGCTTTGGGGCACCCTACGCGGCTGGCGGTATCCTTATCCTTGCAGCCCTCGCTTTGCCCAGGTATTCCGCTGCTCAGACCGCCGCGCCGATTATTGCTGTTACTCCTGGTCAGATCAGCACGACCGCATACAGGGCAGCCGCTAGCCCCTCGACTATCACCTCCATCGCCGAGGACCCAAGCGGCAACGTGTATGTCCTTGATGCCGGCCTGGGAACTTTAACCGAGTATCCTTCCAGTGGCTCGCCGGTCGTACTGATCGGCCCGGGCAGTTCCACGTCCGTGACCCTGCAAAATCCCTCCGCGATGGCGTATTCCTCGATTTATCAGCAGCTATTCATCACAGATACGGGAAACGATCGTCTTGTTTATGTATTTCTCTCTCCCAGCGGAGCCAGCGTTGTCCCCGTCACACCGTTCCTTTCGGTTTCCGCCGGGTCGCCCACATCCTTGAACGCGCCGACGGGCATTTCCGTTGGCGGGATAGGGGCGAACGTGTACGTTGCAGACACAGGAAATCAGCGGGTTCTGGAATTTGACAGCGATGGCACGTTCATAGGCGTGGTAGTGCAAAACCCCGGCATCGGCGCCACGAATTCGTCGCCGTTACTCGGTTACCCGCAAGGCATCGCCGTCGATCGCAACGGAAGCGTGTACGTCGCTAATCTGCCCTCGATCCGCGCCACCACGGGCGGGAGCATCCTGCGGGTTATTTCAGGCAGCACCAGCACATTCCTGGCAACCGGCCTGCAATCTCCTTATGGATTGACGATAGATGCGGCAGACGATCTCTATATTTCGGATATCGGGAGTCACTTGGTCAGCCGCGTGGACATTCTCGGTGACGTCGTTGTTGTAGCAGGCAACGGCACCGTCGTGGATACTGGCGACATGGGCCCCGCCACGACGGCGGGTCTCTCGAATCCCTTGTGGATTGCGCTCGATCCGGCCAACCGCATTTTCATACCCGAAGGGGACGTTGTCCGGGAAGTTGACGTCACGACCGGCGTGGCGAACTTCACTGCGGCTGGAACACAGTCACTCTTGTTGACAAATCCAACCGATAGCTCAAAGGGTCCTCAGGTGGGCTTCGAATTCGGCGGAATCGAGGGTGGCACCGATCCCGGCGATTTTAATATCGCCGCCTCGAGCACTTGCCAATCTCCGCCTTACGCGAACTACCTCTCGCCTTCGGCAAGCTGCACTCTGGGCCTGAGTTTTACCCCGGGAGGCAGCGGCCAACCTTTCGCTTCGCTTCCTTTTATTTCGAATTACGATGCAACGGCGGGAGTATTCAGTTCCACCGGTGGGGCAACTCAAACAATTCTTTTGAACGGTCCGGCTCCTGTGCCCGTTGTCACTTCGACCGTTTTAGCGGCTTCACCTCCCGTCTCTGTCGCTTCTGGCGCTTTGGTGACATTAACGGCAACCGTGACGACGTCTTCCGGGAATGTAGGCTCGGAAGGGACAGTCACTTTTGAGGACTCATTCGACGGCTCGTCAACTATGATCGGGAGCGCCACTCCGAATGGCGGCGGGATCGCTTCGCTAACGACAGATAGTCTGGCCCTGGGGACGCACTCCATAACCGCCAATTACGCGGACAGCGCTAACGAATTTGCATCGAGCGTTTCTTCTCCTCCCTACCTGCTGACGGTGCTACCAATCATCTCGTCAGTCACGCTCGACGCATCGAGCGTGACCGGAGGCACAAACACTTCTGGAACCGTAACCTTGAACGGCCCAGTCGCGCCCCCCAGCGCCATTGTCACTTTATCAAGTAATTCTCCGTTTGTGACGGTACCGCTGAGCATTACTATACCCTCAGGAAATTCCGGAACGTTCACACTCACGACCAGCGCTGTGACCTCGCCGACCACGGCAATCGTCACCGCGTCGTATGACGGAAGCTCGGAGACCGTAATGCTGACGGTGAACCCGGCGGCTGCACTCACGCCCATTACGATTCCGACAATCATCGAAAATATTCATACGACAGATTCTCTCGGCAGCAGTAGCACATTGATCTCGGCTACAGTGATTTCGCCCATCGTTGAGAACATCACAACTACAGACTCGCTGCCCAGCGGGAGCACGCTAATTTCGGCGGTTGTGATCTCTCCTATCACTGAAAATATAGCGGTAACAGATGCGTTGACTCCGCCATCATCAACTCCAGTGGTCGTCACGATTGGCTCGAAGCTTGGTTCGCTGATACTTGGCCCAACGAATAACGTCGAGCAGTATATCGCCACACTATCGCTTTCCAACGGCGGCAACATTGCGAGCGGTGTACAGGTGACCGGCGCAACGCTTAATGGCGCGAGTTCAACATCTCTGCCAATCGCTCTTTCGCTCGGGCCGAGTGGTGCCGTGAACGTCACGCTGAATTTCCCGTCGAGCGCCGGGGCATCGGGCGCGCATGTCGTCCTCAGCATCCAGGGAACCTATTCAACGGTGGTGGTGGGAGGCAAGACTTTGAACGGCAGTTGGACCGGCAACTTCCGGGTAACTTTGCCGGCCAGTTCGAATTAGAAGTTTCCCAACGGAGGTGTTCACGTGAACGGACGAATCTTTCTCACTGCGGTGATTGCCGGAGCGCTCTGCATATTGTTTACCGCAGCTCCATCAGCTAGAGCGGACGACCTGGATAGCGTGACGATCACCCTTTCGCCAATCTCGGGCGCTGCCGGATCGACCGTGGCCGTCGATGCCACGTTTACAAACTCCGGCCCGGATACGCTGAATCTCGATGGCGACAATCTGAGCGTCTCGGATCCTTTGAGCGTCAACGATGAATTCCTGGCGAACGCACCGTACACGCTTGATCCGGGGAGCGTCACGTTCGAGCTTTTTCAGGTCACGATCGCCCCCGGCACTGCTTCCGGCACCTATGGGACGGACGGCTCCGATGTATTCTCGTTTTTCGGCGATTTCAACGGCGTGACGCTTGAAGACGACGTGCCCTTTACCGTGGACGTCACGGGCGCCGTGGCTGGGCCGGAGCCGGGAACACTGTGGCTGCTTTGCGCCGGACTGGGCATCGTCGCGTGGCTTCACCGGCGCCGCGAACTTAAAGCCTGAGTTGAAAATATCCGCACTTCAAGATCGGCTCATACCTACGAAACCGGCACAGCGACGCAAACTCCAAAATCCTGCTTGCCTCAAGGTGAACGACCAGCAAATGGGCGAGCAGTGTTCTGGAGCGCGAG
>DATJUG010000047.1:0-64756 GCA_035502635.1 Bryobacteraceae bacterium
GCTGGTGGAATTGGAAGTGCGCGAGCTGCTCTCGAGCTATCAGTTTCCGGGCGAAGAGCTGCCGGTGGTGCGGGTGAGCGCGCTGGGGGCGTTGAACGACGAAGAGAAGTGGGTGAAGACGGTCGACGAGCTGATGGCCAAGGTGGATGAGTACATCCCGGTGCCGCAGCGCGTAGTGGACAAGCCGTTTCTGATGCCGATCGAAGATATTTTCTCGATCCAGGGGCGCGGCACGGTGGTGACCGGGCGCATTGAGAAGGGCATCTGCAAGGTGGGCGAGGAGATGGAGATCGTCGGCTTCCGCGACACGCGCAAGACGGTGGTGACGGGCGTCGAAATGTTCAAGAAGCTATTGGATGAAGGGCGTGCGGGCGACAACGTGGGGCTGCTGCTCCGCGGCATCGAAAAGAACGATGTGGAGCGCGGGCAGGTGATCGCCAAGCCGAACACCATCAAGCCGTACAAGAAGTTTAAGGGCGAAGTGTACGTGTTGTCGAAAGAAGAGGGCGGGCGGCACACGCCGTTCTTCAACGGCTATCGGCCGCAGTTCTATTTCCGCACCACGGACGTGACGGGGGTGGCCAAGCTGCCGGAGGGGATGGAGATGGTGATGCCGGGCGACAACGTGGCGCTCGAAATCGAGCTGATCACGCCGGTGGCTATGGACAAAGGGCTGCGCTTCGCGATTCGCGAAGGGGGAAGAACGGTCGGCGCCGGTACCGTGACGGAGATTGTGGAGTAAAGCATGCCGCGCGAAATTATTCAGCTTCAGTGCAGCGAGTGCAAGAATCGCAATTACAGCAAAACCAAGAACAAGCGGACCACCACCGAGCGTCTCGAACTCAAGAAGTTCTGTCCCTTCTGCCGCAAGCACCAGCCGCACCGAGAGACGAAGTAGAGGCCGGCCGCTGGCCGTTTTAAGATTGAGAACTGCGTTTTTTGCTAGTCTGGAATTGAAGTTCCCAGACAGGGGCATAGGTTTAACGGCTAGACCAGCGGTCTCCAAAACCGCGAGTGGGGGTTCGAATCCCTCTGCCCCTGCCAAACGCCCACCTCTTCACTTCCGGGTTTGTCCGGTGAGAGCATAAGCAGATTGGATCTTTGACGACTTTTGTATGGCAATGGAATTAAGTAAGGCGAGCAGTTGGCCGCAACAGACCAAGTCTTATATCGACGAAGTAAAAGCCGAGATGAAACATGTCTCGTGGCCCACTTGGAAACAGGTCCGCGCGACTACGGGCGTGGTGATCGCGGCTGTGTTCCTGTTTGCTGCTTACTTTGCCGTGGTAGACACAATCGTAAATTCGATTGTTAACAAGATCATTAATTACTTCGTTCGGCATCAATGAGCGGTCGCCCAGACGGGCAGATTTGACAGGCATGGCAGATAACAAAGACGAACAACAAGTCCTCCAGGCGCTTCACGACGAGCCAGAGGAGGGGCACTCGCAGGAGTCCGCAATACGGACGCCGGTTGACGGAACCGAGCTCGAACATCGGCCGGAGGACCTGCATTCGCACGAGGCCGACGGGCAAGATGTGCTTGAGCAGGATGAAACCGTGCTCTCGGACGAGATACATCCTGAGACCGGCTACGAAGCCGAAGACGGAGTCCACGGAACAGAGCGCGAGACAGAAGTGCCCGAGCCGCTAGCGGAGCCAGTTGCGGGTGTGGCGCCGGCAATTGAAGATGCAGCCACAACCAAACGCTGGTACATCATCCATGCCTACTCAGGCTTCGAGCAGAAAGTGGCTGAATCGTTGAAGACGCGAGCGCAAGCCTTCGGTTTTGCTGAGCGGCTAGGCCAGATCTTGATCCCTACCGAAGAAGTGATCGAATTGCGAAACGGCAAGAAAGTGACCAGCAAGCGTCTTCTTTATCCCGGCTATGTATTGGTCGAGATGGAGATGGACGACGAACTCTGGCATGCCGTGAAATCGACGCCGCGGGTGACTGGATTTGTCGGTGGAGGCACACGGCCGGTGCCGTTGACGGCGGATGAAGTGAACGCGGTTCTTTACCGTCAAGCCTCGAGCGCGGAGCGCCCACGTCCGAAGATGAGCTTCGAAAAGAATGAGACTGTGAAAATCGTAGATGGCCCGTTCACCAATTTCTCCGGCAAGGTGGACGAGATCAATATGGAGCGCAATACGCTGCGTGTAATGGTTACGATCTTTGGCCGTTCGACCCCTGTGGAGTTGGATTTCCTCCAGGTGGAAAAGATCTAAATTTGAGCTGAGATCACGGGGAGTAAGGAAAGGATCAATATGGCAAAAAAAGTTACAGCACAAGTTAAGTTGCAGATACCGGCGGGTAAGGCAACGCCTGCTCCTCCAGTTGGAACGGCTTTGGGTCCGCAAGGCGTAAATATCATGGAATTCTGCAAAGCCTTCAATGCGAAAACCTCGGCAAAGGATCAGGAAGGTTTGATTATTCCTGTAGTAATTACCATTTACTCGGACCGTTCGTTCACCTTTATAACGAAAACGCCTCCCGTCGCGGTGCTCGTGAAACGCGCAGTGAACCTAGCCAAAGGTTCGGCGGAACCGAATAAGACCAAGGTTGGAAAGATCACGCAGAAACAGGTGGAAGAGATCGCCAAGATCAAAATGCCCGACCTGAATTGCTTCACCATCGATGCCGCCATGGAGCAGGTTAAAGGCGCCTGCCGCAGTATGGGCGTGGATGTGGTGTAAGAACTAATCGGCACAACGGTTCAGTTGAAGAGGGCTGCCTTAAACGGGCAGCCCTTTTTGTATTTGAAGCTGAGCGGGGCCCTTTGCTTTGCAAAGAACTTGCCTTCCTCACGTTCGATGCTCTATACTCGGGGCGTATGGCGTCTGCGCAGCCTGCCCGCGTTCTTCGCGACCCGGTTCCCATCGATCGGCATGCTGCCGATAATCTGCGTTTCATCCGTGACACCATGGAACGCGCCGGATCCTTCACCGCGGTTCCTGGCTGGGGCGGCGTGATCATCGGAGCAACAGCGATGGTGACCGGCATTCTTGCCTGGCCGCGACCGCTTGGCCAGCAATTCTTTTTTTGGATTTGCGAAGCGATGCTGGCGCTTGCCATCGCATTTATCGCAGTCCGTCTCAAATCGAACCGGCTGGCTTTGTCCTTACAGTCACGGGCTGCACGCCGTGCGTTATTGAGCTTTATCCCGCCCCTCCTGGCGGGCGCGGTGCTCACGGCCGTCTTGTACCAGCTACAAGTGTTCAGCGTGTTGCCCGGATCTTGGCTCCTGCTGTATGGCGCCGCTGTCGTCACCGGCGGAGCTTTTTCAGTCCGCATTGTTCCCGTGATGGGCTTGTGTTTCATGTTTGCAGGCGCACTGTGCCTACTTGCCCCGGCGCAGTGGGGAGATGCGTTTCTGATGGCGGGATTCGGCGGTTTGCACGCGGTTTTCGGCGCGGTAATCGCAAGGAGGCACGGTGGCTAGAACAGCGATGGCACGTTCGGCTGACGCAACCCCTTCCAGAACTCGCCCGGCGAAAGTCAAGGCGGGATTTGAACAACAAACCGTTGGCGATGCGCTGCCCAACCTGGATCGCATCATTCACGAGCGCATGCGGCTTGGAATTGTGAGCGCGCTGGCCGTAAACGAATCGATGACCTTCAATGAGTTGAAAAAACTCCTGCAGACAACCGACGGGAACCTGAGCGTACATGCGCGGCGGCTCGAGGAAGCCAAGTATGTCGAGTGCACCAAGAGCTTCGAGGGCCGCATGCCCAAGACTGAATACCGGTTGACCGCGGCTGGACGAAGCGCTTTTGAGCGCTACCTCAACCACATGGAAGCGCTTATTCACGCGTTGCGGGATAAGTAAGATGGCCGCCCGCCCTGCGTGATCGATAGCCCTTCTTTGCGTTGTCCTGTTATACAGTCGAGGGCATGGATCGTCGTCACATGCTCGCCGGCCTCGCAGCATCTACGCTGATGGGAATGGAAGAGCCCAATGCAACCAGATCGAACACATATCTGGAGCTGAAGACCTGGCGTCTGCACAACAGCTCCGAGCATCAGCCTGAACGCGTCGCCGAGTACCTGGAGAACGGCATGGCGCCCGCACTTACACGCGGCGGAGCCAAGCTCGCGGGTGCTTTCGCGAATGTCATTGGCCCCGACGGACCTTACTATGTGACGCTGACACAATACTCGTCTCTGGCCGCGATGCAAGATATTTTGACGAAGCTTGCGGCGGATGAGACCTATCAGCGCGAGCTTCAGAAGCTCTCCAATGGGCCCGGGCTTCCGTTCGTGCGTGTCGAGAGCAGCCTGCTACGCAGCTTCGACATCATGCCCGAGCCTGCGGTTGCCGCGGATTCGGAGAAGCGCGCAGCTCGAGTTTTCGAGCTGCGGACTTATGAATCGCAGACTTTCGTGACTCTCGCGCGCAAAGTCGCGATGTTCAATAGCGGCGAGGCACAGATTTTCGAGCGGCTCGGCATGCGCCCGGTATTCTTCGGCGAGACGATTGTCGGGCCCAGGCAGCCCAATCTTACGTACATGCTCTCCTTCGACAGCCTCGCTGAGCGCGACCGCCTCTGGAGCGCCTTCGGCAGCGATCCGGAATGGAAGAAGCTCAGCTCCCGCCCCGAGCTGAAAGATGCTGAAATAGTTGCGAACATCAGTAACGTGATCCTTCGGCCGCTGCCGTTTTCGGCAATACAGTAGGAACAAAGGGCGATACGGTTCTCGTTCGAATAGCACTATAATGCTGGAAGAGCCGCTATGTTCTGGCAGGTATTTGGAATGTTCGGGGTGGGCGCATTCTTGTTTATCACGCTCGTTTTGCTCGTTCGAAAGCTGCGACCCGCACATGTGAACGAGAACGGGCAACTCCCATTCATTGATGTATTTTTTCAGGCTGTCGGACGTGCCCGGTCTTCCAAGCAAGAACCCCCCGGCGATCGTTTAGGCTGACCGATTGGGCGGGTTTTCCGAGATGAGACGGAGAAACGCCGGCACAGACGCACCCACATGGATCGCAACCCATGGAGTGTTCGGTCCTTCTGCGACGGCAATTGCTCCCGCGATTACGGCGAGAAGAATGCGGAGCGGCCAGAAGTACCAGCGATGATAGACCGGTGGCGGCTTCCCGTCTACCGAAGATCGGACATCGTCGAGGATCTTGACGATTTCGACCCCGATGCTTCCCAAGAAGGCCCATTTGAAAACCCCAAAGTCGCTCATCAATAGTTAAGTGACACAAAGGCGCTCTCTATTGCACCACTGTGTGCTATTCTGAAATAGATTTCAAGCCAACTTGGGAGGCAAGGGCTAGCTGTGCTTGCCTGAGCCGTTTGAACCAGTCAACAACATGAGTCAGAAGCCCGGTAAAAAGTATGAAGCCGCGGCGAAGCAGGTAGAACATAAGCCCTATCAGCTCGCCGATGCCGTTACGCTCGTCCAGAAAATTAAGTTCACGAAGTTCGACGAGACTGTCGAGGTGCACATGCGCCTAGGCGTCGATCCAAAGCACGCCGATCAGATGGTGCGCGGCACCGTGGTGCTGCCGAATGGACTCGGCAAGTCGAAGCGCGTTCTCGTCATTGCTTCGGGGGACAAGCTTCGGGAGGCGCAGGAGGCCGGCGCGGATTTTGTAGGCGGTGAGGAGATGGTCACTCGCATCCAGGGCGAGAACTGGATCGATTACGACGCCGTCATTGCAACGCCTGACATGATGCGCTCGGTTGGCCGTTTGGGAAAGGTGCTGGGTCCGCGCGGCCTGATGCCCAACCCGAAAACCGGAACCGTCACCACCGACGTTCGGAACGCGATTCAGGAAATTAAGGCCGGCAAGGTGGAATTCCGCGTAGACAAAACTGGCGTCATTCACGCGCCTGTGGGCAAGGTCAGCTTCGCTACCGACAAGCTGCTTGAGAATACCAGCAGCTTAATTCAAGCGGTCATCAAAGCCAAGCCGTCGGCCGCCAAAGGCAAGTACGTCAAGAGCGCGACTCTATGCTCTACCATGGGGCCGGGCGTGCAGTTGGATGTGGCCGCATTCAACGCTAAGACGGCCTAGGATTCGGAAGCCGAACACGGGAAGGGCAGCACGATGAAGGACAAAAACGAAAAGAAGAAGGACGTCGAGGATCTCAAGAAGACCATTGAGGAGAACAGTAACCTCTTCGTCACCAGCTACGAAAAGCTGACTGTCAGCCAGGATTTTCATCTGCGGAAGACGGTTCGCGATGCCGGCGGGAACTACCGCGTGGTGAAGAATAACCTCGCGGCGAAAGCTTCCGAGGGCACACCGGCGAGCGATCTGCTGGGCGATCTGAAGGGCATGACGTCGCTTGCCTATACGGCGAAGGATCCCGTTGCGCTCGCCAAGGCGCTGGCAAAGTATTCGCGCGAGAATCCGGCATTTACCTTCAAGGCCGGCATGGTAGAAGGCCGTGTGATCGACATTAAAGCGATTGGCGATCTGGCCTCCATGCCGCCGAAGGAAGAGATCTACGCGAAGCTTTTGTTCCTGATCAATGCGACAGCGACCCGTCTGGTCAGCTGTGTGAACGGCGTCGGCCGCAATCTGGCAGTGGTCTTGGACCAGGCCGCGAAAGAGAACAAATTCAACCCATAGCCGGTCGCCTGCGCGATGCGTTGCTCGCAACCGGAATGTACAACAACGTTTTAGGGAGTTAGAAAAGGAAAATGGCGGATATCAACGCAATAGCAGAACAGATCCAGGGCTTGACCCTGCTCGAAGCGTCACAGTTGGTGAAACTGCTCGAGGAAAAGCTGGGTGTCTCGGCGGCGGCTGCGGCCGTGGCGGCGGCTCCCTCGGGTGGCGGCGCGGCTGCGGCGGCGGCCCCTGTGGAAGAGAAGACGGAATTCTCGGTCATCTTAACCGCGGCGGGCGCCAACAAGATCAACGTTATCAAGGCCGTTCGCGAAGTCACCAGTCTGGGGCTGAAGGAAGCCAAGGATCTGGTGGACGGCGCGCCCAAGCCGATCAAGGAAGGCGTCAACAAGGACGAAGCCGAGGCCATTCGCAAAAAGTTCACCGACGCCGGCGCTACCGTGGAAGTCAAGTAGCTGAAAACACAAGGCGTGGTGCCCTGACTAGCAATTTTGTTTCCAAGACTGGCCGTGCGGTTGACGCGGTTGGCCTGGGTTATGTTATTCTGAAGTAGACGTCAGCCGGAACGGTTTCCAGCATCCAATTTGAGCCATCAGCTTTCTGAAATTCTCCCGCGGGCCTGTGCAGGTCGGCGGGACTTTCGCATGCCCAAATTTGTCTTCTCGATCTACAGCTTTGCCGCGTTTGCGCGGCTAAGCTTGTCCGGGCTCTTTCGGGGGCCTTCCATATCGTTATCGTCAAACCGAATGTCTCTCTTCAGATCTTTCTTCTTCGGATCTTTCTCACGCGCGGCCGCTTCGGCGTATGCCGCGCAAGCATGTGCGGGCGGAGCCTAGAACGGCGCTCCAGCCCTTGTAAACGCGTTGCTAGATGTCACTGTGTCATTGGTTTCCTATGGTAAATCGCGCACAACGGCCACCAACCGGCCTGTGCGCTCGTAAAGGACAAAGCGTAGATGCCTAACGTGTCAAACGGTTCTCTCCGCGAGAGAGTTGATTTTTCGAAGATTCAAACTTCGATCCCGATTCCTAACCTCATTGAAGTGCAGAAGCGCTCCTATGAACGTTTTCTGCAAATGGATCTGCTTCCCAAAGAGCGCGAAGATGCAGGTCTGCAGAGCGTATTCAGCTCGGTATTTCCGATCTCCGATTTTCGCGGACTCAGCCAGCTCGAATTCGTCGATTACTCTATCGGCAACTGGGAGTGCAAGTGCGGCAACCTGAAAGGGCTGCATCACCTGCGGACCATTTGCCGCAATCCGAATTGCGGCGCCGAGATTCGCACGGATCCATTCCATGCCGGCGATGTGCTGTGCCACAAGTGCGGCACCTTTAACAAGAACATCGTCACCTTTTGCAATCGCTGCGGCGATCCGGTTGCGCTGCAGTTGAAATACGACGTGCCCGAATGCGAAGAGCGCGGCATGACCTACGCTGCGCCGCTCAAAGTCACCATTCGTCTGACGGTCTATGACAAAGATGCTGAAACCGGCAACAAGACTGTTCGCGACATCAAGGAGCAGGAGGTCTTCTTCGGTGAAATCCCGCTGATGACCGATAACGGCACCTTCATCATCAACGGCACCGAGCGCGTTATCGTTTCCCAGTTGCACCGCTCGCCCGGTGTGTTCTTCGAGCGCGTTCAGACCCAAGGCTACTTCCTCGGCAAGATCATCCCTTATCGCGGAAGCTGGGTCGAATTCGAATACGACAACAAGAACCTGCTCTACGTTCGCATCGACCGCAAGCGCAAATTCTATGGAACGGTGTTCCTTCGCGCGCTGGGCCTGAAGACGGACTCCGACATCATCCGCGGGTTTTACAAAATCTCGAACATCTCTCTGAAGAACAACAAGCTCTACTGGAGCGTGAACGACAGCCTGATCGGCATGAAGCTCTCTCACGCCATCTCCAGCAAGCATGGTGAACAGGTTGTACCGCAAGGCCGCAAGATCACCAATTCGGTGTTTCGCGAAATTCAGAAGGCCAAGATTGAGCAGGTGGAGGTCGCCTCGAACGATCTCGAAGGGGCCTATGTCGCAGCCGACGTGATCGATATGTCGACCGGCGAAGTGCTCATTGAGGCGAACCATGAGCTCACGCCTACTGCGATCGGCAAAATCGCTGATGCCGGAATCGAGACCTTTGAAATCTTCTTCCCCGATCGCGACGATGCCGGTAACGTCATCTCAGCCACCCTGCGCAAGGACGCTGTAAAAAGCCAGAACGACGCGCTGCTCGAAATCTACCGCAAGCTGCGCCCCGGCGATCCGCCCACCCTCGACACGGCAACCCAACTTTTCCAGGGAATGTTTTTCGACCCGCGCAAGTACGATTTCTCGCGCGTGGGACGCATGAAGTTCAACATCAAGCTCTACGACAAGGCGGATGCGACCCGGCTCGACAAGCGCACGCTTGACCAGAAGGACTTCATCGACACCATCCTCTATCTCCTGAAGCTGCGCAAAGGTATCGGTGCGGTCGACGATATCGATCACCTGGGTAACCGCCGCGTTCGCGCGGTCGGTGAGCTGCTAGAGAATCAGTTCCGCATCGGCTTGGTGCGCATGGAGCGCGCCATAAAAGAGAAGATGTCGGTCTATCAGGAAATGTCGACCGCCATGCCGCACGACCTGGTGAACGCCAAGCCGGTGATGGCCGCCATCCGCGAGTTCTTCGGTTCCAGCCAGCTCTCGCAGTTCATGGACCAGACGAATCCGTTGTCGGAAATTACGCACAAGCGGCGCCTCTCCGCGCTCGGACCAGGCGGCTTGTCGCGCGAGCGCGCCGGGTTCGAAGTCCGCGACGTGCATCCTACTCACTACGGCCGCATCTGCCCCATCGAAACGCCTGAAGGGCCGAACATCGGCCTCATTTCTTCGCTTTCCTGCTTTGCGCGCATCAACGAGTACGGCTTCATTGAGAGCCCATACCGCCGCGTGCGCGATGGCCAACTGGTGGATGAAGTCAGAATCCTGAATCCTGGCGACACCGATTTCAAAGTTGGCCAGGTGGTCTCGCGCGAGGAGACTGTCAAGGCCAATAAATCGCTCGGCGCAAAGAAACAACCGGCTGAATACGAAGCGCACTCCGATTACCTCTCCGCCTGGGAGGAAGACAAATATCTAATCGCTCAGGCCAACGTAGCGATTGACGAGCATGGCAGCCTGGTAGACGAGCTTGTAAACGCGCGTCAGGCCGGCAACTTCATGCTGAAGCATCGAGAAGAAATTCAGTACATGGACGTCAGTCCCAAACAACTGGTCTCCGTCGCCGCCAGCTTGATTCCGTTCCTTGAGAACGACGACGCTAACCGCGCCCTGATGGGCTCCAATATGCAACGCCAGGCCGTGCCGCTGCTGCGCGCCGAAGCGCCGTATGTCGGAACCGGTATGGAGCGCGTCACGGCTCGCGATTCGGGTGCGGTCGTCATCTGCAAGCGCCCCGGTGTGGTCGATTCCGTCGATAGCGAACGCATCATTGTTCGCGTCGAAGGCAGCGCGCACGAAGGGCAGATGTCGCGAGAAGTGGGCGCTGATATTTATCAGCTCACCAAGTTCAAGCGCTCGAACCAGAACACCTGTATTAGCCAGAAGCCCATCGTTCACCAGGGGCAGAAGGTTCGGAAGGGCGACGTGCTCGCCGACGGTCCTTGCACCGAAGCCGGCGAACTCGCGCTCGGGCGCAACGTCCTGGTGGCGTTCATGCCGTGGCGCGGTTACAACTTCGAAGACGCAATCGTGGTGAGTGAAAAGCTCGTCAAGGACGACTATTACACCTCCATCCATATCGAAGAGTTCGAAATCGAGGCCCGTGACACCAAGCTCGGCCCCGAGGAAATCACTCGCGATATTCCGAACATCGCCGAATCGTTCCTGCGCAATCTGGACGAAAGCGGAATCATCCGCATCGGCGCGACCGTCAAGCCCGGCGACATCCTGGTCGGCAAAGTCACGCCCAAGGGCGAAACGCAGTTGACTCCCGAAGAGAAGCTGCTGCGCGCCATTTTCGGTGAGAAGGCCGGCGACGTAAAGGATGCATCGCTCTATTGCCCGCCCGGCATCGAAGGCACCATTGTGGATTGCAAGGTGTTTTCCCGTAAGGGCGCGGAGCTGGACGAGCGTTCGAAGCAAATTCTGCAGCTCCAGGAAGAGCGCCTGCACCGCAATCTTGAAGACGAAAAGCGCATCCTGAGCGATGAGCGCGCCAAGCGTCTGGAGGAACTGCTCAAAGGCAAGGAACTGCTGGCGGATCTCCACGACGAAAAGACCAACAAAAAGCTGCTGTCAAAAGACACGCCGCTTAACCGCGACGTGCTCGAGAAGCTGCGCGCCCGCGACCTGAAGCGTATGCGGCTGTCCTCCAGAGACATTCGCATCAACGAACAGATTGACGAGATCGAAGAGATGACTTCGCGCCAGATCGCCGTGCTCGAAAAGATCACGGAAGAAAAGATCGCGAAGCTGCGCAAGGGCGATGAACTTCCTCCGGGCGTCATCAAGCTCGTAAAAGTTTACATCGCCATGAAGCGCAAGCTCTCGGTGGGCGACAAGATGGCCGGACGCCACGGAAACAAGGGCGTCATCGCTCGCATCGTTCCTGAAGAGGACATGCCGTATCTGCCCGACGGCACTCCCGTCGAAATCGTTTTGAATCCGCTCGGCGTTCCGTCTCGTATGAACGTCGGTCAGATCTTGGAAACGCACCTCGGCTGGGCGGCGGCGAAATTGGGCTTGCACTTCGCTACGCCCGTCTTTGACGGCGCCAGCGAAAAGGACATCAAGGCGCGTCTCACCGAAGCCGAGCTACCCACCTCAGGCAAGGTTCAGCTTTATGACGGCATGACGGGTGTGATGTTTGAACAGCCGGTGACTGTCGGCTACATATATATGCTCAAGCTGAGCCATCTGGTCGACGACAAGATCCACGCTCGATCCATCGGGCCGTACTCGCTGATTACGCAACAGCCGCTCGGCGGCAAGGCGCAGTTCGGCGGCCAGCGCTTTGGCGAAATGGAAGTCTGGGCTCTCGAAGCTTACGGCGCAGCTTACATTCTGCAGGAGTTGCTGACGGCGAAATCGGACGACGTCTACGGCCGCGCCAAAATCTACGAAGCCATTGTGAAGGGCGAAGCCGCCGCCGAACCCGGTGTGCCGGAATCGTTTAACGTTTTGATCCGCGAGCTGCAGAGCTTGTGCCTCGATGTCGAGCTGATGAAGAAGCCGCGCGAGGTGCAGGATCTGGCGCACGCAGCGGATTAGTTAAGGAATTGCGAACGGGGCGTCACTTTGGCGCCCCACGCTCCGTTCGCTCGAGTTTTGAAACGGGCCCGTACTGAAAAGGATTCTCAAGGAAACCAATGTATCGTTCCTCTCCGTACGACAGAGCCAATCTGATCGCCGATTTCGATTCGATTCGAATCAGTCTCGCCTCTCCCGAGAAAATCCGAAGCTGGTCACACGGTGAAGTCACTAAGCCCGAGACCATCAATTACCGCACCTTCAAGCCGGAGCGCGACGGCCTGTTCTGCGCTCGCATCTTCGGGCCGGTAGCTGACTGGGAGTGCCTCTGCGGCAAGTACAAGCGCATGAAACATCGCGGAGTCATCTGCGACAAGTGCGGCGTAGAAGTCACGCTTTCCCGCGTGCGCCGCGAACGGCTTGGACACATTGAGCTCGCGAGCGCCTGCTCCCACGTCTGGTTTTTCAAAGGGCTACCCAGCCGCATCGGTTACCTGCTCGATATCACGCTGCGTGAGCTCGAGCGCGTGCTCTACTACGAAGCCTTCGTGGTGATCGATCCGGGCGAGGCCACCGGTCTCAATCTGGGTGAAGTGATCAGCGACGAGCGCAAGCGCCAGCTCGATCAGGAGTTCCCCGGCAAGTTCGTCGCCATGATGGGCGCCGAAGGCGTCAAGGAACTGCTCAAGAAGATCGACATCGAAGCGCTCAGCCAGGAAATCCGCGAGCGCATGCGTACCGAGACCTCGGCACAAAAGAAGTTAAAGTACGCCAAGCGTCTGCGCGTGGTCGAGAGCTTCCGCAAATCCGGCAACAAGCCGGAGTGGATGATCCTCGATGTGATCCCGGTGATTCCGCCCGAACTGCGGCCGCTGGTGCCGCTCGATGGCGGCCGCTTTGCCACCTCCGATCTGAACGATCTCTACCGCCGCGTCATCAATCGCAACAACCGCTTGAAGAAGTTGATGGAGCTGCATGCTCCCGACGTGATCGTGCGAAACGAAAAGCGCATGTTGCAGGAAGCCGTCGATGCGCTGTTCGATAATGGCCGCCGCGGCCGCGTGCTGCGCGGCGCCAACAACCGCCCGCTCAAATCGCTCTCCGACACCTTGAAGGGCAAGCAAGGCCGCTTCCGCCAGAACCTGCTCGGCAAGCGCGTCGATTACTCCGGCCGCTCCGTCATCGTCGTCGGCCCTGAGCTGAAGCTGCACCAATGCGGTCTTCCCAAGAAGATGGCGCTCGAGCTCTTCAAGCCCTTCATCTATCACCGCCTCGAGCAGCGCGGCCACTGCACCACCATCAAACAAGCCAAGGAACTGGTCGAGCAGCAGGACCCGGTGGTGTGGGACATTCTCGAAGAAGTCATTCGCGATCATCCGATTCTGTTGAATCGCGCTCCCACACTGCACCGCCTCGGCATTCAGGCCTTTGAGCCCGTGCTGGTGGAAGGCAAGGCCATCAAGCTGCATCCGCTCACTTGCACTGCGTTCAATGCCGACTTCGACGGCGACCAGATGGCGGTCCACATTCCGCTCTCGCCCGAAGCGCAGATCGAGGCTTCGACGCTGATGCTCGCTTCGAACAACATCCTGTCGCCCGCCCACGGCGCGCCCATCGCCATCCCGACTCAGGACATGGTGCTGGGTCTCTATTACCTCACCAAGATGCGCCCCAACGCCAAAGGCTCCGGCCGCACGTTCGCCTCCATGGAAGACGTGCTGATCGCTCTCGAAATGGGCGAAGTGGAAACGCTCACCGGTATCAAGCTGCGTCACACTGGCCGCGTCATCGACCTGAACAAGGCGTTTGACAACCAGAACATCATGTACACCGAGCCGATCGAGTTCAACAAGCAGTACATGGACACCACCGTCGGTCGCGTGATCCTGAACGATGTACTTCCCAAAGAGATGCCGTTCATCAACGGACTCCTCAAGAAGAAAGGCCTCGGGCAGCTCGTTCAATACTGCTATCTCAAGTTCGGCTTGCAGATTACGGTGCAGATGCTCGATGAAGTCAAGAAACTCGGCTTCCTCTACGCCACGCGCGCCGGCATCTCAATCGGCATCGACGACATGGTTGTTCCGGAAGAAAAGGCCGGCCTGGTTCGCGACGCCGAAAAGCAGGTGATCGAAGTCCAGCAGCAATATCAGGAAGGCGCCATCACGCAATCGGAGCGCTATAACAAGATCATCGAAATCTGGTCGAAGGTCACCGAAGCGATCTCCGACAAGCTCTTCAAGAATCTGGAAGAGGACGACCGCACCGGCCGCATCCTCAACCCGATTTACATCATGGCCGATTCCGGCGCTCGTGGTTCGAAGCAGCAGATTCGCCAGCTCTCGGGCATGCGAGGCCTCATGGCCAAGCCGTCGGGTGAAATCATCGAGCAGCCCATCACCGCGAACTTCCGCGAGGGTCTGGATGTGCTGCAATACTTCATCTCGACTCACGGCGCACGCAAGGGTCTGGCCGATACCGCTCTCAAAACTGCGGACTCCGGCTACCTCACGCGCCGCCTCTGCGACGTGGCGCAGGACGTCATCATTACCGAAGACGATTGCGGCACGGCGGACGGCATCTACGTCGAGCCGATCATCGAATCGGGCGAAATCATCGAACCTTTGCGCGACCGCATCGTTGGCCGCGTGGCTCTCGAAGATCAGCGCGATTACGAAAACAGCGTGATCGTCGGCGTAAACCAGGAGATCACGGAAGAGTTGGCCAGCGCGATTCAAGCGGCTGGTATCGAGCGCGTGAAAATCCGTTCGGTCCTGACCTGCGAATCGAAACGCGGCGTGTGCCGGCTCTGCTACGGCCGCAATTTGGCGACTGGCCGCATGGTTGAACGCGGCGAAGCTGTCGGCATCATCTCGGCTCAATCCATCGGCGAGCCGGGCACTCAGCTCACCATGCGTACCTTCCACATTGGTGGCGCGGCCACTCGCGTCAGCGAGCAATCCACTCAGGACGCCAAGAGCAACGGTTTCGTCCGGTTCAGCAACGTCAACACGGTCCGCAACAACAAGGGCGAGTTAATCGCCATGAACCGCAACGGCATCCTGATCATCGTCGATGAGAAGAACCGCGAGCGGGAGCGCTACCCGGTGGTCTACGGCGCCAAGATCAATGTCGAAGACGGTGCGCCCGTCAAAGCCAACCAGATCCTGCTCGAATGGGATCCCTACACGTTCTCGATTTTGACGGAGGTTAGTGGCGCGGTTCACTTCAAAGACTTGATCGACGGTGTCACCACGCAAGAGCAGGTGGACGAAATCACGGGCAACATGCAAGTGGTCGTGACCGAATCCTCCGATGAGAAGCGTTTCCCCACCATCGTCGTTCGTCCGGAAGGCGGCGGACGCTCGGAAGAGAAGCGCTACCTCATGCCGACCCACGCTCACCTGATGGCTAGCGATGGCGAAGAGGTCCATGCGGGCGATGTGCTCGCGAAGATCCCGCGCGCCACAACCAAGACCAAGGACATCACCGGCGGTCTGCCCCGCGTGGTCGAGCTCTTCGAAGCTCGTAAGCCGCGTGAAACGGCCGTGATCGCGGAAATCAACGGCGTCGTGAAGTATGGCGAAGTCACCAAAGGTATGCGCAAGTTGTATATCACCGGTGATGACGGCGTGCAGAAGGAATACTCGATTCCGCGCGGCGTTCACATCAACGTACAGGAAGGCGAGCGCGTGCGCTCGGGCGATCCGCTCATGGACGGTCCGCGCAATCCGCACGATATCCTGGCCGTGCTCGGTGAAAAGGAGCTGCAGAAGTATCTGGTGAATGAGATCCAGGAAGTCTATCGGCTCCAGGGCGTGAACATCAACGACAAGCATCTGGAAGTCATCTCGCGCCAGATGATGCGCTGGGTCCGCATTGAGGACATCGGCGATACCGAGTTCCTGCCTGAAGAGGTCGTGGACAAGTTCAAGTTCCGCGAAGAGAATGCGCGAGTGATTGAAGCGGGCGGCCGTCCAGCGATGGGTAAGCCCATCCTGCTGGGCATCACCAAGGCGTCGCTCTCAACCGATTCATTCATTTCCGCCGCAAGCTTCCAGGAGACCACGCGCGTCCTGACCGAAGCCGCCATTAACGGCAAGGTCGATTACCTGCGGGGCCTCAAGGAGAACGTCATCATGGGCCGGTTGATTCCAGCCGGCACCGGCATGGAGTTCTACCGCCGGGTCAAAATCGCCGGCGAAGATGTGGTCGAGGAAGAGCCGCTGCCCGAAGCAGAGCTCGCTCTCGGCGACGGTCTCGCAGACTACTCCGACGAAACACCCGGCATCTACACCGGCGGCTTGGCCGAAGACCTCGGCGAAGAAGCCCTGGGCGCAACGGACGAAATCTAACCGGCAGCCTAAATCAGTTAAACGAAAGGGCGGCTCTCACGGGCCGCCCTATCTGCGTCAGCCCTCCAATTTTCAAATTATCAACAATTCGGAACAATTACCATCCGGGCCTAGTCTACTGGAGTATGATTTAGACGGGAAGCGGCCCTGTGTGGCCCACCACGACAGGCGTTAAATCCGCCTAGCCGCGTCCCGGGCCGAAGCCCGCTTCACCGCGAGTGCACCGAGGGAGGTGTGGTATGGATCGGCTTGAAGTTCGTGTTTCTCTTACCAAAGTTCTCCTCATCCTGATCGTAGTCATCGTGCCGTTGAGCATAGTCGGTCTGGTGCTGACAGAAAACAGCAGTAGGTCGCTGGATAACGCCATCGGGAATGACTTCAAATCAATCGCACAACTCTATAGCAACCAAGTCTCGCAATATCTTCGAGACCGTGTTGCCGATGTCATTGTGCTCGCATCGAATCCCCTAGTTGTGAGCTCCGCATCCGGTCACTCCGAAGCTGGTGTTTCGGGGCGCGCCGCGGTCGCTGTTGCCGGGCAAGGGAGCACTAGTCCGGGCATGCTGAACTCCAACGCGTCTCAAATGCTGCGTTTTCGCAGAACGCAAGATCCACGCATCCTGGCGCTTACTCTGACAGACCAGAACGGCAACGTAGTCGCCGCTTCCCAGCAGCCGCCCAGGACTTCCTATGCTCAGGATGCGGGTTGGCAAAGCGTCTATAACAATGGCCAGGGTAAACCCCGCGTCGGCGAAATCCTCGATGACGAGTTCACGAAGCAATATTACGTAAACGTTGGCGTGCCCGTTACCGATCAAGCTTCCGGCGCGACTTTGGGCGTACTCACGGCCGCAGTGAACGTGACTCCGCTACTAAACGACTTCAAGAGTACGGTTGGTAATGGAGCGAGAGCCGAGCTGGTCAACGAAAACGGCTTTATCATTAGCGCCCCGAACACCGACGTTTTCGCCCAAAATAAATCGCAGGCTTTCGATGCCATCCGCGATTCGCTCGGTACGGGCACAACGCAAACCGGCGACCAAAGGGTAGACGTGGGCAACGGACCGTACCTGGTTGGCTTTGCCGGAACGGGGCTGAAACAGCTCTCCGACAATCTCGGCTGGATTGTCCTTGTGAGCCAGGATGAGCACCAGGCCGCGGCGCCCATACGCCAACTCGTGCACTTCGCGCTGGTCATGGTGATCCTGGCGCTGTTCATGCTCACCCTATTGTGCGTCTATTATTTTATGCACCGTACGCAGAAGTTTGAAGACATTGAGGGTGCCGTCCCGTTGGAACAAACAGGCGAGACGCGCGCCGCGGCAGCATCGCGTTGAACACCGCGCAGCCGCTGCATGAAACAATATCGGTGTGCCGGCTGCTCGTATTGCGTCTTCTATCAGCGTCATAGTCCCGTGCTTTAACGAAGAGGCGGCCGTTGCAGAGTGCCATCGGCGCCTCACTCAAGTTCTGCGCAGTTTTGACATTTGGTACGAAATTGTCTACGTGGATGACGGCTCCCGCGATGCGACTGCGTCAACGCTCGCGGCCATTCACGATTCCGACTCCAACGTCACTGTAATTGAGCTTTCCCGAAATTTCGGCCACCAACCCGCGGTAACTGCCGGCCTGGAAGCCGCCAATGGAGAGGTCGTGGTCATCATGGATGCCGATCTGCAGGATCCGCCGGAACTGATAGGCAACATGCTTGAAATGTGGGCGCAGGGTTATGAGGTTGTCTATGGCGTCCGCACCTCCCGAGCGGGTGAGACCGGCCTCAAGCTCTGGACCGCCAAGCTGTTCTACCGTCTTATCAATGCACTATCGGATGTCGAGATCCCGCTCGACAGCGGCGATTTCCGCCTGCTCGACCGGAAAGCGGTCGAAGCCATGAAGAGCATGCCCGAACGGCATCGCTTGCTGCGCGGCATGTGCAGTTGGATCGGTTTTCGGCAATGCGGTGTCCAGTATGCCCGGGCTGCGCGATTCGCCGGAACCACCAAGTATCCGATGCGAAAAATGCTCAAGCTGGCGTTCGACGGCATTGTTTCTTTCTCCACTTTTCCGCTCCGAGTGCTTGCCTTCATTGGCATCGCTTCCGCCGCACTGGCTTCGCTTGGCATTATCTATGCGCTCGTGGTCAGGCTCTTCACCCACTCTTGGGTCGCCGGCTGGACTATCTCGTTCATCGGGCTTTTATTTCTTGGTGGACTGCAGATGATCAGCATCGGCATAGTTGGCGAATATGTCGGCCGCATTTACACCGAAGCGAAGCATCGGCCGCTCTATATAGCCCGGTCCGTTCTTCACCGCCGCGGCGACGCTCCATCGCTCGCCGTCGAGCGCGAGTTCCAATCCATTAGCTCCCAAAGATGAACCGATGAACACTGCCACATTTAAGAAACGCCTCCTCGCGAAACAACAGGAGCTCCTCGAAAGCATCACCCGCTTCGACGACGACGCCCGCGAATCGCGGTCCGCCGAGGTTGAGGATCCGATCGACCAAGTCACCTCCTCAGAGTTGAAGGCGACCGCCTTTACACTCAGCACCGTCGAAGCCAAGACGCTTGAGCAGGTTCGCGCTGCCCTGCAACGGATCGAAGACGGCACTTACGGCAAGTGCATCGATTGCGGGCGGCCCATAGAGCCGGCGCGCCTCGAAGCTGTTCCCTGGACGCCCTACTGCCGAGCCGATCAAGAAAAGCACGACGCCGAAGAGGCAGCCGCGCGGCCCTTCGATTTAGGCTCGGCATCCTAAAATCGCGATACGATCAGGAACGCACCGCCGATAGCGATTACATCCTCGAGAAGAGCGATCGGGAGATCTTTTCCGCCAATGGCTCTGACCAGCCGCGCGCGGAATTCATAGCCGCCTAGCGTCCCCACGATCGCGCCAATTATGCCTGCAAGCATGCCGCCGGCCCAACCTCCGAGTGCCGCGCCGCAGATCGCTCCGGTGACAATGCGTGCACCGAATCCTACCGCTGCCTTGCGGCTTGGCGTATTCGGCAGCTTGTCGGCGATCAACTCCAGAATAGCCAGTACGCTGATGATGTACGGAGTTGCCGCAAATCCCAGAAACGCGAGTCTTGTGTTTTCCAGATGCAACCAGCCGAGGCGAGCCGCCCAACTCACCGCCGCCGGCGCGGTCATGGAACGAAGTCCGGCTACGACGCCGATCAGAAACGCCAAAATGTACGTGGGCATGAATCTCCTTTTAGATCAAAACGCAGCAAGCCGCAATTCTGGGATATCTCTGAAATCCGCCGTGTTCAACGTCCACAAACTAGCGTCTCTGATAATGGCACACGCAGCGATCGCCAAATCGATCTCGCGTCCCCGGGGTCGCTTGACAGAGCGGTAGAGTTCGGCGCTCAGGGATGCCTCACGGGGCCCAAATGCTACGGCGCTGTCGGACGGGAAGAGAGTTTCCTGAGCCGCTATCTCAGACGCCAAGCGAGGCCCGCGAAGCCATTCGTAAAGCACGAGAGCTGGAATCACAATCCTTTCGCCTTGTTCAATCGCTGAGCGAAGTGCCCGCGATGAACGCCGGGGGCCGGACAGGCTGTCGATCAGGACTGAAGTGTCGAGAACAGTCATGGACGTCCGGAAGGTGTCCGGCGGCCGCCCGTCCTCCTCGCTTGACGTATTTGCGCGATCTCCCGGTCGACGGCGGCATTGCTGCGCGGCGCAATTTTCGGGACCATTTCGTCAAAATTGCGAAGCATCACGGCACGTTCGCGCTCGCTTAAGCGTCCCAGCCGATCGTAAAAATCCATAATGGCCTCACGAATGATTTCACTCTTGGGAACCGCAAGCTGGTCCGCCGCATCCTGCAACCTCTGGATCGAGACCCGGTCCAACGTGAAAGTGACCTTCGTTGTTGCCATACCGATACCATATCACCATATCGGGAACCGCGGCAGGGGCTAAAATCTGTGTGGCTCAGCGAAACCGCTCGTGACCGGCTCTCGCGATAATAAATCAATACCCATTCATGCGTCTCGCTTGTCCCGGCCTCTTCTCCTGGCTTGAGAAGAAAGCCACCATCGTCACTCCGTCTCCCTTGCTCGCTGCAGTCGCGGCGCAACAAATTGCGACTTATCAAATCGCGCAAGGCCGCGATAGCTGGCAGCGAACGCCTATCTATAGCATCCATGCATGGTTGTCCGCCTGTTGGCAGCAGGCGCGCTATTCGGCGGAAATACCCTCTCTGCTTTCACCCTCCCAGGAGCGGGCTCTCTGGCAAAGCATCATCGAACAGGAGCATCCGCAGCTCTTCGATCCTAATGCGGCCGCGCGTCTCGCACGCCGAGCCGCGACTCTTATCGCGGAGTGGAACATCTCTCCCGACGAAGATCTTTGGAACGATCATCAGGACGGGCAACAATTCCAGGCATGGCTTAAAATCTTCCGCCGGAAATGCCTCGAGCAGGGCTGGATTACGCGCGCCGATCTGTGGCATTTGGTTCCGCAATGGATTGAAGAAGGCATCTGCAACCGCGATCTGACAGTCTTCGCAGCCTTCGAGACCATGACGACCGCGCTCGAACGAATCAGGCATGCCTTCGGATCGGCCGCCGTAATTGAACCAGCCCGCGTCCCGCAATCCCGGCCCCAGGCCGGGGCAAAATGCTTCACTAGCTTTGCCGAAGAGCTCGAATACGCAGCCCGCCTCGCGCGTGCAGCCCTTGAAAGCGATCCCTCGCAATCTGCTGCCATCTTTGTCCCGGATCTCGCTGCGAACCGCGCCATTGTGCAGCGCGTATTTCAGGACGTTTTCTATCCTTCGCGAACTTTCTTTAAGGGAGCACAGAACAGCGCGTTCCACATCACTGCGGCTGCTCCACTGAGTGAGCATCCTATTGTGGCGAATGCGCTTCTTCTGCTCGAGCTTGCTCGTCCGCGCATTCATCACGCCCATGCCGGTGCAATCTTGCGATCGCCCTTCACTCGAGGAGCCTCAGCCGAGCCGAGCGCCCGCGCCTTGGCGGATCTCAATTTGCGAAAGAGGCGCGACCTCGACGTCAGCCTTCAAGATCTCGAGTCCGTCTCCGGCAAGTGTCCGCTGCTCGTGCCCGTATGGTCCGCCGTTCGTCGGATGCTCGTCAAGATGCCAAAACGCGCCGAGCTTCCTACGTGGAGCGCATTCGTCGGAGATCTCCTCAAAGCCGTGGGATGGCCAGGCGATGCGCCTCTCGCCGCACCGGAACAAAAGGCTGTTGAGCTATGGAAGGAAACTCTTTCCTCCCTCGCTGCACTTGGGCTCGTATTCGGCCGCTCGACTTACGACGCCGCTCTCGGGCACCTCCGGCGGCTTCTCACAACGGGTGGTGTTGAACAGGGCGACTGGTTCTCGCCTGTGCAGATTCTGGAATCCAGAGATGCGCCGAGCCTGCAATTCGATCGCGCAATCGTCACCGGCATGTCGGACGAAACTTGGCCGCCGGCAACCGATCTATCGCCCCTGGTTCCATTACGGCTGCAGCGCGCGCATCACATTCCCGGCACTACGCCTCAAAGCATCCTCGCCAGCCGCGAACACCTCACCCAAAGCGTCTTTCAATCCGCGCCAGTTCTGATGGCCACTTACTCAGGCCGCCTCTCTCCAATTGCGGCACGGTTCCTCGATGGCGCAAAGGGCGCGGAATTGCCGCTCTGGCGTGGCAAGTTGCCTCGCCAATCTTTCCCGCCTGCTTCGCTCGATGAGAGAAGCGACACGAACGCACCCGCATATGCGGCCACCGAAATTGCTCGCGGGGGAACAGGGCTGATTCGCGCTCAATCACTATGCCCGTTTCGCGCATTCGCCGAATATCGGCTCCAGGCGAAAGCGCCGGAGGACGCCTGCTTCGGCTTCGACGCGCGTGACCGCGGCGGTTTCGTGCATCGCGCTCTCCAATTAGTCTGGCAGGAATTGCAAACCCACCACCGGTTAAAGTCCACTCCGGATGACCAGCTCCGAACCATTGTCCACGATGCCGTGGTTCAGGCAGTTTCAGACAACGAATCCAGCCCCTTGCACCATCTCGTCAGCAGCACGGAACGCGAGCGCCTAGAAGAATTGATTCTCGACTGGCTGCGGGTCGAGCATGGGCGCAAGCAGCCATTCACTGTTGAAACCGTGGAACAGGAGCGTTACTACGAAATCCCGGGCCTTCACCTTCGCTTGCGCGTTGACCGGATCGATCGTCTCCAGAATGGCAGCGTTCTCTTGATCGACTACAAAAGCGGCAAGCAGTCTCGCGAAAAGCTAAAGTGCCCCCGTCCGCTCGAACCGCAGTTGCTCGTCTACGCCGCCGCAACCCGCGATGCCGTTGATGGTGTCTTCTTTGGCGAGCTCAAACCGCGCGAGCTGCGAGCGGTCGGGTTCTCGCGCGAGAAACATTTCGATGGCCTGAGCACCACCGTGATGAAGAACGGCTGGGACACATTCTTGCAGAATGCCGAAGTGGAGGTAGAACGAATCGCGACCGAGTTTGTTGCCGGCCATGCTGCCGTCGACCCGTTGCGCGGCGCGTGTCAATACTGCGGCATCAAGCCTCTCTGCCGCGTCAATGAATCCTGTGCCGGCGAGCAGGAGCAGGAATGATCCCCGACCGCCATGACCGCGATAGGGCCCTCGATCCGTCCCGCTCCTTTATCGTCGAGGCTCCCGCGGGATCCGGCAAAACCGGCCTGCTCGTTCAACGCTATCTGCGGCTGCTCGGTACTGTCGATCGTCCTGAATCGATAGTGGCCATGACGTTCACTCGAAAAGCGGCTGCCGAAATGAAAGAACGCATCCATGCCGCGCTGCTTGAAGCAAGCAACGGCCAACCGGCAGACGATGAGTATCGACAGCAGATCCGCAAACTCGCCATGGCCGCACTGGAGAGAGACCGTAAATTCGGCTGGAACCTGGTTTCCGATACCGGCCGGCTTCAAATCCAAACCATCGATTCGATCTGCGCCATGCTGACGCGCCATATGCCCGTGGTCTCCGAGTTTGGCGGAGTTGGAAAAGTGATTGAGAATGCGGGTGAGCTTTACCGGCTCGCCGCGCGCCGCATGCTCGGAAAGCTCACCGAGACAAGCGAAGAAAATGCCGAGCTGTTTCGCCGAGTTTCATTGCATTTCGATAACGACATCGCGCGGGTTGAGCGGCAGGTTGCACGCATGCTGGAGCAGCGGGATCAATGGCGTTCGCTCGTGTATCAGGAGGATTCGCAGCTCGTCGATGACTTCCGCCGCTTGTTGGAGGAAGCTCACGAAGCCCTTCGGATCATCTTCCGCGAACGTTCGAGCGTCGATTTTACGGAAGTTACGCGCGCAGCTATCAAAGCGCTCGGCGCCCCGGAGCAGCCCACCGATCTTCTCTACTGGCTCGACTATCGGATTGAGCATCTTCTGGTCGATGAGTTTCAAGACACCTCGCGAGCGCAGTACGACCTCATCAAAGCTTTGACCGAACAGTGGTCCGAAAGCGATGGGCACACGCTATTCCTGGTCAGCGACCCGATGCAGAGCATCTATCGCTTCCGCGAAGCCGAGGTCTCGCTTTTCCTTCGGTGCTGGGAAGATCGCCAACTCGGATCGGTTCGTCTGGAACCGTTGCGTCTCACCACCAATTTCCGTTCTACTCCCGAAATTGTCGAATGGACCGAAGCAACCTTCGCGCCCATCATGACAGAAAACAACGTGACGGAGAGCGCAGTGAAACTACGCCCCGCGCAAGCTGACCGGTCGCGGAGCAAGACAAAACCGCAGCTCATTCCGTTGATTGATGACGATGGCGAGCAGGAAGCGCGCGAGATCATTCGCATTCTCGAACGCGGACCCAAAGAAGGAACCACTGCCATTCTGGTCCGCAGCCGGTCGCATATTAAAGATATTCTTCCGGCGTTGCGCCGCTCCGGTATCCGTTACGAAGCGATTGAAATAGATGCCCTCGAAGAGGAACAGCATATCCTCGATCTCATCTCTCTTACCCGTGCGTTGGTGCACGTTGGAGATCGAGTCTCGTGGCTCGCGTGCCTGCGCGCGCCATGGTGTGGCCTCACGTTGTCCGACTTATCTTCCCTCGCTGAAAGCGAGTCCGAGAGGACCATCTTCGATCTGCTTTCCGACCCGACGAAAATCGCGGCACTCTCGCCCGATGGCCGGAGTCGCGCGCTGGGGGCACACGAAATACTCTCCGCCGCGATTGCGAGCGTGGGCCGTTTGCCATTGCGCGATTTAGTCGAACAGACCTGGTTGGCGCTCGGTGGTCCGGCCGCGCTGCGCGAGCCCAACCAGCTCGAAGATGCGGAGACTTTTCTAAACCTTATCGCGGAGTTTGATACAGGCGGCATCATTCGCGATTTCAGTTTGCTCGAAGAGCGTCTCGAGTGCCTATACGCCAGGCCGAGTGCCGCGGCCGGCCGCGTTCAGGTAATGACCATTCACCAGGCGAAAGGCCTCGAATTTGACACCGTCATCATTCCTCACCTCGGCAAGGGCGCAAAGTCCTCCGAGCGAGAGTTGCTGGTGTGGGTGGAAGGCCCGGATGGGCTTGCGATTGCAGCGCAGCCGCAGCAGGGCGGGGAAGATAGCCTCTATGACCAAATTTCAGAGGTGATCAAGAAAAAGGAAGAACACGAGCTTAAGCGGCTGTTCTATGTCGGTTGCACGCGCGCCATTAACCGGCTTTATTTACTCGGCAGCGTCAAGTTGAACAAGAATCGCACAGGCTTCAACAAGGCGTCCAGCAGCACATTCCTAGGCCTCATTTGGAACTCGGTTCTGCCGCATTTCACTGAGGAATTTAGCCGCAGGGCACCGGCACAGGCGAATCTCTTCGATGTCGTCGAGCAGCCGAGGACATTGCTGCGGCGCTTGCCCGCGAACTGGCGCGCGCCAATCCTCCACCCGTCCGTCAATTGGCAACCACAATTCCAGCGCGCAACTGCGTCGGGTCGAACGATCACCTACGATTGGGTCAGCGATACCAGCCGTCACGTCGGCACAGTTGTGCATGAATTCCTTAAACGTGCCGCAGGCACGCGCCTGGATGTCGCAGCGCCGTTGATCAAATCCGAGTTACTACGCCTTGGGGTCTCTCGATCGGAAGAGCCGAAAGCCTCTGCACAAGTCATGCAAGCTTTGCGAAACACTTTCGCCAGCGAGCGGGGCCGCTGGATACTTCAACCCCACCGCGAAGCGCGATCCGAGTGGGCCATTGCCGGCCGCATCCAAGACCAAGTCATTACGGGCGCCATCGATCGTGTCTTCCGCGACGAGGAAGACCGCCTCTGGATCATCGATTTCAAGACCAGCTCACACGAAGGCGCCCGGGTTGAGGCTTTCCTAAGCGAGGAACAACGCCGCTATCGTACGCAGCTCGATAACTATGCCACGCTGCTCGCGCGCATGGAGAAGGGTCCCATCTGGTTGGGACTCTATTTCCCGCTCCTGGACGGCTGGCGTGAATGGCAGTTCGAGGCCGCAGCCGAGCTCGCCGGCTCAATATACTGAAGGTTGATGGTGACAGGAGTACCGGCCCCGAATTACGAAACGAACCCAATTATCGTCGCGCTGGATGTGGATAGCACCACTGAAGCCCTGGAACTGGTCGACAGGATTGGACCGGCAGCCGATTTCTACAAAATTGGCTTCGAATTGTACGCTGCCGGGGGCATGGAGTTCGTTTCGCAATTGGCTTCGTTTCGCAAGAAGATCTTTCTCGATTTAAAGCTGTACGATATCGGCGAAACGGTCAAGCGCGCGACGCGAAAAATCTGCCAATCGAGCGCCGTTACTTTCCTAACCGTGCATGGCAGCAGAAGCGTGATGAATGCGGCGGTGGAAGGCAGAGGCGGAAGCAAAGTGAAACTGCTCGCCGTGACGGTGCTGACCAGCTTCGATCAAGAAGATCTGGCGGATCTGGGTTATCCGGTTGCTGTGACGGATCTGGTTGAGCTGCGAGTTAGGAAAGCAGTCGAGAGTCGAATGGATGGGATCGTGTGTTCTCCGCGCGAAGTTGCGCGGGTACGCGAGGTTGGCGGCCCAAATCTGACGCTCGTCACACCGGGAGTTCGTTCGGCAGGCGCCGCGGCGGGGGATCAGAAGCGGGTTGCGACTCCGGCCGAGGCGATCCGCGATGGAGCGGATTACCTGGTGATTGGGCGGCAGGTCACGCGGGCGGCCGATCCAAAGGCCGCCTACGAGGAACTGGTTGCCGAACTGAGGGGCGCAACCGCGCCCCAATTCACTACTTCAAAAGTGTAAGCATGGCCTGCCCGTTTGGCGAGCCGAGACCTGTGCACGGATCCCAGCCTTTGGCTGCTTTGTAAGCGCCATTATTGCCGGACGTGATATCGTGCAGCGCTTTGTTTTGCGCAATGGTTCCATAGAGTGCCGGATGGAACCAGCCGAGGTTTCGTCCGAGCTGCTGGTTCAACAACGCGATCAAACCGGCCCACAAAGGCGCGACCGCGCTGGTACCTCCCACGACGCCTTCCTGTCCATCCACCAAAATGTCGAACCCTGTATCGGGATCTGCGACGCCCGCCACATCTGGAACGCCGCGGCCGTCGGAATTGACGGTTCCGGTTGGTTTAGGAACATTGATGTTCGCCTGGTACTTGGGTTTTGAGAAGTGGGAACTGACCCCGCCTCCCGTGGCTCCGCCGTCCCCGCCGTCATTCCAAACGGTCTCGGACTTGATTTTGCCGTTCGAACCCAAAAGCTTAGTGCCGCCGCAGGCGAGAACCCACGGACTCGAAGCTGGGAAATCGACATGAACGCCGCCATCACTCTCGCCATCGGACGAGCCGTTGTCACCGGCTGCGACACAAACCGAAATGCCGAGCAGAGCCGCATCGTGGAACGCTGCGTTAAAGGCGTTCATGGCCTGCGGCGTCCATTCGCTTTCCGCACTGCCCCAGCTAATAGAGATGACCGAAGGTTTGCGCACCGTGTCATGAATCGCCGCGTTGATACCGTTTAAGAAGCCCTGATCGGTATTGGGTGCGAAATAGACCGCAACGTTCGCTTCCGGAGCGACGCCACCCGCAACTTCGATATCCAGAACCACTTCGCCATCGGGACCATTCGGATCTCCAGTGGGAGTGTTGCCGGCGCCATCGACTGGGACTGCGGTTACCGATACCTTGTTCAAGCCTAACTTCTGCCAATAGCTTTGCAGATCGGAACTGTCAAAGCCGCCGCCGAGTTCGATCAGCGCGATGGTTTGATCCGCTCCGGTATTCGTGGGGAAGCTGTACATTTTCGCCACTTGAGGCGGTGTATAGGAAGTCGATTGTGACGCCCTGGGCCGGAACGTGTGATACGTCGCGGCGGCGGGACGCTGATCGAATCCAAGAATCGCAATCACTCGCCCGCCCAAGGATACTGGAACGTGCAAGAATCCTTGCCGCGTTCGAAACACTTTGTCTCCGATTCGCCGCAGCGCGACATCTGCACGGAAAGCCTCCGCCAGACGCGAAAGAGGTCCGCTTAGCGAGACACAGCGAGCGGCTCGGTTGACGGACACGATGGAAAAATGATGCTTGGCCGCATAGGCCTTCACAGCCTGGATGTCGACCGGATCCGCGCCATGAAGGTCCGCGAGTTTCTCGTGCGAGAAGTGGCGGCCGATCGAATCGGGCTCGGGTGCGGCGCTTCGCCGCCTCAGAATTAAAGTAAGTTGAATGATTTCGTCAGGAGCAGGGTGGCCGGCCGCTTTCGAGCCGGCTGGATGCTTGCGCTGGCTACCCTGCAAAGGAACATGAGAAGACATAATAAGGCTCCTGGCGAAAGAGTAGCGGGGGGGCGAGTTGCAGCGAGATAAACTGCTGGTTTAAAGATATGTTTTCAAAAGATTGCACCATAAGCAGTTATGTAGATACCATCGGCACCCAGAGGCGTTGTGAATGGCGTACGATGGCATGGTGTCTTGCAGGGCTGGCGCTGGTAGCGTTCACGGCGCAACCTACGGCCGCACAGGCATTGAGCGGGCTCTTGCCGGGCCAGAAGCCCACCGCAGTGCCCTCCGCGCCGGCGGATCCCCTGAAACGAACAACTCCCCGGAGCGCAATCTACGCCCTTTTGGAGGCGTGCCACGGCGGCAACCTGACGCTTGCGTCGCAGTATTTGGATCTGCGTAAAATTCCAGCGGATCAGCGTGGAACCGCAGGCCCAGAACGCGCAAAAGAGCTGTGTTCGATTCTGGATCGCGACCCGCAGTTCGAGGTAGACCAGCTCAGCAACTCCCCGCAAGGCAATCTGCAAGATTCGCTTGCGCCGGATACAGAAAATCTCGCCACGTTTCACTTGAAGGGTCAGACGATCACTCTGCAAATGCAGCGCGTAAGCCTTCAGGGCGTGAGCGTCTGGCTGGTTTCCGGCGATAGCGTTCTGCGGATTCCGCAATTGAATGCGTTGGCCGGAGAATCGGCATTTGAGAAGAAGCTGCCTGAGTGGCTGGTCAGTATTACGTTCATCGGAACGCCGCTTTGGACCTGGATCGCGCTGGTCTTGCTGGCGCTGCTGCTATCGCTGGTTTCCCGTCTGCTTTCGCGAATCGTGATCGTGATCGCGACGCCTATTGTCAAGCGCTACGCAAAGTCGCTTCAGGCATATCGCCTGGAAGCTTTCACCGAGCCGCTGAGGCTGCTGCTCTCGGTCGCCGTGTTTCGCGCATGCATGGAGATTCTCGCTCCTTCGGCGCTGCTGCGCACTTATCTGCTGAACCTGATGGCTCTGCTGATCGTGCTCGGGCTTGCGTCGCTGGTCATGCGCATTGTCGATGTGATTTCGGACCGGGTCACATCGCGGCTCGACCCGCGCCAGCGAGCACTCTCCTATTCGGTTATCCCGCTGTTTGTCCGGTTCGTCAAGATCTGCCTGTTTTGCATCGCCATTCTCATCGTGCTCGAAAGATGGGGATACCCGACCAGCACCATCATTGCGGGCGTGGGCGTGGGCGGCTTGGCGATTGCGCTTGCAGCGCAGAAAACTATCGAGAACCTGTTCGGCAGCGTTTCGGTGATTATGGATCGGCCGGTTCTGGTAGGCGATTTCTGCAAATTCGGAAGTCAACTTGGCACCGTCGAAGATATCGGGCTTCGCTCTACGCGCCTTCGAACGTTGGATCGCACCCTGGTTACAATCCCCAACTCGGTTTTTTCGACCATGACGCTCGAGAACTACGCGCGCCGCGATCGAATGTGGTTTCATCCCACGTTGCAACTGCGCAGAGACACTACGCCCCAGCAGATAGGCCAGATGATGGACGCCGTGAAAGCGATTCTTGAAGAGAACCCGAAAGTCAATGCCGGCGGAGTGCCAGTGCGGTTCGTGAATATCGCCGAGCAGTCGTTCGATCTGGAAATCTTTGCATATGTTTTGACTGCCGATGGCGACGAATTTGTAAAGATACAGACGGAGTTGTTACTGAAGATTCTGGATGCAGCCGCGAAGTTGGGTGTCGGGTTTGCGGTGCCGATACAAGAATCACTACCTAGCGCGCACGACGAGCATTAAGGCAGCTCGGCGATGCGCGCTTTGACGAGCTTGGCGATCAGAGATGCCGGCAGATTCTCGTCCGATCGGAATCGAATCGTTCCCTTGCCCGACGTATCATATCCTGCCACTTCATGCGTCAGAGCGCGCCGGGTTGCCTCGCTGATTGGATAAAAACTGATGTGGTTCTTCCAGGCGCCAAACCAGATGAAGTTCTTGCCATCGAGTGCGAAGGCCGGCATGCCGTAACCGAAGCTTTCGACGGCCTCCGGCGCGGCCGAGTGAATTGCATCCCGCAGTTTCAGCAACTGTGTACGCTGGCTCGCCGGCAGTTTCGCCAGGTAATTTTGCATTTGCTGGGCTGACGCGGGTTCTGCTTTCGACCGGGATCCTGCTTTCGATGAGGCGCGCTTGTTAAGGGTTGCTGAGTCTTTTCTCATGGTTCCTCCCGAATCTCTTGCTGTCAGTGAACGAGCGCGGCGAGTATGGTCGCGTCGTCCGTTGGTTGTCATCTGAAAAATTCATCGAGCGCTCCAAATGCAGCTTCGACTATGCTCTCCGGCTGCCGCGTCCGGCAACGGTTTACGGCTGCGATGCGTCGGCAACGGCGAGCGCAACGCGGCGGCCGGGCAATGGTACGAAATCGAAGCAATCACCGCCGAGCGCGCGCATCTGCCAGCAGCGGGCGTGGTAGGTGAGTCCGTGCGTTCTAGCGCACGGGATTTCCATGAAGCGCTCTTGTAGGCCGCTGGCCACCACCCAGTCCTGGCTGACATCCACGACCACGGATTCGCTAATCATCATTGCACCTCCCTAACCGCGACTTTCTGATATTAAGTCGATGCAAGAGGCTTCAAATCGACATGGGGTTGCCAACTCTTTTGTACAGAAATTTGTCCGGGCATGTCGAGAACCGGGGAAGCGGCTCCGACTACCCTATGAACGCGCCAAAAGGCGACGTGAAACAGAAAGGAGCAAGAGACATGAAATACATTTTGCTGATGTCAGGAAGCAAGGCCGGAGTGGATGGATACCGGACGTGGTCCAAGAAAGACATTGATGCCCATATGGCCGTTTTGACCAGCCTCAACCGCGAGCTTGCGGAATCGGGTGAGTTCGTCGCAACACAAGGTCTGGCGGCTCCGCATGAGGCAAAGGTGGTGCGCGGCTTGAAGGAAGGGATGCCGATCACGGACGGTATTTTTCCCGAATCCAAAGAGTTTCTGCTTGGCTATTGGATTGTGGATGTCGCGACGCCGGAGCGGGCTTACGAGATTGCCGGCCGAATTTCAGCCGCGCCTGGTCCCGGTGGAGTACCGACTAACATGCCGATCGAAGTCCGGGAGTTCGCGATCCGCGCTCCGCAATCATAGAGAGTAGACAGACTTCAGAGCGGACGGAGGCGACTTATGAAATACATTTTGATGATGCATGGCCAAAAGGGCGCCTGGGATGAGTACGCCAAGTGGTCGAAAGAAGATCTGCAGCGCAACGTCGAGTTTATGCGAGGCTTCAACAAGGAGCTTCACGATTCAGGTGTTTTCGTGGACACAAAGGGGCTCGCCTGGCCACAAGAGGCGACGATGGTTAGGGCGGGGAATAACGGAGAGCCAGTTACGGACGGCGTGTTCCCGGAATCAAAGGAGTTTCTGGCCGGATACTGGGTTATTGATGTAGAGAGCGCCGAGCAGGCGTATAAGATTGCTGCCCGTGCTTCGGCTGCGCCGGGGCCAGGCGGCAAACCGGCGAACATGCCGATTGAGGTGCGGCAGGTGCTCGGCAGCCATAACGATTTAGGATTCTGAGACTCACGCGCGAATCGTGGATTGGGGTGAACAATTATTCGATCTTCCGGTCGGAGAGCTGCTTCGAGAACTGACGCCACAGGTGCTGGGGCTTGTGGTGCGAAGATTTCGTGACTTCGACGCGGCCGAAGATGCCGTGCAAGAAGCGTCGATTGCGGCAGTGATGCAATGGCCGCGCGACGGAGTTCCCGAGAATCCCCGCGCTTGGCTGACGCAGGTTGCATTTCGAAAGATGGCGGATCGCATCCGCAGCGAATCTGCGCGAAGGCGCCGCGAGACGGAAGTAGTGGAGGAAGCGGCGCGCCTAACCGAGAGCGGCTTGGATGCCGTGCCGGTCGAAGACGACGCGCTGGTTCTTCTCTTCATGTGCTGCCATTCGGCTCTTACGCCTTCCTCCGCCATTGCTTTGACGCTACGCGCCGTTGGCGGTTTGACCACGGCTGAAATCGCCAATGCTTTCCTGGTCCCGGAAGCAACCATGGCGCAGCGAATCAGCCGGGCGAAGCAGACCATCAAGGCATCGGGCGTGCCATTCCAAAGGCCTGATGCCGAAGAGCGTGGGCTAGGTCTGCGCTCCGTGCTTCACGTTTTGTACTTGATCTTCAACGAGGGATATACGGCTACTTCAGGGCCACACCTGCGCCGCGCCGATCTTTCACAGGAAGCGATACGCCTGACGCGCATGGCACTGCGGCTGCAGCCCGAGAATACGGAGATTGCGGGCCTGCTTGCGTTGATGCTGTTGACCGATGCGCGACGACATGCCCGAACCGGCCCGAACGATGAATTGATTCCACTTTCGGAGCAAAATCGGGCGCTTTGGGACCGGAAACAGATTGCTGAAGGAGTCGCATTGCTTTCGTCCGCTCTGCCGAAAGGCTCCGTCGGACCTTATCAATTGCAAGCGGCGATCGCCGCTGTTCACGATGAAGCCGAACGTCCGGAAGATACGGATTGGCCTCAGATTCTAGCGCTATACGATTTGCTGAAGCATATGTCGGACAACCCGATGGTGATTCTGAATCACGCGATTGCGGCAGCGATGGTGCATGGCCCCCAAGAGGGTCTGAATTTGCTGGATGGGCTTAAGGGGGACCGGCGAATTGCTGAACACTACCGCATGGATGCCGTTCGCGCACATCTGCTGGAACGGGCTGGCGATTCGGAGGCGGCGGCGAGATACTACCGCGCGGCTGCGGGCAAGACAGTGAATCTGCCGGAGCGCAATTATCTTCTGATGCAAGCTGCGCGGCTGGCTACGACGAAGGGCCGATCTTGACAGAGCCCGGTTCACTTACTTTCTTGCGCATCCACACGCGCCAGGTGAGCGGCCCACCCCAGGCTTAGCGCGAGTCAAGGCGAAGCGCTTCGAGAATTGCGCCTTCGGCCGGCCCGAAGCGTGGTGCACGGGCGGTGCAGCCGATCGACTCATGAATGGCGCGCGCGAATGCTTCGAGCAACGGCTCGCTTTGAAACGCTCCACCGATGTAGGCGACGGGAACGCTCTCTCCGGGTGTGAAGAGATGACCGTGCACGCCCTGGACGTACCAAGCTAGTTTGCGAGCGGCCTGATCGACTATTTCGACGGCAACGCGGTCGCCGTCCTCGGCTGAGCGCGTGACCAGTGGCGCGAGAGAGGCGATGAAGGCATGATCGAAGTGGTTATAGAAGCGGTGCATCAGCGTATTTGCATCGGGCGCCCCGGCGACATCGAGGAGCAGCGTGTGGAGCCCAGTGTGCGGGCCCCAGCCTTCTTCATACTGGAGTGCAGCACGGAGGGCGCGACGACTCAGATCGAAGGCTCCGCCTTCGTCACCGAAAATATAGCCCCATCCGCCGGCGCGTGCCGTGGCGGCAGCGGCGTTGCGCCCGAAGGCCATGGAGCCGGTGCCTGCGATGACGATGATGCCGGGCTCGCCACCGGTAGCTCCCGTCAAAGCGATTTCGGCATCATGCGTGAACTTGTATTTTGCGCTGCGGACCAGTTCCCGCACGTAGCATTCCTTGTCTTCCGCGCCGCCGCTGAATCCGAAACAGGCGGCGGCGAAGGATGCGGAAGTAGGATCGATGCCCGCCTGCTGGTACGCTTGGGCAATGCAGTCGCCTATCGTCTTGAGAAATTTTTCGCGGCGCTCGGCTGCGGCGACATGGTTGCAGGGGCCGCCCCGACCCTCGCCGATGATGCGGCCATTTTCGTCGGCGATAAGCGCCGTCGTACTCGATTGTCCGCCGTCGATACCGAGGTACAGACGGTCCTTCGTCATGCGAGTGTTTTATCCTTTGCGTAGCAGCTAGGATCGAGTGGGCAATTGGCGCAGCGAGGTTTGCGTGCAATGCAAATCTGCCGGCCGAAGTGGATCACCTGGTGAGAAAAGAGAATCCAGCGGTCTTGGGGAACAATCTTCATCAGATCTTGCTCAATCTTTACTGGGTCCGTGTTCTTAGTCAGATCCAGCCGCAGCGTAATCCTCTGCACGTGCGTGTCTACGACAACTCCACTTGGAATTCCATACGCAGTTCCAAGCACAACGTTCGCAGTTTTTCTAGCCGCGCCGGGTACCGACAGTAACTCATCCATGGTGCGCGGTACCTGGCCGTTGTAATCTGCCAAAATCTTTTTGGCCGCTCCAATAAGTGAGCGGGACTTATTGTTGAAGAATCCGGTAGAGCGGATATCTTGCGACAATTCCTCCTGCGAGGCGGCTGCAAAGTCCTCCATGCGCGGGTATTTTTTGAACAGGCCGGGGGTCACTTTGTTCACGCGCTCGTCGGTACATTGCGCCGAGAGAATCGTAGCGACAAGCAATTGCCAGGCATTGCCGTGATGCAGAGCGCAGGAGGCGCGGGGAAACAGGTTGTCGAGTTCAGCAAGGATTTTCTGCAGGCGTGCTTTGCGTTCGGCGGCGGTTTTGGGCTTGGGTACTTTTCGGGGCGGCGTGACGGCGTGCACAGGCGTCACGACAGCTACTTGCGTCTCTGGCATGAGGGAAACGACCAAGATAGCGCAGCAAGCGTAGCAACTTACGTGGCTGCGCCGTTTTCGAGGAAATTACGCAGACGGTGGCTGCGGCTGGGGTGACGAAGCTTGCGCAGGGCTTTGGCTTCAATCTGGCGAATGCGCTCGCGCGTGACCGCGAAGTTCTGTCCTACTTCTTCGAGCGTGTGCTCACTGCCATCTTGCAGGCCGAAGCGCATCTTGACGATCTTTTCTTCGCGCGGGCTGAGCGTCTTCAGAACCTCAGCGGTCTGCTCGCGGAGATTTAGGTTGATCACTGCTTCCGATGGCGACACCATGCGGCTGTCCACCAGGAAGTCGCCCAAATTCGACTCTTCCTCCTCACCCACCGGGGTCTGCAGCGAAATCGGTTCCTGTGCAATGCGCAAGACTCGGCGAATTTTGCTGGGGTTGAGGTCCATGCGCGTGGCCAGCTCCTCAGTAGTGGGCTCGCGCCCCAGTTCCTGCTGCATCATGCGCTGCAGGCGAACCAGCTTGTTGATGGTCTCAATCATGTGGACCGGAATTCGTATGGTGCGAGCCTGGTCGGCAATGGCGCGTGTGACAGCCTGGCGCACCCACCAGGTGGCGTAGGTTGAGAACTTATAGCCGCGCTTGTAATCGAATTTATCGACGGCGCGCATCAGGCCGATGTTGCCCTCCTGGATCAAATCCAGAAATTGCATGCCGCGATTCGTGTATCGCTTAGCGACCGAAACCACCAGCCGCAGGTTGGCTTCAATCAGGCGCTTCTTGGCGCACTCGGTCTCCACTTCGCCGCGCTCGACGATCTGCAAAGTGCGGCGTAGCTCGGTGCTGGTAGAGCCGCATTTCTCTTCCAGCATTTGTATCTGTGCCGCGAGCGTCTTCATTTGTTTGCGGATCACAGGCGCCGAGCCCGATTCGGTCACCGACGGCTGCTCCAGCTTGCGTTGCAGGCGTGCGATCTCCTGCTCGAGCGGCTTGAGCTGATCCACCACGTTTCTAAACGCAGAACTCAAAGAGCGCTGGTAACGGGTCGCGAACGGCAAGGCGCGTATGTAGCGCGATATGCAAATCATGAGCCGCGCGTGTTCGAAACGCAGCTTGCGGTGCTGCTTGGGCTTCATGCTGCGGGAGGTGCTGATGAGTTTCTGCTGTGTCTGCTGCGCTTTGCGGTACAGCTTTTCGATCTCCTGTGTGGCGCGGAAGAGTTGCTCCTGCAAACGGCGGAGCGCATCCTCTTCGTCCTGACCGGGCTGTGGATCGGGCGCTTGCAGCACGTCAAGAACGGAAAGGACGCCGCGCTCGACGGCGTGCCTGGTGTCGAGCAGAAACTGGATGATGAGCCGCGACCGCGAGAGCGCCTTCCGGACGGCGTTCTCACCACGCTCGATGCGCTTGGCGAGCTCTATCTCACCGTCGCGAGTCAGCAGCGGGACCATGCCCATCTCGCGCAGGTAGACGCGAACCGAATCGTTACTCTTGTCGAGGGTCCCGGGGGTCAGGTCGAGATCGGAAAGATCTTCGGCGTCTTGTTCTTTCTTGTCGAAATCTTTTGGATCTTCGAGCAGTTCGACCGGTGCGCCGTCGAGATCGGCAAACAGATCGTTCAAATCTCCGCCGTTCGCCAGATCGTCGCGCATGACTCCGGCGACCTCATCGTAGAGTCCGAAGCCTTTGTCGTTACTGTCCTGCATCCACAGCCTTCAGCAATCTACGTTTTTTTTTCCGCACAACGGGCACCGAACTCCCTGTGCGCTTTGCGATCGATTGCAGGTAAGAAGTCCACAGCAACCCTAACTCAGAACGTGTCGAGGCACCCCTGAAATTCTCGACTTCTCATAGTACAACACGGTTCACGACGCCGAGGATGCGCGCTTGATCTTATCTAACTCCGCCGCGAGACGCATGGCCTCGGCCAAATTTCCGGAGCGCTCGAATTCACGAATACGGCGGGCGAGCTCCTCGCATTCGACGTCGACGGATTTGATTTCCAGGGCGCGCAGGCAGTGCAAAGCCTGCTGCGGCGCGTCTTCTTCGGCAACACCGGCGTCGGAGAAGCTCAGTTCGGTCAAGATCCTTTGCAGGCGCGGTTCCAAGCGGTTCGCCAGGGCTTCGAGCGAAAAGGATACGCCGTCGGCATCGAGCGCCAGCGCGGTTTCGAAGATGCTGCGCAATTCCAGAAGATGAAGGATATTCGTACCGGCGAGATAGTGTTTGATGGTGCTACGGGCTTCCGGACTGATGAGCAGGGAGGCAAGCAGCAGCTTTTCATTCGGCGGAATTGCGGAAGCGACCTCCGGCGCGTGGGAGATGCGGTCCGGCGCAGTCGCGCGCCGCATGTTTTGCCGGATCACGTCACGGTCCACATTGAGATATGCCGCCATTTCGTTTGCGATGGCCGAGCGCTCTACGGGGTCGTGAACCTGTTCGATATTTGGCTGGATGAATTTGAATGCATCCACACGCCCCTCCGCGTTTCGCATATCGAACTTTTCGCGCGCGCGTTCGGCAAGCCAATGGAAATAAGACGTAGCGCTATCGAGCTGGCGCTGGTAAGCTTCCACGCCCTCTTGCTGAATGTATTCATCCGGGTCGAGGCCGCCGGGAATAGTTAATATCTTCACCCGCAAGCCTTCGGCCAGCAACACGGAGATATATTTTTCCGTCGACCGCGCGCCCGCTGCATCGGAATCGAAGTTTAAAATGATCTGACCAGCATTCGCCTGCTGCTGCGCCACTTGGCGTTTGATGGTGCGGACCTGTTCGATGGCGAGCGAAGTCCCGCTGCTGGCGACTACTTCATGGATGCCGGCCGAATAGATGCCGATCACATCCATATAGCCTTCGACTAAGATCACGCGGTCGTGTTTGCGGGCCTCGATCTTGGCGCGATGGAGGTTATAAAGGACCGATGACTTCTTGTAGATTCGGGTCTCGGGCGAGTTGAGATACTTCGGCTCATCATTCGGCCGCAGGGCTCTTGCGCCGAAGCCGATGATTTTGCCGGATTCGTTATGAATCGGAAACATCAGGCGCGCGCGGAAACGGTCGAAGAAACCGCTGCCATCCTGGCGTTTGCTGACCAAGCCGGATTCTTCCATGAGCGCGGGTCCGAAGCGCTCGAGCTTTTGGACCAGCTGCTGGCCGGAGGCTTCGGAAAGCCCAAGCCGGAATTCGTCCATTGCGGCCTTCGAGACATTGCGGGACGTTAGATAATCGCGAGCTTCGGCTCCCGAAGAGCCGCGGAGATTCTTCTGAAACAGATCCGCGGCAATCTCGTGCATTTCGAAAATCGCGGCGCGCCGCTGCGCTTCCGGATCATCAGTGCGCTGCCGCTCGGGCATCGGGATACCGTAGCGGTCGGCCAGCAGCTTCAGGGTCTCGGGGAAGGTGAGGCTTTCGATCTCCTGGACGAATTTGAAGACGTCGCCGGCGGCGTCGCAGCCGAAGCATTTGTAATACTGCAGGACGCTATGGACGCCGAATGACGGAGTCTTCTCCGAATGAAACGGGCAGAGGCCGACGTAGCGGGTTCCGCCGCCTTGGCGCTTGAGCCGAACGTATTGACCGACAACGTCGACAATGTTGAGCTGGTTCTTGAGCTGCTCGGAAAAGTTCATCCGTTTTGAGCGGGGAGGTGTTCTTTAGGGTAGCAATGCGGGGCCTGAATCGGGAGTCCAAGATTGACATAATGACGGCAGACGATGGGCCTGAAAGAATACGCAAATAAACGGCACTTCGACAAGACTCCAGAACCGGGTCCGAAAGAGCATGCGGCAAAGGCTGCCAGCCACGGGGGCTTTTTTTGCGTGCAGCGCCATGACGCCACCAGACTTCACTATGATTTTCGGCTGGAGGTGAACGGGGTGCTGGTCAGTTGGGCCGTTCCCAAGGGGCCGAGCTTGGATCCTACGCGGAAGGCTCTGGCCATGAAAGTCGAAGATCATCCGTTCGATTACGGCACATTCGAAGGCAACATCCCGAAAGGCAACTATGGCGCGGGCAGCGTGATGCTGTGGGACAAAGGCACGTACGAGTTGCTTGGCGACGCTTCCGCGCAGGAGCAGTTGGATCGCGGCGACTTCAAGTTTCGTCTGCACGGCACGAAGCTGAACGGCGATTTCGCAATCGTCCATATGAAACACGCCGGCAAAGGGAACGAGTGGCTGCTGATCAAGAAGAAAGACGAGTTCGTGGTTCCCGGGTATGACATCGATCAATACGCCTGGAGCGTAGCGACCAAGCGCACGCAAGATGAGATCGCCGATGACGTGGATCCGGTAAGCGTGGCCGATTTGCCGGGTGCGAGAAAAGCGGCGGTGCCTGCGAAATTGGAACCGATGCTCGCGACAGCGGTTACGAAGCCGCCTTCAGGGTCGCAGTGGATTTACGAAATTAAATGGGACGGCGTGCGGGCGCTTTGCCTGGTGAAGAACGGCTCGCTCGAGATTCACTCGCGCACGGGGAAAAGATGCGAACGGCAATACCCCGAACTGCACGCTTTGCCCGAGCAGGTGAGCGCGAAGACCGCATGGCTTGACGGCGAGATTTGCGTGCTGGATGAGAATGGCCGCGGGCGGTTCGAGATGATTCAGCCGCGCATCGGAGCGAATGCGGGCGCCGTGCCACGGCTGGCTGAGACGACACCTGTGACGCTGTTCTTGTTCGATGTTCTCTATGCCGATGGATATGACCTGCGCGGGGTTCCGTTGGAAGAACGCAAGCGTCTGCTGCAGACGCTGGTAAGACCCAGCGGTCCGGTGCGCATTTCCGAGGTCTTCAACACGGATGGCGAGCACATGTTCGAAGCGGCTCGGCAGATGGGGCTCGAGGGCATTCTGGCGAAAGACCGCCGAAGCACTTATGAAGGGCGGCGTTCAAACTGTTGGCTGAAACTGAAGGTGCTGAATGAGCAGGAGTTTGTGATTGGCGGCTTCACCAAAGGAGAACGCGACTATTTCGGCGCGCTAGTGCTCGGCGTGCAAGAGGATGGAAAGCTGCGGCACGTGGGGCAGGTGGGAACGGGCTTCGATCACAAATTGATGAAAGCCATTTACGCCCGAATGGAACCGCTAATTACTAAGATCAGCCCATTTGTAGATAAACCGAAGCTCAAGGATGTTACCTGGGTGAAGCCAAAGTTGGTTTGCCAGGTACGCTTCCTGGAAAAAACGCAAGACGGTATGTTGCGCGCGCCGGTATTTGTTGGTCTGCGCGATGACAAAGATCCGGCGGACGTTGTCGAAGAGGAGCCACAGGAGCCGCCGGCGAGCTCTGAGAATAGCGCAGGCGCGACTCTCGATGCCCATCTCGATCTGAGCGGGCGCGAGGTGACGGCCTCCGTCGACGGGCATCGGCTGAAGTTTACGAATCTGGATAAAGTGTTGTTTCCGAAGGACGGCTGGAAGAAACGCGACTTACTCGACTATTACAACCGTGTATCGCCCTGGTTACTGCCGCATCTCAGAGATCGCCCGCTTTCGATGAAGCGTTATCCAAATGGCATCGCGGCAGAGTATTTCTTCCAGAAGAACGCAACTCATTTTCCCGATTGGCTGCGTTGCGAGCCGATTGTGGAGCATCATCCGCCCAAGACCAATCACTACCCGATCGCGAATGACCGGGCTAGCCTGCTGTACCTGGTGAATCTGGGGTGCATCGACCAAAATCCGTGGATGAGCCGCGCGGGGAATCTCGCACATCCGGATTGGATGCTGCTGGACCTGGATCCGGTGGATGCGTCGTTCGACCTGATCGTGGATGCGGCGCTGCTGGTGCGGGAATTGCTGGCGGAACTCGGATTGAAAGGATATCCGAAGACTACAGGCGGCGACGGCATGCACGTCTATGTTCCGCTTGAGCCCGTTTACACTTACGAACAAGTGCGCAGCTTCGCGGAAATTGTTTCGCATTTGGCGCTGGATCGTGAGGCTAACCTATTTACTACTCCGCGCAGTGTGGAAAAACGGAAGAAGAGCCGGGTTTATTTCGACTATCTGCAGATCGGAACGGGGAAAACGATTTCTGCGCCCTATGTAGTGCGGGCTTACGATGGTGCTCCTGTGGCGACACCGCTCGATTGGAAAGAAGTGAAACACGGCATCCAACCCCACGATTTTCGAATCGACAACGCGGTTGAGAGGTTCAAGCGCGTGGGCGACCTGTTCGCTCCGGTGCTCGAAGGTGGGCAGAGGCTGGAAGCTGCGCTCGAGCGTTTCCAAGCCATGGGACAGCAAGCGTCGGCTCCAGAGCCCCCGAAGAAGAGTTCGCGGCGGACTAAGAAAGCGTAGCCGTTACGCAACACCATTCTGCGAGTATCGAAATCTCCGCGCCCGGTAGCAGTTGCTGAAAGGGCGCAAGCTCGAGTTCTGGAAACCCTGTGAGAATTAGATGGCCATTGCCCTTCGTGATGCGCAGCAGCTCGTCGAATATGGAGAGCAGCACGCTGCCGTTGATGTTGGCGATGGCGATATCGGCGATTCCATCACTCACGCACTCGGCGGAACCGGCGATCAGAAGCGGCTCGAAAGCATTCAAGGAGAAGTTCTCGCGTGCCGTGGCAAGCGCGCTTTCGTCTGTGTCAAGGCCGATGGCGCGTGCCGCGCCGAGCCGCAACGCCGCGATGGTGAGAATGCCGGAGCCGGTTCCGATATCGATGAGCGTCGTATTGGGCCGGACAAATTTCTCTAGCGCGAGGAGCGCCAGTTGCGTGCACGGATGCTCGCCCGTTCCGCAGGCGAGACCTGGAACGTGAACGATGCGCTCACGGCCGGGCGGCGTCGGATCGTGGCACCAGGGAGGCGCGAGAAACAGCTTTTCGCCAATCGCGCGAGCGGGCCATGCGCGATGGGTTTCTGCGATCCAATCTATTGGAGGAGCCAGGCGCCACCGGGGCGAGTAATTGGCGAAGCGCTCGAGTAAGCCGGCTTGCTGCGAAGAGAAAGCTGCGACGAGCTGAATCTCGCCGCTGGAGTTTAATTCCTCAATGCCAAGGGTTCCGGCTTCCCAGAGCTCGGCGGAGATAGATTCGATTTCTGCGGATGTACAGGTTAGAAGGAGTGAATACATCAGCCCGCAGCTTTTTGGCGCGAGGCTTTATATTCGGCGCGAACGGCTCGGATCTGCACGGCGTGATGTTCGGCGTGCTCGGCGAAAAGCCGAAGCAGATCCAGCAGGCTCATGGTTCCGCGCCGCAGATGAGTGCCGGTGCGCGAAAAGGTTTCGCCGGGCAAGTCCTTCAATAGCTCATAATTTTCGGCGCGAAGCTGCCGCATGGTGTCGAGCGACTGAGACGGTTTTCGCTTCTGATAATTCGTTCGCTCCGCCCAGGCATTTTGATCGAACGGGAAAAGCGTCGGGTTATCTTCCGAAATCACTTGGCGTAGGCGCACCACATTGGCCGACTCCGCATCAGCGAGATGAGCGACGATCTGCCGCACGCTCCACTTATCCGGCGCAGACTTGAAATCGAGCTCCGGACCGGCAGCGCCGGTAATGGCGACGGCCACCAGTTCCGCGCCGCGCCGAAAGCGCTCCAATAGTTCAGGTATTTCTTCCATAGATTTAGTCACCCACCGATGTGGCTAGAGTCACGGGCGCTTGCAATGTGCTGCTGCCGGTCTCAATTTTCCAGCGCTGAAGCCATAGATGCAGCGTCAGCAGGCCCCACAGATGATATCCGAGGTTAGCGCGGCGAGTGAGATGCCGGTCCACGAGTGCCGTGATCGCCTCCGCTGAGAACAGACCGGCTTGCCGCACCGCATCAGGGCTCAAAGCATCCAGCATGAGCGAGCGCAGTGGTCCGCGCAGCCAATCGTGAGCCGGAATGTCCAGGCCTTCCTTCGGCCGTTGCAGGATGGCGGATGGAAGTTTTCGGCGCACAAGCTCTCGCAGCACATGCTTGGTGCTGCGGCCGCTGATTTTCAGCGACGCCGGGAGTTGCGCCGCGAACTCCACGATGCGGTGGTCCAGGAATGGCGGCCGCACTTCGAGCGAATGTGCCATGCTCATGCGATCGCATTTATAGAGGATGTCGTCAGGCAGGTAATAATGCTGATCGATAAACAGATAGCGGTTGATAATGTCGGACTCGGCGGGTGCGCCGGGCAAAGCCGCACATAGCTTATCGAGAGGCTGGGGCGAATGGCTGCCGCCCAGCTTGCGCTGCTCTTCCCGTGAGAACGTGCCGTTCCAATAGAAGTGAGCTTCATCGGCCGGAAGCAGCGCGCCCGAAAGGAAGCGCTTGAGCTTATATTCCAGGCCGATTTTGTCGTCAGAAACGGGGAGAAGGCTCGCTGCGTGCAGCCCGCCCCGAAGTAAAGGACGCGGCAACCGCCGGGCGAGGCTTGCGTAGCGGTCCGCCAGATATGTTTGATAACCGCCAAAGATCTCGTCGGCGCCTTCGCCGCTCAATGCGACCGTCACGTACTTGGCGGTCATCTGCGAAAGAAACCAAACCGGGAGCGCGCCAGCATCGGCGCTTGGCTCGTCAGAATAATAGGCGAGCTCGTGGATGGCGCTTGCGAGATCCAGATCGCGGTGCAGATCGAATTCGTAGTGCTCGGTGTTGTAGCGTTCGGCTAGCGGGCGAAAATACTTGCTCTCATCGAAACGTTTCCCCGCGAATGAGATGGAAAAAGTTTGCAGCCTCCGCGAGGTCGCTTGGGCGGCATAGTGAAGAATGGTGGAGGAATCCAGTCCTCCGCTGGCCCAGATCCCGAGCGGCACATCCGAAATCAAGTGCTCGGCGATGGACTTACTAAGTAACTGATCCAGTTCCTGACACGCTGCTTCGAGCTCGATATTTGTGGGCTGGAAGGTGTTGCGCCAATAAGTGCCTGTCTCAATGCGGCCCTTCGAGCAGGACAGCCAAGTCCCGGGGCCGAGCTTCTCGATGTCTTCGACTAGCGTAAAGGGGCTCGGAACGTAATTCAGCGAGAGGTAATAGCCGAGCGCGGTTTCCGAGAGGCGGCGCGGGATGTCGGGATGTTCGAAGATGGCCTTGAGCTCGGAGCCAAAATAAACATTGCCCTTGCGAACGCTGTAGTAGAGCGGCTTAATGCCCAGGCGATCGCGCGCCAGGACCAGTCTTTGCGTGGAGGCTTGCCAGAATGCCGCTGCGAACATGCCGCGAAAACGGTGGAAGGAGTCCACGTCCCATTCGACGAATGCGCGCAGAGCGACTTCGGTGTCGCAGTGCGATTGGAATCGATGGCCAAGCGTCTCGAGTTCGCGCCGCAATTCCGCGTGATTGTAGATCTCGCCATTAAACGCGATGACAACGCCGCCGTCCTCGGTTTGCATCGGCTGATCGCCGCCTTCGAGATCGATAATCTTGAGCCGCACAGCGCCTAGAGAGGCATCCGCGGATTCGAAGACGCCGCGCTGATCGGGGCCGCGATGATGCAGGGACTCGATTGCGCGCCGCAGCACGCCGGTTGGCGGTTTACGGCCGAAGTGAGTAAATCCTGCTATTCCGCACACAAGCTCTTATCCCCGCTGGCTCTCGCCTATCTCTAGTGTCTCAACAGAGGCGTGCTGAGCCAAGATGCGGTCGAGGATTGCTGGGACTTCGTAGACGGCCCGATTCGACATGCTCTTGATGTTGCGCTTCATCTCTGCAAGCTGGCTGCCGGCGAGCAGGTCGCGTACCGCGCGGTCAATACCCCGAAAATTCTTCAATACAATTCCGACGCCGCGCTCCCGCACCCACTCCGCGTTGAAGCGCTCCTGCGGCAAGGTCCAGGCGTTGCTCTCGACGATCACGGGCAAACCCATTTTGAGGGCTTCGGAAATGCTGCCGGGCCCGGGATTGCCGATAAAGAAATCCGCAAGGTGCATGTAATAGGGAATCTCTTTGGTAAAGCCTTCTATGAACAATCTGTTGCGCGTACTTAGCCGTTGCAGCCGGCCTCGCAGTTTAGTGTTCTTGCCGCAAATCAAAATCAGTTGCAGGTGGGAGGGCGAATTGCCCAGGCACTTGGCGATGGACATCATGATGTTAGATCCGTGCCCGCCGAACAGCACTAATGCGGTGGGCAGATCAGGCGCGAGGCCGAGCCGCCGCCGGCCCTCGGCTTGTTCGCCTTTCGGCGCCGCGTAGAAGTCGGGGCGCAGAATCATGCCGCTTACCTCGAAAACGCGAGACTTCGGATGCCCCATGGCGAGCGCTTGCTGGTAGGCGCGCTCCGTGCCGCAAATGAAATATTGCGGCTGATTCTCCATCCAAAAGTGCGGCGGATAATCCGCCAGATCCGTCAAGACGGACACCATCGGCACCGAAGGCGAGGCACGTTGCAAGCTCTCAAACAGCGCCCGGTTGAGGTTCGGCACCAGCGAGACTACCATGTCCGGCTGCCGTTGCCGCCAAAACTCGGTTAACAGCTTTACTGCGGCAGGATGATACATCCGGATGATGCGCTGCATGACCGGCAGCATGTACGGCGATCCCAGGGTCCAGCCCTTCGCCAGCATGAGGTTGTAGATATCTTGCAGGCGAATGCGCGTGATCTTGCGGAAGACATCGAGCGAATCGAGAACCTCCTGCAGGTTCACCAGCCTGACATTCCAGCCATAGCCTTCTGATGCGATAACGGCCTGAAGCGCCAGGGCGGCACTGCGATGGCCACCACCGGCGTCGAAATAGATGAAATCGAGGGTGGGTTTGGAGTTCAAACTCTATCCTACTTACTCGCCCTTACATTCAGAGTGGGGACTGCGGACAAATCTGGTGTGATTTCACTCACGTTTTGTGCAATCGTCATGCCGTTGTAACCACATCCCCTTTAAAAAGGAGGCAGAGAGGGAACCCATGCAGAATCTCGTACACTGGTTTCCTGAGGGGGCGTCTAAATGGCAGCCCACCACACCATGCTTCAGTTTATTGCCACCGGCGATCACAAACTGATGCGCGTGGTAAACAAGTGGCCTGCGCCGAAGTGGGTTCGCTTGTCCGCAATCATAGCCACGCGTGCGGGAGATGGCTGGCTGTGGTATCTGGTCGGGCTGCTGGTGTTGGTGTTCGGCGGAGACATCCGGTTTACGGCGACCGCGTCGGCGGGGTCGGCTGCGGTAGTGGGGATCGGCGTTTTCATTCTGGTCAAGAAGCTCTCGGGGCGCAAGCGGCCCTGCGAGATTGAGCCGCACTGCTGGGCCACTCTGCTGCCGCCGGATCGGTTTTCCTTTCCCTCAGGACATACCATCACGGCGTTCGCGGTGGCTCTTGGACTCGGAGAGTTCTATCCTGCGCTCCTCGCCGTGCTGCTCGTCTGCGCTTTGGTGATTGCCACGTCGCGCATTCTGCTCGGGATGCATTTCTTGAGCGACGTAGTGGCGGGAGCGGCGCTGGGGGCTGCGTTGGCGCTCAGTAGTCACGCAGTGTTTGCATAAGGGCAGCCCCGCAGGACTGCCCGAAGAATGCAGAGAAAGGCTATTGTGTGTAGGTGATCTGGTCTCGCGGCGTGCTGTAATCGGTGCCATCATACGTGAAACTGACGATCGTGATGGTGTTCGAGGTTTGGCTGAGTCCGATCAACGAGTTGGGAGCCCAATTGTAGTTGGGGAACTGACAACTGGCGCTGCCGATCACGCCGTAGGAATACGCCGTTGATGTGATACCGGCAGCCTTGATGCGCGAATACAGCGGATTGCTCGTGAGCGATGAACTGACGTACCAAGTAGCGCTACAAGGGTACGTTTCAGCGTTGGCGCCGCTCGCTGCGGCCAACGACCATTCGGTAGCTCCGCCAGGTGCAACGCCAGGACCGCTTACGTTGACAATTGCGTTCCCGCCCAGAACGGTGCTGGGTCCTACGTATTTACCCGCCTTGAAGCCGGCGGTGATCAGATTCGGCGATGCGACGATCTTCGGATAGCCGGAAGTGAGCGTGAGCGTGCCGGTCGAGCTGACGGTAAATTCGATGGTGACATCGTAATAACTGGTTGTCCCCGATGAATTCACGGTGGGGACGCGGCTCGCGACAATCGTGTTGCCGGAGCCAGTCAGCGTTGAGTATTGAAATGAGACGGCTGGTGTGGTGGTCGTTTCCGGCTCGACCGAATCGGGCTCTATGGTTTGTGCCTGGGCAGACGCGACCCACGCGACAGTGGAAACCATCACAAATATTGCCAGCCGCGAACAAAGCCTCGAGGAAATTGTGTTCATTGTTTGATCCCTCCTTTTCGGATCAGTTTTCGCTTGAAAAGAAACTGCTCGATTGGTACGATTTCGAGACAGACATGACGTGGCCCATGGCCTGGACGGATGCCGGTAAACCGCATCCGCTTTTGGCTCTCATTTAGTAACTGCGTAAACCGGGATGAAAGGCCGTCATGACAGCGAAAGCGCAAGAAGATCGCCCTGAACGAGGCGAAACAGATGCCCAAGACGATCACCGCCTGGATGACACGTTTAGTCTCGTATACGAGGAGCTGCGTCGCCTAGCCTCCACGGTGAGGCGAAATGAAGTGCGCCTCACGATCAACTCCACGGCATTAGTGGATGAAGCCTGGCTGAAGCTGAAGAACTCGCCGCAGGTAGCGGCCACGTCGGTGACCCATTTCAAGTGCATCGCTGCGAACGCCATGCGGCAAGTGCTGGTGGATGAAGCGCGCCGTCGAAGCTCGCGCAAGAGAGGGGGCTCGGGCGAAGCTGTCTTCGTGGCGCTTAACGAATCCGATGACGCGAGTGTGTCCGGTGACCTGGAACTACTCGATCTCGACGCCGCGCTGAAAGAACTGAGCGTGATGAATCCCCGGCAAGCGCAGGTGATCGAGCGCCGCTTTTTCGGCGGAATGAACGTCTCTGAAACGGCCGAGGCGATGGGCGTTTCCGAATCGGTTGTCGAGCGCGATTGGAAGGTGGCAAAGGCGTGGCTGGCGGTGAGAATACGGCCGAATAAGTTGTGATCGCGATATGGACAGCGCACGTTGGGAACAAATACAGGCTGTATTCCTAGAAGCGTCGGCGCTTTCTGAGCCGCAGCGCACCGCGTTTCTTCAGAAGTCCTGCGGCGGCGATGCGAAGTTATTGGCGGAAGTGCGGGCGATGCTTGAAGCCGATAGCCGGGCTACTTCCATCCTCGATCACGGGTTGCCGCACATCGCAGACCGGTTGATTGGGCCGGCGCACTCCGCGATTCGCGTGCAAGAAGTGGGAGCCTATCGCCTGATCCGGTTCATCGGCGAGGGTGGTATGGGAGCGGTTTACCTCGCTGAGCGAAGAGATGCCGGCAATCAGGTCGCCATCAAGTTTCTGTTGCATGCGGGACTTTCGCCGGCCCGGCGCGAGCGTTTTGCACGCGAGATAAAACTGCTCGGGAAGCTGAAGCATCCCGCCATTGCCCGGTTGTACGATGCGGGGACGCTCGAGGACGGAACCCCGTGGTTCGTTATGGAATATGTCGAGGGCAGGCGTCTCGTTGAATATTGCCCACAGGCGGCAAGGACCGGCGACGAACTGATTCACTTGTTCCGGCGGGTGTGCGAAGCGGTGCAATATGCGCACGGACAGGAAATTATCCACCGCGATCTAAAGCCCTCAAACATCGTGGTGGACGAACAGGGCACACCGCGGCTGCTCGATTTCGGAATCGCAAAGGAACTGCACTCGCTGGAGGGAGAAGCCGAATACACGCGGTCAGGACTGAGATTGATGACGCCCGAGTATGCGGCGCCGGAATGGGCTGATGAAGGAATTGTGGGACCCTATACGGACGTTTATTCGCTGGGCGTCATTCTTTATCAAATGCTTTCCGGGCAACTGCCGCCAAAGAGCGCCGAGGAGGAGGCGAGAAAGCCCTCGAGCAGCGGGGCGAAGATTTCCGGCCTCAGCAAGTCATCTTGGGGGGATCTCGACCGGCTTTGCCTGACAGCGATGCAGAAAGACGTCAGTGCGCGATACCAGTCCGTGGAAGCGCTGCTTCGCGATATCGATCATTACCTGAAACACGAGCCTCTCGAAGCGCAGCCGGAAAGCTTGAGATACCGAGTCAGCAAGTTCGTGATACGGAACCGGCGCGCGGTTTTGGTTGCGTCGCTCGTGTTGGCGGCGTTTGCCGGCACGGCCATTTTGTTTACCGTGCGATTGGCAAAAGAGCGCGACACCGCACTGGCCGAAGCGGCGAGGACGCGCCGAATCGAGCGGTTCACGCTCAGCCTGTTCGGCGCCGGCGACAGAGCGGCGGCGCCCTCCAAAGATCTGCGCGTCGTGACGTTGCTCGACGTGGGCGCCCAGGAGGCGAACGAACTGCGCGCCGATCCCGAAACGCAAGCTGAGATTTATCAGACGCTCGGACAGATCTACCATATGCTTGGCAATCTTCGCAGAGCCGGCGAACTCGAGAGTTTGGGCCTGGAAAAAATGAAGGCTGCTTTGGGACCCCGCAGCCCAAAGGTCGCCGAGGGCCTGAGTCAACTGGCTCTGCTGCGGGCAGATCAAGGGCAATTCAAAGAGGCGGAGCGGTTGGCTCGCGAAGGGCTAACGCTGGCGAGCAGTCAACTGCCGGCCAGCGATCCGGTTGTGTTACGCGCAAAATCGGCGCTCGGTCAAGTCTTGGCGACCAGCCGCTCGTACGACAACGCCATCAAGATCCTTGATCCCATTGTGCGGCTTGAACCTTCCGGAGAAGAAGGGTCGTACATCATGCTTCAGAATCTTACGGCACTGGCGGTTGCCGAACAATATGCAGGGCACTATGAACGCTCGGAAGTGCTGCACCGCCGAGCGTTGGAGTTGGACCGGAGCATCTATGGCAGGTCGCATCCGCGCGTAGCGATTGATCTGGCCGATCTGGGCGCTGTGGAAGTGACGCTGGGGCGCTATCCGGAAGCCGAGAAGCTCTATCGCGAGTCGCTCGGAATCGGCAACGCGTGGTACGGGGAAGCGCAGCCCGATGTTTTGGCGGCCAAGAGCATTTTGGCGACGATTCTAATTCAAGAAGGCAAGCTCGCTGAGGCGGACTCGCTCTTAAAAAGCGTGTTGCCGCTGCTAGAACAGGTCTTCGGGGAAAAGCATCCTTACGTGTGCTTCACGCTCGATTCGCTGGGCAAGTTGGCATATAGGCGCGGCGACTTGCATGCGGCGCAGAACTACTTTGAGCGCGCTCTGGCGATCAGCGATGTCCTGTACGGCGATGCGGACTTTAACACCGCGATTGTTAAGTCCGATCTGTCCGACATATTTATCGAAGAAGGACAATACACGCGCGCGGAACCACTCCTGCGCGAAGCGGCAACGAGTGCGATCCAGCATCCGCTACCCGGTAATCCAAGCGTAGGTGTTATCGATGCAAAATTGGGCCGCGTATTGGTTCGATTAAGGCGGTACCAAGAAGCGGAAAGCCCCCTCGCGGCGGGTTACGCTATTCTGCTAACGGCAAATTCCAAGGTCTATGCGAAGCGGCTGGCGGATGCACGTAGTGATCTCGTTACTGTTTACACGGCGTTGAATGAGCCGGAAAAAGCCGGGAAGTTCAGATGATGCGCGGGGGTAGTTGGTTCGTGATTGCTCTGCTTGCCTGTGCTGGAATTTCAATCGAGGCAGCGAGTTTCAATTGCGCGAAGGCAATCACACCACAGGAGAAGGTGAGCAACTGCAGGTAGGGCCACATTCGGCGGGCCGGCTTTCTGTAGAGCTGGATTGGAAGGAGTTGAAACCGTTCTTCGCACCCGGATTCGATCCGGCGGAATTGCCGCAACCCTTCTAGACTTTCGGCGGATTGGGTTCTGTCGTCACAGTCCGAATCTCGTCGAAACCTTCTTGCAACGCAGGGGCTTCCAGGTACTTTGCCGTTCGCAGAATCGCTGGAACCGGGATCGGCTTCTTATCCTTCCGGTGATTGTTGCGGCCGATCGCTGTTCGGACCGGCACATCGAAGAAGTAACACCGCACCTCGAATCCGGCGGCCTTTGCATCGCGAATATATGGCGCGCGGACAGCTCGCGTGGCATTCGTGTCGTCAATCACGAACGAACGCCCGGCGCTCAGGCATTCGCGAATAAGCGCCGTCTCGCGCTCCGAAGTCTGTTGAACATCGCGGCTCACGTGCGCGTGGGTGGCTGCAAGATGATTCGTGAAGTACGTCGTTTTGCCTGACCCTTGCAGGCCGACAAAGATTACGGCTTCCGCCATTTTTCTAATCTCGGTGGCCGAGCGCCGTGGCGCACCGCTCCCTGGACCGGAATGTAATTGAGTTCGATCTCTGAATGTGCGCGCCGCAGCATCAGCCCACCGCGACTCATGTCGCCGCGGCCGACGAAGTCGGTGGGAAAGACCAACCGTTCGGCAAACACGTCAAGAAGCGGCTCGATGTACTTACCGCTGGCGACGCTACCGAGCAGCACGTGCAAGCAATCGGGTCCTGCGTGTTCGTCCAGCAATCGCGCAGCATTGAGAAGCGCATCGCGATAGGTGGGATTTCTTTCGTCGACCGGGATATTCGAAATCATATGCAGTTGCTCGATGGTGACAGGAGTTGTGGGCGGCACGAGGCCGAAGCCGGGTACGATTAGCAGCACAGGAGGAATGCCTGTGGGTGCGGCGCTGAAGGCCTCGGCATACGTCAGCTTGCCACGGAAATACAGGCCGCTGATGAAGCTGTAGACTTCGCCAATGGTTGCGGCGCCCTGCTGAAGCTTTACCGCCAGATCGAAGCGCGCCTCGTCGCGCACAAGCATCTCGTAACGGCGGCCGCCTGCGCGAGCGGGTGAAAGCAGGAAGACTCGATGCGAGAGAGTCACTGGGCATTTTAGCGAAAGCGGGACGGTTGAACGCTGAGTTTGAAAGCTGTCGCTTCTTTTATACTGGGGACGTGGAGATCGCTTTGGCGCCCGAGAAGGCAGCCCGCCTTCACGAACTCGCGATGCGGACCGGCAGGGATGCTGCGCAGATGGTTGAGGAAGCCGTGGACCGTCTGCTGGAAGATGACGCCCAATTCCGCGCCGCTGTTCGGGAGGGATTCGAAGCCATCGATCGCGGTGATTTCATAGAAGAGGAAGAGATGGACGCCCGCATTGCGCGGATGCTTGGGACTTGAGAAAGCTCCGCTGGTCTGAAGCTGCCGCGGGCGATCTCGCGCACATTCGCGAACGCATCGAGCAGGACAATCCCGAAGCCGCTCGCCAGACGGTGAAAACAATTTACGAGGGTCTCCACGCGCTTAGAATGTTTCCTCATCGAGGAAGGCGAGACGCGGAAGAAGGCAGCCGGGAGTTGGTGTTCACGCCGCTGCCTTACGTCGCGGTCTATCGGATTACGCCAACACATATTGAAATTTCCCGAATTTGGCACGGCGCGCAGCAGCGCTAGGCTTCGGGCCGTCGGCTACAGGCGAACGCACGCCCGTTCGCTATCATCCATGAGGACCATGCGCAAGCTCTTCCCCTGGTTTTCGCTCATCTGGTTTTCGCTCGTCATACTTGCGGCTGCGGCGATCGCACAGGTTCCGTCTCCTCGACCGAATGAAACAAACGCTCCGGCGGTCCCACCGAAGCGAGGCGAGGCCGTGCGGCCGCTCACTACCGAAGACCTGACCGCTTTCGTCGATGGTCTCGTCCCCATTCAGTTGGATCGCAGCGATGAAGCAGGCGCGGTGGTGGTGGTTCTTCGCGACACCCAGGTGCTGCTGAAGAAAGGATACGGCTATTCCGATGTCGAGAAGAAGACGCCCGTCGATCCGGACGTCAGCGGGTTCCGTCCGGGCTCGATTTCGAAGCTCTTCACCTGGATCTCGGTTATGCAGCTCAAGGAACAGGGCAAGCTGAACCTTGACTCAGATGTCAATCAATATCTCGACTTCCGGATCCGCGAGCCATGGCGCAAACCCGTAACGTTGCGAGATCTGATGACGCATCGTCCCGGATTCGAAGAAGAGGTTCGCGATTTGATCCGCAAGTCTCCCGCCGCGCCGATCCCGCTGCGGCGATATCTCGTCGAGAATCAACCGGCCCAAATCTTCCCGCCCGGCGAGATCCCAGCCTATTCGAATTACGGCGCAGGGCTGGCCGGGTACGTGGTCCAGCGCGTCAGCGGTCAGCGCTACGAAGATTACGTTCGGCTCCACATCTTCGAGCCCCTCGGCATGTCGCATTCTTCCTTCGACCAACCGCTGCCGAAGAATTGGCCGGTGCATCCCGTGGCTGGCTATGCGACCGCGGGGGAGAAGATGCTCCCGTTCGAAGTGGTTTCGCCGGCCCCAGCGGGAGCTCTTACTACAACCGGCGCCGATATGATCCGCTTTGGGCTTGCACTTCTGCACGGCGGCGAGCTGGATGGGAAGCGCATCCTTCAATCCCAAACACTAGCGGAGATGTGGACGCCACAGTTCCAGAGCAATCCCAAATCTCCCGCCATGTGCCTCGGTTTTTATGAGGAGCGGCGCGACGGTACACGCTGGATCGGCCACGGCGGCGACCTGATTGCCTATCACAGCGAGTTCCTCATTCAGCCGGAATCGAAGACCGCATTCTTCCTTTCCTACAACACGGCGGGTAGCGGCCGCGGCGTCAGCATCGAGCGAGCCGAGTTCTTCAATCAATTTGTAGACCGCTACTTCGGACCCGCCCAGACGCCTCCCACCGTTCCGAAAGCGGAAGGAACTCCGGTAAGGGAGGTGACGGGCACGTACTGGCCTACGCGCCGGGGCATCAAAAACCGTTTGCAGTTCTTGAACCTGCTCAATCAGCGCGCGGCCTCTGCAGACAAGGACGGCAACCTGGTGCTGAGCGAGTCCAAGTCGATCAGCGGACAGACCATCCATTGGAAGCCCGCTGGGCGCGACCTTTGGGTCTACCCGGAAGGGCAGTCGTATCTGGCAGCTATCCGCGATGCAAGTGGCCGCGTGGCGCGGCTGGCGCCAGGCTTTCCCGCGGCTCAATATGAGCGAGTACCCTGGTACGCCGAGTCTCAGCTGAACCTATGGGCCATTGCGCTGTGCCTGTTCAGCTTGATTTGCGTGATGTGGGCCGCGGCTCTGCGCTTCATACAGCGTAAGCGCCTTGCTCCCGACGAACTGCCTCTGCGCCGGCTCAGAGCCGTTCAGGCCAGCGCGGGCCTTCTCTGGATTGCAATCGCGATTGTGCTCCTCGTTTTCGCCGGCAAAGTTAGCGGACCGGCTGTATTTCCACCATCGGACGCATTCGACACCGTGTTTCTGATCGTCAACCTGGTCGTTGGCCTCGCGATTCTGCTGTCCCTCTGGAGCGTGGTCACTACCGTACGCACGTGGCGCCACCTCCCGAAGGGCCTTTGGCTTCGATTCCGTATGGCGACGGTCGCGCTGGCTGTCTTATTCGTGATCTGGTTCAGTTTTTATTGGAAACTGATCGGGCCAATATCCCACTACTAAAAGTTCAATGCTGCGCCGCACCCTTCTGCACCTCTCAGAACAAGGCTGGCTGCGCCACTGGATGGAGCGCTCGCCCATTTCGCGCAAACTCACCTCGCGCTTTATCGCAGGCAGCACGCTGGCCGATGGCATCCTGGTGCTCAAAAAATTGTTGCGGGATCGGATGCTGGGGACCCTCGATTTCCTCGGGGAGAATGTTAAGTCCTTGCAGGAGGCTGCGCAGTCCCGTGAGGCGTATCTCGCCGCATTGAACCAGATCGAGCGCGAACAATTGCCTGCGACCGTATCCATCAAGCTGACGCAGTTTGGACTCGATTTTTCCGAAGAGGCTTGCTGCGACAACGTGGCGGCGCTGGTGGAACGCGCCGCGGCGATGAAGAGCCGCATCGAGATCGATATGGAATCGAGCGACTATACAGACCGCACGCTCAAAGTAGTGACCTCTTTGCAAGAGCGTTTCCCGGGCCTGGTTCGAGCCGTCATCCAGGCCTATCTTTACCGCAGTGAAGAGGACATCCGCATGCTGTCGGAGCGAAACATCCCTGTGCGGCTCTGCAAAGGGGCGTACAACGAGCCCGCGTCGGCCGCCTTCCCCGGCAAAACGGATGTGGATGCGAACTACGTCAAGCTGATGAAGCTGCTGCTCGACGAAGGAACATATCCAGCCATCGCAAGTCACGATGAGAAAATAATCCGCCAGGCGCTACGGCATATCAGGGAACAAAACATCGCTCATGACCGTTTTGAATTTCAGATGCTGTATGGGATTCGGCGCGATCTCCAGCGCGAGCTGGTGGGGCAGAACTTCCGCCTGCGCCTGTACGTTCCCTATGGTGACGCCTGGTACCCGTACTTTATGCGGCGTTTGGCCGAGCGCCCGGCCAACGTGCTTTTCTTGGCCAGAAACTTGCTCAGAAGTTAGTGGCGGCCGTAGCAACCTCCTCGAATCGAAAGGAGTCTAATAACCGTAATGAAGTACTGGCTCTATCTGTTGGCCAAGCTCGCGGGAGCTGCCGGAGCCGTGTGCGTACTACAACTTGCCTTGGTTTATTTCTATCCCGAGCCGCCTCCTCCGCTACCGCGTTTCGGCCCCCCTCCGCCTTTGTTTTTGAACGACATGCTGTTCACCTTTGCGACATTGGGCGTGTGGTTAATCGGCGCCGGCTTATTCGCCGTTATCCTTTCGGATCATCGCCGCCGCTGCCGCACGTGCATGCGGCGCTTGATCATGCCGATCGCCAGCGGGTCGTGGGGACACATGGTGATCTTCGGGCGCCCCAAGACTGAGTTGATTTGTCCCTTCGGACACGGCACCTTGAGTATCGAAGAACTGCAAATTACGGGACGTCAACTGCCGGATTGGCAGCCGCACGACGACAACATCTGGAAAGAGTTAGAATCGTATTATCAAGCCCGAAGGTAACGCAGGGTGGTGCCGGGCGTCCAAGTGGTTGAGAGTCCTTTCTAGGCCATTTATTTGCCCGTTCGCATCAAAGTCCCGAAGGCGCGTTCTACGCGGTCCGCCTCAAAGCGCCCAGCCGCCAAAATTCTTTTATTCAGCTCCCTCGCCGTTTTCACCGCGCTGTGCATCGTGGTCTGGTTTTACTACGCGAAGTATGCGCGCCTGACCGACGAGAAACTCACACAAGGACCGTTCCCGAACTCCTCGTTGCTGTACGCGGCACCGCAGGTGGTGGGCGTCGGTGACTTGGGTACGCCGCTGCAATTCGCAGCCAGGTTGCGCGAGAGCGGCTATGTGGAAGACGGGCGAACCAATCCCATGGGTTGGTTCCATTTGCGGCCGAATGCGATTGAGATCTTCCCCGGTTCGCATTCTTACGCGGGCTCGAGCTCGGAGCCCGGCGTCCTGCGGTTTGCAGACGGCAAGATTTCATCCATCATCGCGCTCAGCGACAACACGGCGCGAACTGAATACACGCTCGAACCGGAGCTGCTCAGCAGCATGTACGACAAGAATCGCGAGAAGCGGCGTTTGGTCAAATACGACGATATTCCGCCGGTTCTGGTCCAGGCGCTCATCTCGGCCGAAGATAAGCGCTTCTTCCAGCACTCGGGCCTGGACCCGGTTCGCATTGTGAAGGCTGTGATGGTGGACGTTAGGGAACACCGCCAGGCGGAAGGCGCGTCGACCTTGACGCAGCAGCTCGCACGCATGCTGTGGCTCGACAGCCGCAAAACGTGGGCGCGCAAATTCGATGAAGCGCTGATCACCATTCACCTGGAGCGCAAGCTTTCCAAGCAAAAGATCCTGGAATACTACGCCAATCAGGTCGATTTGGGACGCCGAGGCTCGTTCGCCATCCGTGGCTTCGGCGAAGCGTCACAGGCTTATTTCGGCAAAGGCATCCGGCAACTCACGCTTCCCGAAGCGGCGACTCTCGCGGGCCTGATTCAGGAGCCGAGTTTCCGCAATCCCGTGCGCTGGCCGGATCGCGCCAAAGCGCGCCGCAATGTTGTGCTCAAGATGATGCTCGACAATGGCTACATCTCGACCTCGCAATATGAGGCGGCTTGCCAAGCTCCCATGGTGATCGCGCGGCAAGGCATTGAGTCGGCGGACGCGCCATACTTTGTCGATCTGGTGAATGAGCGGTTGGCGGATGATTTTCACGACCGCGACTTCCAGGACACCGGTTCGAAAATCTATACCACGCTCGACCCCGATCTGCAGCGTGACGCAGCCGAATCGGTTGCGCTGGGCATGCGGGAGATCGACGCCCTGATTGCGAAGCGCCACAAAGAAGGGGTAGTGCTCGAAGAGCCGCAGGTTGCCTTGATCTGCCTGGACCCGCATACCGGGGAAGTGAAAGCGCTGATCGGCGGCAAGAACTATGGCGTGAGCCAGCTCAATCACGTGGTTGCCAAGCGGCCGTCGGGCAGCGTATTTAAGCCGTTTGTCTACGCGGCAGCGCTCAATACCGGGCTGACCGAGGGAACGACACCGCTCACCGCTTCCACCGTGTTCGATGATTCGCCGCAAACTTTCTACTTCGGGGGCCAGACCTACGAGCCGGTCGATTATCACCACAACCAATGGCTTGGCGACGTGACCATGCGCACGGCCTTCGCCAAGTCACTGAACGTGCCCGCGGTGGAAGTTGCACAGGCGGCCGGATATGACGCGGTGGCGGAACTGGCGCATAAAGCCGGTCTCGAAGATATTCGCGCCACGCCCGCTATGGCGCTGGGATCCTATGACGTGACTCCGATGGAGATTGCCGGGGCCTACACGCTGTTCGCAAATAAGGGCGTGATGGTGTCGCCGCGGATGATGTCGCGCATCGACGACAAGTCCGGCCGCGATATCTGGCAATCCGAACCGGAGACTAAGAAGGTGCTCGATCCGCGCGTGAATTTCCTGATGGTCAGTTTGATGCAGGAAGTGCTTCGCAGCGGCACGGGCGCCGGCGTTCGAGCACGCGGATTCACGCTGCCGGCGGCCGGCAAAACCGGCACTTCGCACGATGCCTGGTTTGCCGGCTTTACCACCAAGCTGCTGTGCATCGTCTGGGTAGGGCGGGACGATTACCAGGACCTGCACATGGAAGGCGCGAAAGCTGCGCTTCCCATCTGGACCGAGTTCATGAAGCGCGCCCACAAGCATCGCGCTTATCGCGATGTGGGCCAGTTTGATGTTCCCGACGGTGTGGTCAGCGCTCAAGTGGATGCTGACACCGGCGAGCTTGCGACCAGCGCCTGTCCAAAGACCGTCACTGAGTACTATCTGCTCGGCACGCAACCCACGCAGTTCTGTCCGCTGCACCAGGGCGGCGACACCGAAGTTGCCGGCTGGGAGAGTGCACCCGCGCCTCAACCCGTTACCCCATCCACCGTCCTGACGCAATCCACTACGCCAGCGGCGGGGCAAAATCCCATTGCTCAGAATCTCCCGCCTCCGCCAGGGAAGCCTCCCAAGAAGCCTGGGCTGCTTGACAAACTGAAGAGCATTTTCCACTGAAACTTTTCGCTTGCCCGCGCTGGAGCGAAAAGGTATATAGTAATCAGACAGGGGGGTCGCACGATGATCTCTTTCTCGCGTGCCCGTTTTGCCTGCTGCTGTTTAGCTGTTTCCCTGATTCCGCTGGGCAGTTTCGCCCAACAGAAGCCAATCTCCTCACCCGATCTGCGTGCTTCGGCGTCGCTGCCACACCAGCCCGATGTGGTTTCACGCCCGCCCATCACGCCCGAGCTGCGCGGCGATATCTACATGGCGCGCAAGATGTATCGCGAAGCCATCGACACGTACCGCGAGAGCCCGGATTCCCCGGTGATCGCCAACAAGATCGGAATCGCCTTCCACCAGCTTCTGCTGCTTGACCTGGCAAAGAAAAACTATGAGCTTGCCATCAAGCTGGATTCGAAATATCCGGAAGCCATCAACAATCTCGGGACAATTTACTACGCGCAAAAAAATTACCGCAAGGCGATTCGTTGTTACGACCGCGCCTTGAAGTACTCGCCTCCGAGCGCATCCATCTACGCCAATCTGGGGGCGGCGTACTTTGGCCGCAAGGATTACAAGCACGCGACTTCCTATTACGAACAGGCGCTAACTCTCGATCCCGACGTCTTCGAGCATCACAGCGGCTTCGGCACCATGATGCAGGAGCGCACGGTTGAGGAAAGAGCTACGTTCCATCTGTATCTGGCGAAGATGTACGCCAAGCAAGGCGCGAAGGACCGGGCGCTGATCTATCTGCGGAAAGCGCTCGAAGAAGGCGTGAAAGACCGCAAGAAGATCCCCGACATGCCGGAGTTCGTTACGCTCAAGACCGATCCTGCGTTCAAGCAATTGATTGCGGAAAACCCGAGACCTTTATAGAGGCCTGGCCGTCCTGCGCCGCAAATCCCGCGCCGTTCTCATCGCATTGCTGATATTCGCGTCGAGTTGCTCGCGCAACCAGACGAGTTCTCTTGAGCGCGCGGCGATCATTCCGGCGAATATCTTGATCACCGATCCGAAGTCGGAGTGGATGTCGCTCGGCATTGCGCTCGTGCTCGAACAAGATCTCGCGACTTCACATCATATTGCGGCCGTTCTCGCAAATGGCGACTCGGGCGCTTATCAACACGGCGCAACGCAGGTTCTCCGGACAACGGTAGAAGACCGTCAGGGTCGCATCAACATACAAATGACCGTGACCAACCTGTCAACGCAACGCATCACGTCCTCCGGAGATGTCAATCTGCCGTCGTCGGACGGAGTGCTGGCCGCGGTAAACGCGCTCGCAAAACGCATCGATCCGCAGTCCACTGAATTTTCAACCAGGAATGATCGCGCCTGGCAGGCTTATACGGTTGCGGCGGGGTCGCCTAACTTGCAAACGCGAGCGCAGATGCTTAACGCAGCGGTGAACGCCGATCCGGGCTTCGGGCTCGCTTACCTGGTCCTCGCGCAGGTGCTCAATCAGGCTGGAGACCAAAATCTTGCACCCGTACTTTCAGCCGCCGCTGCTCACCGCGATGCATTCACTCCGCTGGACAAGGTGCGATTTGGCGCGCTAGTTGCCCGAACATCGCACGCGCCGCTGGAGCAACAGGCAAATGCCACGGCTGCGGTTTTGCAGCTTGCGCCGAATGACGTCGATGCATTGGCGACGCTCGGCTCCGAGCGCTTCCTTCAAAATAATGCCGCTGAAGGCGAGCGCTTGCTGAAGCGGGCGCTGGAGCTCAGCCCGGGAAACGTGAATATCCGCGCCCAGCTTGCCGAAGGGCTGCTCGAAACCCGGCGATTCGCCGAGGCGGAGAAGATCTTTACCGGCATCGATAACAGCCCTGCAGTGCTGCCCCAGCTTGCGGTGTGTAGCCTGCTGATGGGTGATCCAGGGCGCGCCAACGCGGTGTTCTCAAATTACTTGAAGGAACGCGCAGCCGCCAACGATCCGCTGCTGTATTTGGCACAAGCCAACTGGATCGCAATTTCAAAATCGCCCGCCGAGGGCGTTCAATATCTCGCGCGCAATAAATTCTCGCAAGACGATTTGCGCTCGCTCGCCGCTTCCCAAAGCTCTGTTTGGCAGTTGATGGGCAAAGATGTTATCGGCGCGAAGAAGAACGCCGCGCTCGCTGTGCAGCTTGCGAAAGCGCCGGTGCCAAAGCTGTTTGCCGCGATCGCTATTTTGATGGCAGAGAGCGATGAGCCTTTGGATCAGTGGCGCGCGCAGGTGACTGGATCGCCGCTCGATGAAGCCATCAAGCACGCGGTGCTAGCCTATGGGCTGTTTCTGAGCGCCCATTATCCGGAGGCGGTTGCGGAGTGGCAGAGGCTTGTTCAACAATCCGGAGGAGCAGATTTGCGCGCTCGTGCCATGCTCGCGGCATCTCTGGATCGTGCCGGCCGCGCCGCGGAGGCGCGCAAAATACCCGTGGAAGCGTTTGCTCCTAACTTAGCTGGAGCCGATCAGTTCGCCGTATTGCCGTTCACCGAAATGCGGCGGCTATTGAACCTAAAGGTGCAGTGAACCTTTCGTATTCGGCGGCACGACGCGATGTTCCTTCTTCTCCCAGGGCTTCGGCTGGTGGCCGGAGTCGCGTTTGAAAACGCGATCGTACATATGCTTCGGGCTGGTGGTGCCGAGAGAAGTGTTGTACAGATCCACCATGCCCAGCGCCGCTCGCACATCTTCCTCGAATTCATGCAGCGCTTTGAGCTGCTCCGCGGTTGCGGGAAAGCGCTGTCCGGAGGGAGTTTCCAGGAACATCTGATATCCGCCATTCAGTAGCGTCGCAATCTCTGAGCCCACGAGAATGCCAGCTCTCTCCATGCGTGGCTGATTCTTCCCCTCGTCTCCTACGATTGCTCCGACTCCGTTTTTCGTGATCTTCACGCGGCCGTCGGGCAGACTCTGAGTTGTGAATCCGGCATTTCTCAAAAGCTCGACGCGCTCGGCGAAAGTCGGAACCTTCGGTTTCTGCCGGAAGAACATACCCTTAGTATAGGAACCGTGCAGCCCAAGATACCCATCGCGGCTATTACGGACGAGTTCTCACCCAGCCTCGCCGAAGCCATCCCGGTTATGAAAGAGATCGGCATGACGGCCGCTGAGCTACGCGTCGTCAATGGCAGGAACGTTCTCGATCTCAGCGAAGACGAGTTGAAGCAAGCCAAGGATGCGCTCGACTCGGCGGGGCTGCCGGTTGTTTCGATCGCGTCCCCATTGCTCAAATGCGTGCTCCCGAATGGGCCGGAGTTGGACAGCCGTTTTCAGCACGATGTTTTTGCGTCCAGGCATACTTTTGAAGATCAGCCGCGACTGACCGAGCGCGCCTTCGCGCTGGGGAAATTTTTCGGCGCGCGCATCGTTCGCGTCTTTTCGTATTGGCGAACGGTCGAGCCGGACGCTTGCCAGGAGGCCATTGTGCGCGCGTTGAGCGATCTGGCGGATGCGGCTGCGCAACAAGAACTGGTGATTGGCCTGGAGAACGAGCATGCGTGTAACATCGCGACCGCGGCCGAGACAGGCCGCATTCTCGCTCTCATCCCACACCCCAATCTGCAGGTCGTCTGGGATCCCGCAAACGCGTTGGTGGCGGGCGAAGATCCGTTTCCGCTCGGCTATTCGCTGTTGCCGAGGCGCATCGCGCATGTTCATGCGAAGGATTGCCACATGGAAGGGGATAAGCCGGTATGGGGTCCATTAGGCACTCGGCACGTGCGCTGGAAGGGTCAAATCGCCGCGCTGCGCGCCGACGGATATTCGGGCTTCCTCAGTCTGGAGACGCACTGGCCGGGGCCAGACGGCAACAAGCTGGAAGCGAGCCGCATCTGCGGTTGGAACCTGCGAGGACTTGCGGCGGGCTAGCCGAAAGCGGCCGGCTTCATCATCACCAGGCGCGAAACCCGACGGGGCTGCAGGTTAAGCGATCGCGAAGAGCGCGATTACTCGTTCCGCAGCGCAACCATCGGCTCCACGGCTGCAGCTCTCGAAGCGGGAATAACCGATGCCAGCAAAGCTGCGGAGCAGAGCAGCAACGTTGCAAGCATGAGCATCGTTGGATCCCTTGGCTTAACGCCAAATAGCTGACGGGTCATCAGCCTCCCGGCCACAATCGCCGACGGAATGCCAAGTGCGAGCCCAATCCCTACCTGCGAAAAAGCGCCGCGCAACACCATGCTGACCACACCTCCACGATCCGCCCCTAGCGCCATCCGCAAACCAATCTCGCTGGTTCGCTGTTCTACGGTGTAGGCCATCACTCCGTACAATCCCACCGCCGCCAGTACCAGCCCAAGCACGCCGAACAAAGTCGTCAGTGTGGCGAGCATGTTTTCTCGCTGAAAATCGGCGCTCAGGATTCGGTTGTAGGGGTCCACTCCGTAGAGCACCAAGTCAGGATCGATACTCGCCAGCGCCTTGCGCACATGTTCTTCCATTCCCGGCGGATTGCCAGGGGCCCAGATCACGATGTTGTATAAGTAGTGCGACCAGATTTCGCCGCTCAGCCAGGCCGGATCGTCGTACTGCACGGTTTGTGTCTCCGGCACCCAAAACATCGGGCGCACGGGCTCTTTGTAACGGTAGGTCAAATACCGTATGTCGTTGGTGACGCCGACTATTTCGTAAGTTGCGGAATATTTGATTTTGTCAGGCCCGAAATGTTGCCCAATCGGGTTTTGGTTCTTGAAGAATCTCTTCGCAAAGGCCTGATTGATCACCGCCACCTTCCGCGTCGTTTCAGTGTCCTGCTCCGTAATGGGCCGTCCGCGCACAATCTTCGCGCCGATTGTCTCGAAGAACCCCGGCATCACCCGCGACCAGGAGGCGGTGGTGTCTTCTTTGGCCGGGGGCTCGGGCCTGCCCTCTATGCGAACGCCATCGTTCCAACTATCGCCCGTCATGGGCGCATAGAGCGCCGGCGACACCATCCGCACGCCGGGAATCTGCAGTAGGCGCTCATCGATTCGGCGGAACAGCGGCTCCATTTGCTCCGGCTTGTAACTGCTGAGGATCGGATTGATCCAAGCGATGTACCGGCCCTGAGTTTCGAACCCGAAATTCTGGTGCTCCAAATTGCGCAAGCTTTCGCCCAGCAGAGCCGCTGCGGATAACAGTACCAACGACATCGCGGCCTGCACGACCACCAGCGATTTTTGCGCCAACGAACCGCCGCCACCAACGGAACGGTTGGCGCCGCGGAGCGCCTCCACCGGATCGACATGCGACGTCATCCACGCGGGAGCCATCCCGAAAATCAGGCCCGTGGCGACCGACACTCCGAATGCGAACAGCAGCACCGGCCAGGAGGGCGTCGCATCGATCGGCACATAATTATTCGGGCCTCCGATCTGGAACGCAAGATGAAGAATCAACCTGGTACCGGCATACGCGACGCCGATGCCCAAAAGTCCTCCGACGATCGCCAGAATCACGGACTCGGTGAGTGCCTTGCGGACCAGTCGGCCTCGCGAAGCACCCATTGCTACGCGGATCGATATTTGCGAGCGATCCTTCAGCCCGCGCGCCAGCATCAGATTCGCGAGGTTGGCGCAAGCGACGAGCAGCACGCAACCCGCGGCGATGAGCAGCAGCTTCAATCCATCTTGATAGTCATCCCGCATGACCGCGACACCTGCGCCGCCAGGAGTCAAATGCACCGTCTGCTGCCGCCAGAGTTGCTTCTCTCTTGGCTCCATATCCGGCACGTGGCTCGCCAGCCAGTCATGGAATTCCACCTTCAGTTTTGCTTCAAGCGACTTCGGATTCACTCCCGGACGCACTCTCCCGATGAGATCGAAGAAGTTGCTGTTAGGCCTCTTCAGCCGCGAGGTGTCTCCATCTATCATGGGCTCCTTCGTGAGAGGCAACCAAATATCCGGCATGCCCCACCCTGCCAGCTTCGCGCCGTAAAATCCGGGCGCCGCCACGCCGATCACCGTGAACGGATGCCCATTGATCAGATAACTGGCGCCCACCACAGAGGGGTCGGAGCCGTACTTCTCGCGCCAGATGTGATAGCTCATTACGGCCACTGCCGGCGCGCCTTCCTCATCGTCCGCGTCCGTCATCAAACGGCCGATCCAGGGGCGCACGCCAAAGGTCCTGAAGAAATTTCCAGACACATACTCGCCATTCCGTGTATCCGCCTGCGCCTGTGAGCCCGCTCGACGGACGCCGAGTGGCGCATTGCCGGCCTGCAGCGCCGCTAAATCGGCGAACTCCGGAGTGTGCTCGCGAAAGTTCTTGTATGCCTCCCACGAGAACAGCGAAAAATCGTTATCATCTCCCTGGGTATATCCACCCCAATTGCAGCAGCGAATCTCGTCCCCAATCCTCCACAGCTCTTCCGGCTTCGTCACCGGCAGCGATTTCAGCAATACCTGGTCAACCAGTGTAAAGATCGCAGTCGTTGCTCCGATCCCAAGCGCCAGTGTGATCACCGCCGTCGCTGTGAACCCTGGCGCCTTGCGCAATTGCCGCAGCGCCTCTCGCGAATCCGCCATTACGCCTCCAATTGCTTTATACGGAGATCGGCGTCCGCGGTTCCGCTATTAACCCGAATAACCGAGACACTCGGTACGGCTGCGTTCATTCCGGCAGCAGAGCTGTGATGTAAGGCGCGACATGGCCGTCGCCTGCGACCTTTTCCGCCTCGATTTGCTGGAGCCAGCCGGAGTAGGTGAACTGCTGCATCCCGACGGTTTGTTCGTAGCGCTGGATGTCATTCGGATAGGCCCACTCGTAAGCGGGCGGGACGCCGTTGACAAACGAAATTATGCGAGTGACGAACTCAGGCCGCTGGTCCGACTCGGCAGCGCGGGCGATGAGCTGTTCATTGGTGGGTCCATAGGCGGCGATGCACTCGCCCTGCTGGTTGGCGACGACTTGCACCCACTGGCGGGCGCACAGATTATTCCCATTCGCGCACAACGGGCACCATACGCCCTGTGCGCTTGTGGCTGCGGCTTCGGCTTTTTTCTTGAGCCATTGCATGTG
>DATJUG010000048.1:0-91836 GCA_035502635.1 Bryobacteraceae bacterium
GTGAGTAAATCGAGCGTGCATCGCATTCTGGCGCAAGCGCGGCTGCAGCCCCACCGCCTGGAGCGCTACATGGCGAGCAACGATCCCGACTTTGAGACAAAAGCAGCCGACATCATCGGCTTATATCTGCAACCGCCGCAACACGCGGCGGTGTTTTGCGTGGATGAGAAGACTGCGATTCAGGCACTCGACCGCATGGACCCGGTGCTGCCGTTATCACCGGGCCGGGCCGAACGGCATGGATTTGAATATTACCGGCATGGAACGCTGTCCTTGTATGCCGCACTGGATGTCAAGACCGGCAAGGTACAGGGCAAAACGGCGAAACGCCACACCAGTGACGAGTTCATCGCTTTCGTCTCGGATCTGGTCAAGCGTGCGCGCTGGGCGAAGGAGATCCACATCGTGCTCGATAATCTCTCTGCGCACAAGACCACAGCCGTTCAACAATTCCTAGCCGGCCATCCGAAGGTGCGGTTCCACTTCACGCCAACCTACTCGTCGTGGCTCAACCAAGTGGAATTGTGGTTCGCCAAGATCCAGCGAGATCTCCTGGCGCGTGGCATCTTTACTTCCGTCGCCGACTTGGGCCGCAAGATTCGCAAGTACATTCGCGCATACGCTAAAGTCGCCAAGCCCTTCCGCTGGTCTTACTCACATCCGCGGCGCAGAATCATTGCTAACCCAATCGCTGGGACAGCTCACTAGTCATACTTTTCTGGCATATTTGTAGATGTGAAGAAGACGCTCGATATCGACGACAAGCTCCTCAAAGAGGCAAAGGTCGCTTGCGGCGCAGCCACTGATACGGAAGCTGTGCATCTAGTCTTGAAGCCCTCGTGCGCCAGGCCGCTTACGAGCAGCTTCGCGCTCTTCGCGGCAGCGAGCCCAATGCGAAAGATATTCCTCGCCGTCGCGTATGAAGCTTCGCGCTACGCCTTCCCCGCCCCCCGGGTCTCGTTCCAGAAACTCGGCCAGTTCCCGGACAACCGGCTTATCTTTACTCGAATGACTAAGAAAGACACTGATCATCAGTGCACACGGCTTGCCGACTACTTAGGTGCAGATACGTCGAGTATAAATGCGTCCATCAATACTTATGCCCGATATGCGCGAACTCCCTAATTGACATTCCGTCCAAGTCAAGCTTTACGCCCTTGCGAAGTTCGCGGATCCGCCCGCCGGCAACCCGGGCTCTTGCCTTATCGAATCCCATATCACGAGGCGCTAGCGCCCGAACCGCCGAATCGATGAATTCGTCCACCGACCCCACCACCCCGGACTCAATAGCCTGCTGAATGACCCTTTCCTGCTCGGGCTTCAAAACGATCGTCATTGCATTGCACCTCTCAACTATTATGGCTTGACTTCTCAGCCCTCAGAACCGACCGCAGAACCGAAGTTTGCGGTGCTCCCTTACAGAGTCACAACGCGGACTTAATTGATTCTAAACTACTTAACCCCAAATCGCTTTTTCCTGCATGTTACACTCTAACTAAGAAGCCGCTTAGCCTCTACTATCTTCGAAAACGCCGGACGCCCGCTGTGGCTGCTCCGGCGTTTTCATTTCTGAGCCGCGACTGTCAAGGAGCGGTTTACGAAATCAAGTCCAGGAGCACTCATGGCCACCGAAGCCCAAATTTCCGCGAATCAACAGAATTCTCAGCACTCCACCGGCCCCAAAACCGAATCCGGCAAAGCCGCCTCGTGTCAAAACAATTTCAAATACGGCCTCACCGGCGCATCCTTCACCGTCCTCGATTTCGAGGACCAGGACGAGTACGACCACGTCCTCTCCGGCCTTTGCTTCGAGCATCAGCCCGCCACCATGACCGAATCCATTCTTGTGGAAAAGATGGCTCAGAGCTACTGGCTTCGCAAACGCGCCCTCTACTTACAAGACCAATGCGCCACGGACGAGGAACTAACTCTCGAACAGCAGCAAAAGCAGCTCGCGCTCTTCCTCCGCTACCAAACCACCCACGACCGTGCCTTCCACACGGCCCTGAACAATCTCCTAAAGCTCAGAGCCGAGCAAAGGAAGAGGGAAATTGGGTTCGAATCGCAGAAGCGCCAAGAAGCCGCCGAATCCCGCCGCGAATCCGCTGAAAAACGCAAGCAGGACCTTCATCAATTTGCCGTTTTGCTCGCCGAGGCCAAAGTCGACCACCAATTTGTCCTCACTTCGAACGCGAAACTCGAGGGCATCATCGCCACGACCCGCGAAAACACTCCGACGCAAGCTCAAAAAGCCGCTTAAGCACCTCGACGCCGAAGTCGTAAGCGTCGTCTGCGCTCGAAGTGTCTCAACCGCATCATGAAACCGCGCCGCCGCACCCCTCCGCCGCCCCCGCGCGATTCCAGTCACAGCTAAACCTGAAAATTTTTCCCACACTATCCTCACCTAAATGCGCACTAAAGTGCCGCTGTGCAGTGCCGATGTGAAAAGTAATAGAGAGCGGCGGCTGCCCGCGATATAGACGCGTGAGCAGCGTCCCCGAAGTTATTTAAAAGCCCCGAAGGTTGTTTAAAGTATGTTCAAAGTTGCACAAAACGGGCAAAGGGCACGCTTTCCGTACGGCAAAGGCTTCGCCGTCTCCACTCTTCTGTTGGCGGCGACTTTCCCTCCGCCCGCACAGTGTTCAGGTATTCCGCAGTCGCAGAGCTTCGGTCAGGTGGTAGTAAGTAGCTCGTCGACCCCTGTCATCATCACTTACTCCTTCTCCGGTCTTTCGGCTGCACCTTCGTTTTCTCTCACTTACGGCGCCGAGTTCACGAAGCAAACTCCCTCCTGCGCCGTAGGTTCTACCACCACTTGCACCATCTCCATCACGTTCTCGCCGAAGTCCGCCGGTTTACGCCAGGATGCACTCATCATCAAAAATCAATCCGGAACCCTGCTCGGAACCACCTTGCTGTACGGAATCGGTCTGGCGCCGCAGATGACCCTCACGCCGGGAATCATCACCACTGTCGCTGGAACGTTCGGAACACTTACACTATTCAATCCCGAAGGCGTAGCAGTGGATACATCCGGCAATATCTATATCGCGGACTCCATCAACCAGGTCATCCGAAAGGTCGCGGTTTCAGGCGGCACCCTCAGCATCGTTGCAGGAACTCTCAGTGCCCCCGGCTCTTCCGGCGATGGAGGAGCTGCGTCATCGGCGAACTTAAACAATCCAACTGGCGTGGCGCTCGATGGCGCCGGCAACCTATATATCGCCGACCAAGGCAACGGCCGCATCCGCGAGGTGAATGCCGTTACCGGCATCATCACGACTGTTGCCGGGGGAGGAAACGGCCAAGCCGGCACGGATTCTTATGGTGATGGTGGACCCGCCACCAGCGCGGTTCTCTCCGGACCCAACGACGTTGCGGTGGATGCACTTGGAAATCTTTATATAGCCGATTCCTTTCATGGGCTGGTGCGTGAGGTAAGCGCCTCCACCGGAGTCATCACAATCGTCGCGGGCGGTGGTTCCGGAGGCGGAACCGACGGGATCGGCGATGGAGCTGCGGCCACAAACGCAATCTTAGATAATCCGACCGGCGTTGCCGTCGATTCGGCCGGGAACGTCTATATCGCCGATAGCGGCAACTTTATCATTCGGCAGGTAAATACAGCCGGCATCATTAACGTGGTCGCGGGAAACGGCAGCGCCGGTTATGCAGGCGACCTCGGTCCCGCTACTGCTGCCGAACTCACGAATCCCACAGGCGTCCGGGTCGACGCGGCCGGGAACATTTATATCTCCGATCTCGCCGCGAACGTCATTCGCAAAGTAAACGTGGCTTCGGGGATGATCGAAACCGTGGCCGGAACGGGAAGCAGCGGCTACAGTGGCGATAGCGGCAGCGCTACCGCTGCTGCGCTGACCAATCCGCAGAATCTGGCTCTGGACGCGGCCGGCAATCTATACATCGCTGACTCTAGCAACAACGTCGTCCGCAAGGTGACCGTCGCATCCAGCGCCCTGACATTTCCGAGCATCAGTGTCGGCGAGGCAAGTAATGCACAATTCGTCACCGTCTCGAATATTGGTACTCAGACTTTGAATCTCAGCGCCGTGAGCTTGAGCGCCAATTTCGCTCAAAAAAGCTCCGGCTACTCGGACTGTTCGGCATCCTCTACCCTAGCCGCCGGTGCCGATTGCATTGCCGCAATCGCCTTTGTTCCCACCACCACGGGGGCCTTAAGCGGAACGCTGACCGTAACGGGCAACTCGCTCAACGTAGCCGGAACTTCACAGAGAACGGCCTTGACCGGAACAGGAAACAACTCGGCGGTCCCCACGGCCGTTCTATCCCCCACCAGCCTTGCCTTCGGGAACCAGAACATCGGAATTGCCAGCGCCGCCAAAACTGTAACTCTCTCGAACACCGGAGCCGCGGCCCTCAATATCCTAAGCATTTGGCTCGGTGGCTCGAACTCCTCGGATTTTGCGGTCGCGACAACCTGCGGCAGCGTCTTGGCCGCTGGAGCCAACTGCACCGTGTCGATCACGTTTTCTCCCGCGGCCGTCGGGAGTCGTACCGCCTCCTTAATGTTCACCGACTCCGTGGCCAGTTCCCCGCAATCGGTTTCGCTAACCGGAACTGGGACGCAGCCTGCTAACACCAGCTTCAACTCCGCGAGTGTGACGTTCGGGAATCAAAATGTCGGTACGCCTAGCGCTCCCGCCACAGTCACACTCACGAATACCGGCACTGGCGCTCTCAGCATCTCGAGCATTGCGCTCACGGGAACGAACGCGCCGGATTTCGCGATGACCACAACCTGCGGCTCCACGCTGGCAGCCGGAGCCAGTTGCGGCGTCACTCTCACCTTTTCGCCGTCGGCTCCTGGAACGCGGTCGGCGTCGCTGACGTTTACTGACGGCGCCGCCAGCTCTCCGCAAAGCGTGGCGCTCACCGGAACAGGAATACAGACCGCGAACACCAGCTTCAATCCCACGAGCGTGACGTTTGCAAATCAAAACATCGGTACGTCGAGCGCTCCCGCCACCATCACTCTGACGAATACCGGCGCCGGCTCGCTCAGCATTGCGAGCATCGTGCTCAGTGGAATCAATGCCCCGGACTTCGCGATGACCACAACCTGCGGCTCGACGCTGGCAGCCGGAGCCAGTTGCGGCGTAACCCTCACCTTTTCACCGTCGGCGGCTGGAACGCGCTCGGCGTCGCTGAGCTTCGCCGACAGCGCCGCCAGTTCTCCGCAAGGCATTGCAATTACCGGGACCGGAACCACCCCGCCACCACCCCCCGCGCCCGCGGTGTCTTTCACCAACGTCCCCGGGGCGCTCAGCCAGATCTCGCTTGGCGCGGACGGCGCCGTCTGGGGCTTGAACGCCGGAGGCGAGATTTATCAGCGGAATGCCGCAACCGAGAGCTGGACTTACATTCCCGGAAATCTCGCCCATGTCTTCGTGGGTTCCAGCACAGCCGTGTGGGGAATCAATTCCGGAGGACAAATCTATCGCTGGAATTCGAATGCGCAAACCTGGGATTGGATCCGAGGCACTCTGGTTCAACTCTCGGTCGGGTGTGACGGCGATGTCTGGGGGCTAAACAGTGCCGGGTCGATTTATCACTTCGATACCCAAACCCAGGGCTGGGATCAGATTCCCGGCACGCTGGCGCAGTTATCAGTCGGTTTCGACGGCGCTGTGTGGGGACTCAACGCAGGTCATGCTGTCTTCCGGTTCAACCAGGCCACTCAAACCTTTATCGCCGCTCCCGGATCCCTCACGCAAATTGCCGTCGGCGCAGACGGCGATGTCTGGGGGCTATCCAATCAGACTCTTTTTCATTTCAATCAGCTTTCGCAAGCCTGGGATCAGATGGCCGGCGCTTTGACACAGCTTGCAGTCGGCTCCGGCGGAGTTGTGTATGGCCTGAACGCCGCTAACCAGGTCTGCCAATATAATGCGCAGACCCAGAGTTGCACCTGGATCGGTTCCTTAGCCACAATCTCCGCGGCCGCGAATGGCGCCGTCTGGGGTCTCGATAATTCGGGCGGTATCTGGGTCCTGAACCAGCCCACCGAAACGGCTGGCGCTCTCCATCCAATGCCGGCCGCGATGTCCAAACTCGCGCTCGCATCAGATGGCTCAGTTTGGGCCCTGAACAGTGCCGGTCTCATCTTCCAATTCAATCTCCCAACCCAGAGCTGGACGCAGGTAGCCGGGAGCCTCGCTCAATTGGCCACCGGACCCAACGGGATTGTGTGGGGCCTGAATGCCTCCGGCCAGATCTATCGTTTCACCCCAGCCGCCCAAGGCTGGACTTCCGTCCCCGGCAATCTCTCTCAACTCTCCGTAGGTGGAGATGGTTCCGTGTGGGGCCTCAATGCTTCCGGGCAAATCTACTCCTTCAATTCTTCCGCGCAAAGCTGGACCTGGATTCCAGGCACCCTCGCCCACCTGTCGGTCGGAATCGATGGCACTGTCTGGGGGCTGAATAGCGGAGGTCAGAGTTATCGCTTCGATTCCTCAACCGGGCACTGGGATGGCGTTTCGGGCACGTTCTCGCAAATTGCAGTCGGCTCGAAGGAAAATGTCTGGGCTCTCGGATCGCAGGGGCAAGTCTACCAATACAATCCGCAGAGTGCAGCTTGGCACGCCATGTCCGGCACCTTGGCCCATATCGCCGTCGGATTCGATGGCGCCGTTTGGGGAATCAATTCCTCCAACCAGGTATTTCGTTACGATCCCGGGACAGCAGCTTGGGATCAGGTTGCAGGTTCGCTTGCCCAGATCGCAGTTGCCTCCGATGCCGTCGTTTGGGGCACGGACGGTTCCGGCTCCGTTTATCGATTCCAGTAGCTTGTAAAGGACTGCGCGCATTCCGCCGATGTAACCCTCAGATGACTGCTCGACCCCCATTCCACCCCCAGGCTAGCGGGGCTACCGCGCCGGCTTCTCCTGTTCCTTATGACTTTCGGCGGCCTGGCCGAATTCCAGCCAATCATTTGCGAACCGTGCAGTCCATCCATGAGAACTTCGCACGGGTGCTTGGCTCCAGCCTTTCGGCGTATCTACGCACCTTCATTTCTATAGATGGCGCACGTATTGAGCAACTCTCCTGGGCTGAATTCTCGCGCCGTGCTCCTCGCCCGGTCACGACGATTGCGCTCCGAATGCGGCCCCAGGAAGCCAATCTCGTCTTGCAACTTTCGCATACCGCCCTTTTTCCGATTCTTGAGATCCTGCTGGGCGGAACCGGCAAATCGCCAGCTAACATCGACCGTGAAATCACCGAAATCGAAAGAAGCATCTTCAACCCGGTGCTGCGCATGGTGGTGCAGGAATTGAAATCTGCCTGGCGTGCAGTCAGCCCCATCGATTTCGCCATTGAGGATGAGGCCGCCGCCCGGCAAGTCCTCGCCTCCATGCCCGCGAATCAAGAACTGCTGGTCATTGGCCTTGAAGTTCGAACGGGTGAAGCTGCCGGCGTGTTGAATCTCGGCATCCCGGCCAGGCCGATACAAGCGCTGCTACAAGAGTCCTCCCCCGGCAAACAGGAATCGCCGGCGGCCGATTGCGCGAAAATGCTGCGCTTAATCCAACGGGCGCAGCTTAACGCCGATATCCGTTTGAATGGGCCGAAAATGCTGCTCCGGGATTTGTTGAGCATCGAACCGGGCGATGTTGTCAGCTTTGACCATCCGTTGAAGAAAGAAGTCGAACTCGAGCTGAACGGCACATCGAAATTCGAAGGCCACATCGTGGCTGCGGGAAACAAACGCGCTTTTCAGGTCAAACGTTCATGCCAGCGCGAGGCACTCCGAACAAACGGTACTTCCTAGCCGGCGCGCCGCTCAAATATCAGCATTGTGCTCTACCAAGCAGACGGCGGATCGCTCGCGGGAAAACTATCTTCCACCGTAATATCGAGGGCCCGGTCCACCTGTGACTTCTTGCCAAGTCCGAAGCCGTCGGTTCTAGACCAGATAACGTATGCAGCTATCGGCAGCGCGATCCCCAGCACAAAGTAGACGAATTTCAGAACGCGCCGTTGTGATTCCATCATCTTCTTAATAGACGCAGTCAGTTCTCCAACTGCTACGCGACGGCTAAGCGGCATGCCGGCTGCTGCGAACCCATTTCAAAATCGAGAAAACGCTGCCGACGATGCACAACACGCTGAATCCAATCATCGTCCACTTGAAGCCGTCAGAGTTCGCGATGCGCAGAATCGTCCGTCCGAACTTGATCGCCAGCAGGCTCAGGATCGTGAACCGCACCGCCCGCGATGCAGCTACTGTCCACAACAACCGCACCCTCGGATATCCGAGCGCGCTGTTTACCGCGACCACCATCGTAAATGGAAACGGCGGCGGCGCAATGCTCCCGAGCGCCAAAGTCCTCCCACCTTTCTCGCCGATCTTTCGCTTCAAATATTCGAAACGCTTCTGCCCAGCCACCTTCTGCACTCCCGCCTCGCCGCCCTTGCGCGCCAGCAAATCCAACAGAAAGACGCCCAGCGTCGATCCACAGACGGCCGACAAGACATAGAACGGCCAGCCGTGATGATTGTGGGCTACCAGCCCGACCACCAGCAGATCGTTCCCAAAAGGCAGGAATAGAAATGAAGAATCCATCACCCCCATCGCGAATGGCCCGAAATAATGGAGGTGGAACAGGAATCGAAGAAAGAGATGGAAAAAGGTCTTCAAACGTATTTTTGGAGCGCGCTCAAGTAAGCTGTCTGTGAGATGCCAAACCTCGCGGTGCGGCTCCAAAACTTCTCGCCTTTCAGGAGGTCACAAGTGAACTACGTGCGTTTCGCGGTACTACTGGCTGGTGCTGTTCTCTTTACCGGCGGCGCTTCCCACTTCAATCGAGCCAGCGGCCAAACCGCACCAATCACCATGCCGCCGAACCGCATGGCGCATGTGCTGGTGGTTGCCGAGACCAAGGGCTTTGAGCATGATTCGATTCCCGACGCCATGGCCAACATCTGGAAATGGGGCCACGACACCAAGCTCTATGAAGCCACTCTGCGCACCGACACCGAGCTGATCACCAAGAAAGAAATCAAGGAGCGCAACGTCAAAACCTTGAATTATTTCGATGCGCTGGTGTTTGCCAGCACCACCGGCGAGCTGGATCTCACGGACGATCAGAAGACCGACATGATGTCGTTCATCAAGGACGATGGCAAAGGCTTTGTCGGCATTCACGCCGCTCTCGACACCAACTACAAATGGCCCGAGTATGGCGAGATGATCGGCGGCTGGTTCGACCAGCATCCCTGGATGACGTTCAACGCTCCGATCATTCTGGAAGATCCCTCGTTTCCCGCAGTCAAGCACTTTCCGAAGGAGTTCGTCAAGCGCGACGAAATCTACCAGGACAAAGACTGGTCGCGCGACAAGGTAAACGTACTGCTCAGCCTGGATGCTTCGAAGCTGAACTACGAGAACAACCCTCGCATCCACCGTACCGATCACGACTTCGCTGTCGCCTGGTCGAAGATGTATGGCAAGGGCCGCGTGTTTTATTCAACGCTCGGACATACCAAGGAAGCCTGGGATGATCCCGACATTCAGAAGATGTATTTCGAGGCCATCAAGTGGGTGCTCGGTATGACCGAGGGCAGCACCGCATCGCACGCGCGGCCCGGCATGTAAGTCTCACGTTACTGCGCCGGCTTGGGCCAAGGTTTCGGCTGGGGATCAAACACATCGATAGGCGAGAACTCTACGATCTTCCATTTCCGATCCTTCAACACGAGGCGCACATTGATGTCGCCCGCGCGCTGCTCGGTGAAGTGCGATTGAAGATCGCTTAACGTGATCGTCCAGTGCACGCTGAGTTTGGAGTCAGCGGCGGTGTCCTCTTCATCGACGACGCTGATGTTATTCACGATTTCAAATGCGCTGGTCAACCCGCCGAAGTCATCGCTCAGCTTGTCATAATGTGCATACGATTTGTCGAATGGCGACATGGCAGCCGCTGGGTCGCCGGCGCTCAAGCCTCTGGCGATCGCTTCCACCTGAGACCGCACATCCGCCGTTTGATCCGCTCGCAGAAGTGGCAAGGCGAGCAGAACTAGAGCGATCCTACGTCCTGTAGCTGCCATTGATTTGAATGTAGCCCTCTGTGAGATCGCACGTGAAGAAGCGCGCTTCGCCCTTGCCTCTTCCGGTAAGAGCAATCCCGATGTCTATCTTCGATTCGTTTAATCTGTGCTTTAACGCCCGCTCGTCATATTCGGCCGCCAGCCCTCGGTGGCACACCTTAATTCCCTGCAACTCAATATCTACCTCGCCAGGATTGAACACTGCGCCTGAATATCCGGCAGCGCTCAGGATGCGGCCCCAGTTCGGATCGCTGCCCGCGATTGCAGTTTTCACAAGCGGCGAATTGGCAACTGCCCGCGCAACCCGGCGCGCTTCCTCGGCGGATCTGAATCCGGTTGTGCGAACGATGATCAACTTCCGCGCCCCCTCGCCGTCCGCCGCAATCTGCTCGGCAAGATTTTCCATCACGCGCGTGACCGCCTCCTGCAGCAGGTTGCGTTCCTTGTTTCCCGGCTTCACTCCGGATGCGCCGTTCGCCATCAGCACAACGACATCGTTGGTCGACATATCGCCGTCCACCGAGAGCGAGTTGTAACTGCGCTCGGTCGCGCTCGCGAGTATCTCGCGCAAAGCATCGGGCGCAACAGCCGCGTCCGTCAGAACGAATCCCAGCGTAGTCGCCATTTTCGGGTGAATCATGCCCGAGCCCTTGGTCATTCCGGCAACCCTGATGCTTCCGTTATTTAGGGCAACTTCTTCGGATGCGACTTTCATCCCCGTGTCGGTGGTCAGCATGGCGTGCGCAACAGCCTCAAAGCCATCCGGCGAAAGCGCGGCGACCAACTTCGGCACGGCGTCGCTGATCAGCCTCGCATCCAGCTCGACTCCGATTACGCCTGTCGAAGCCGGAAACACAAATTCCGGTTTGGTGTGGAGCGCTTTGGCCACGGCTTTGCAGGAAGCCAGCGCAACGCGATCGCCCGTACGCGTGGCGCAATTTGCATTGCCGGCATTCACGAGGACCGCGGCAATTCTGCCTTTCGACGCTTTCAGGTGCTTGCGGCCCAGGCGCACCGGCGCGGCCTGCACAACATTCGTCGTGAACACCGCAGCCGCCTGCGCACACTGGTCCGAAACAATCAGCGCGAGATCATCTTTCTCCTGTTTGCGGATTCCGGCATATACCGCCGCATATCGATACCCCCGCGGAAGCTTCATCGCAACGTTTCGCCTTCAATCTGATAGCCATTCGCAAACGCTTCCGCCGCCATTCGCTTCTTGCCCGCCAGTTGCACTTCCAAAAGCTCGAGCGCAGTATTCTCGCCGCAGCCGGCGAACACCCGCCGCTTTTCAATTCGGAGAACGCCCGGCGCCGCCGTAACCGGGTGCGCTGGTTTCGCACACAACACCGACAACTGTTGACCTCGAAAATGTGTGTACGCTCCAGGCCATGGTGTAAATCCCCGCAGCCGATTATAGATGTTCTGGGCCGGCCGCAACCAATCGATCTGCCCGTCCTCTTTTTTCAAAATCGGAGCGTGGCTCGCCTGCGAATTATCCTGCTTCTCGCGACGCACCGTGCCGTTTTCGAACTGCCGCACCACTTTCAACAGAAGCTCGGCTCCGAACGGCGCCAGACGTGCGCTCAGCTCGGGAGCAGTTTCATCCGGGCCGATCGAGACGGCTGCCTTCAGCAGCATGTCTCCCGTGTCCAGGCCCGCATCGATCTGCATGATCGTCACACCCGTTACGGACTCGCCGTTCGCGATCGCCCATTGAATCGGCGCGGCGCCTCGGTATTTGGGCAGCAACGACGCATGCACATTCAAGATGCCATGCCGCGGAAGATCGATAACGACTTGCGGAATAATTTGCCCGTACCCGACCACCACCATCATCTCTGCTGCAATCTGGCGCAGTTGCTCCATCGATTCCGGCCGGCGAATGCGTTCCGGCTGATACACAGGAATGCCGAGCGCCGTGGCAGCAACCTTGACCGGCGACTCAGCCAACTGATTGCCGCGTCCCTTGGGCCGATCCGGTTGCGTGAACACAGCAATCACTTCGTGTCCACCGGATGCAAGCGCGCGCAGCGAGGGAACCGCGAACTCAGGCGTGCCAAGGAACACGACGCGCATTCCGGGCTGGTACGCCTACTCCCACTCGCCGGCTTTTTGCAGTTTCTTGATCTTGCGCCGGATGATATCCCGCTTGAGAGCACTCAAATGATTGATGAACAGAATGCCGTTTAAATGATCGATCTCGTGCTCGAATGCGCGCGCCAATAGTTCCTCTCCAGTGAGCTCAATCGGCGCACCAGTCGCATCTTGCGCTCGGACGATGACTTTGTTCGCACGGGTTACCGGCTCGCGGAAACCCGGAATGCTCAAGCAGCCTTCTTCACCCGTCTGCTTGCCTTCCTTGAACGTGATCTCAGGATTAATGATCACGATTTTTTTCGATTCGTCCTCGCCAACGCTCGTATCGATGACCGATATGCGCTTGCCGAAACCAATCTGCGGCGCCGCCAGGCCAACGCCTTTGGCCGCATACATGGTCTCCCACATATCCGCGAGCAGTTCCTTCAACTCCTCTGTATCAAACTCGGTGACCGCCTCAGCTTTCTGCTCGAGCACGGGTTCGCCATATTTCAAAATCTTTCTGACCATCAGTAACTTTTTACCTGCGCGGCGTATCCTTCATAATTTCGCCGGGTCTCTCCGAGCGAATCGCCGCCAAACTTTTCCAAAAACGCCTGCGCGAGCACCAGCGCTACCATTGCCTCGCCGATCACGCCCGCCGCCGGCACCACCGCCACATCGCTGCGCTCGTAAGCTGCCAACGCCGGATCTTTCGTCGCCAGATCTACCGATTCCAGCGGCCGCCGCAAGGTCGAAATCGGCTTCAGCAATCCGCGAACCAGCACATCCTGCCCGTTCGTGATGCCGCCTTCGAGTCCACCCGCCCGGTTCGATCCACGATGAAACGCCTGTCGCGTCTTATCGTAATGGATCGTGTCCTGCACGCTGGACCCATACGATCTCGCGCCTTCATCGGCAAAGCCGACCTCTACGCCTTTCACCGCTTGAATCGAGACGATTGCCTGCGCCAGACGCCCATCCAGCCGCGTATCCCACGCGATGTGCGACCCCAATCCGGGCGGCGCTCCGCGCACCACTACTTCAAAGATGCCACCCACTGTGTCCCCGGTGCGGTACGCATGATCGACTGCTTCCTTCATGCGACTTTCGGTCTCCGCATCCGCGCAGCCAAGCAGCACCTCATCGCGTTCGCTCAAGGCAACAATTTCCTCCCATTCGACGGCGCGCTCCATCCGGACCGGCCCGACAGCGATTACGTGACTTAACACTTCAATCCCGAACTGCTGCAGCAGCAGCTTGGCTAGCGCTCCCACGGCAACGCGTGCAGCCGTTTCCCGTGCGCTCGCGCGCTCAAGTACATAGCGGGCTTCTTTAAAGTTATACTTTATAGCCCCGGCTAAATCCGCGTGCCCCGGTCGCGGGCGGTTCACCGGCTTCTCTTTGCCCGGCTCTGCGTCTTGAGCCTCGACGGGCAGAGTGCCCGTCCAGTTCTTCCAATCTTTGTTCTCAATCAGGATCGCGACTGGCGAGCCAATGGTGTGCGAATGCCGCACTCCAGCGACAACGTGCGCGCAATCCGATTCAATCTTCATGCGGCCGCCACGGCCATAGCCTTGCTGCCTGCGCCAAAGCTGACGATTGACGTACTCGATCGAAACGGGTACGCCCGCAGGTAGGCCGGTCAACGTGGCCACTAGACATTCACCGTGCGATTCTCCCGCCGTCTCGAAACGCAGCATTCAGTCATTCCATCGTAACGGACCATGCCACGGCCCCAGATGGATTAACATGACTGAAACGTGTCCATTCCACTCGGCAACTGGCATGACTGGTTGAAGTTTCTCCTGCAGGTGGTCGTCGCCTATATACTGACCGCCGTGATTGGCTGGGATCGGGAGCGCGAAGAGCATACCGCGGGGATTCGGACCTTCCCAATCGTTGGCATGGCGAGCTGCGGCTATCTGCTGCTGGTGAGTGGGTCGCATGATATTGCATCGCCGTCACGTGTAATGCAAGGACTCATCACGGGCATCGGCTTCATAGGTGGAGGCGCCATCCTGAAAGAGGGAGCTAACGTCAAGGGAACGGCGACAGCGGCGAGCATCTGGAACGCCGGTGTGATCGGCGCGGCCGTGGCGATGGAGCGTTACGATATCGCGATCATCCTGTCGCTCTTGAATTGGTTTGCGCTTCGGGTGCTTGCGCCGCTAAAGAATTGGCTGGATCGAGGCAAGCAACAGTAGGATAGTCGCTTGGCCCGGTCTCGTTTTTGCATGGGATAATCCGAGCAGGCAACCCTCCTTGCACAGTCTTCGCGATCCTGACGGAAACCATGTCGAAGCGGTACTCACCGCGGCAGAGCGCCGCAGGATGTTCGTGCTGGCCATCGAGCAAGCCGCTATCGGCGTAGCCCTAGTGTTGGCGGGCGGCATTCTGATGCTGCTGCTCGGCACGCAGATTCTCGCTTGGTACTGGCTGGCACTCCTCGCCGCAGCGGGCATTGGGATTGTTATGTTCGGCGTGCAGTCTCGGCCACTTGCGCGCTATCGTCTCGCACAGATCCTCGACCATCGTCTGCACTTGAGCGATTCACTCTCTACGGCGTGCTTTCTGCTTTCCGAATCGCGCAGCAACGATCCCTTCGTGCAGTTTCAACTTGCCCGGGCGAATGAAATCGCCCGCTCCGTCCGGCCGGCGCGCGCGTTCCCGTTTACAGGCCGACGCAGGTGGGCTCTCAGCGCTGCCTTGGCGGCGGTCGCTTTCGGCTTGTTCACTGTTCGTTATTTGGTCACCAGCAGCTTGAGCCTTCGACCAGCGCTAATTCCGATCCATTTCGGCCCGATGTTTGAAGCTTTTGAACAATCACTTTCGCCCGAGAAATCCAGGCCGTTCGGTACTCCGTCACCCGACTCGCGCGGGGATCTCGCACGTTCCGCTTCTTCGCAACGCCAAGATGAGAAGAACCGCACTTCTCTACCCCAGGAAGCGAAGGCTGGGAATCCTGCCGGAGCCACACCGGGCACGGCCACAGCACAAAACAACAGCGCCAACGCAGACTCGACGGAGATGGGCGAAGGCAAATCACCCAACGGCCAGGTCACACATAACGAGCCGCAGCCGCAAGCGGATCCCAACGACACTGCGGCGAAGGAATCTCCGAACGGACAAGATCAAGGAACAGGCGCCCAGCAAGACTCCTCCGGGGTTCTCGACAAGATGAAGGACGCGCTTTCGAGTCTGATGGCCAAAATGCGGGCCAACCCTGCCTCGGAACGCGCCGCGCGCGAGGGCGAAAAGTCTAACCCGGAACAAAAGGCCGGCGATCAAACGGCACTCGGAAAGGACCAACACGGCAACCAGCAGAACGGGCGCAGCGATAAAGCCAGCCAGCAACAGAGCACGCAAGGCCAGGCGCAGGGTCAAACTACAGAAAAGGCGCAGGCTCCACAGGGACACAACTCCGATTCAGCCGATCGTAAAGGCTCCGATAGCCAGTCCGGAGCCGGCCGGCAAGACGGCGAAAAAGCAATCAAGGAAGCCGAGGAGCAGCAAGCCATGGGCAAGCTGGCCGAGATTATCGGCAAACGTTCCGCCAACCTCACCGGCGACATGACAGTCGAGACGGCCTCGGGCAACCAGCAGCTCAAAACGGAATACTCGCAACGCATGGGCCATCATGCGGATCTGGGGGGCGAAATCAATCGTAACGAGATCCCGCTGATGTATCAGCAATACATCCGCGACTATATGGAAGCGGTTCGCAAACATCAGCAGAGACCGCAGTAGCGCAGTCTGGAACCCACGCATACCCGCCGCAGATCGAGTCGATTTCTCGACGCGATCTGCATGCCGATAGTTGCCACCCATGGAAGCTTGTATTTAGCGCTGTGGCGGATTTTGAGGCGTAGGCGTGCCAGCGCCCGGCTGTTGCGACATACCCGGGCCTGGCGTTGCGCCAGGAGTTTGCATGGCGCCGGATTGGCCGGGGGTGACGCCGATCTTCACACCGATCACTTCGCCTGAAACCACGAGCTCGACGCGGCGGTTGAGCGCGCGGCCGGCGTTCGTATCGTTCGACGCGACCGGGTAGGCCTTACCATAACCGACAGCCGTCATGTTTTGCGGGTTGACACCCTGAGACAGAAGAAAATCGCGGACTGTGTCCGCACGCTCTTCCGAGAGGTGCTGGTTGTACTCGTCGCTGCCGATGCTATCGGTGTAGCCTTCAACGACCAGATTGAGGCCGGGATGCGAAATGATGATCCCGGAGATTTTGGCAAGTGCAAGCTTGGCGTTTTCCTTGAGAGTGTACTTGTTGAAATCGAACAGCACGTCGCTCATATTGACTACCAGGCCGCGAGGGGTCTCACGCGTGGGGAGAACGGCGTTGAACTGCTGAAGTAACTGCTCACGGAGAGCGTTGCGCTCTTGGATAGCCTGGTCGCGCAGCCGATTGGCTTCTTCCGCAGACTGCTGAGCTCTCTGGTTCGCGGCGTCCGCTTGTGCGCGGGCAGCGTCGGCTTCGGCTTTCGCCTGCTCGGCGGCGGCGCGCTGCTGGGCTTCGCGCTCGGCCTGCTCCTCAGCCTGTTGTTTGGCTCGAGCATCGGCTTCTGCCTGGAGGCGGGCCTGTTCGGCTTGTTGCTGCGCGGCGGCCTGACGCGCGGCGGCATCTTCGCGCTCCTGTTGCAAGGCTGCTTGCTCCTGGCGCCGCAGCGAAATCACGCGAGCGTCTTCCGCTTTCTGAGTGGCTTCCTTCGCGGTCATGTCAGCCGGTTTCCATTGTTTGCGCGCCAAATAGTCTTCGGCTTGATTCAGCAAGGTGGAAGCGTTTTGATAAACGTCGCTGGCAAATTGATCTGCTCTTGCATATTGAGCGATATTGACAGCATTTTGCGCTTCGTAGAGCTCAAGCGGACTCTTCTTACTCGAATTCAGGTCTACCGGGCGAAGTTTTGTTTCCGGGACATGATAGGTGTACTGGCCGCGAGGCAGTAATTCGTATTTGGCATCCACGGTTTCGATCTTGCCTAAAGTGTCGTTGCGGACGACGTTTTCCATGACGACTACGTCGCTAGGCTGAGAGACAGCGAAATACGGTTCGGCGGTAATAATGAGACCGAATGCCTGGAGGTCCGTGGTGACATCGCCGTTGTAATTGCCATTGGAATCGACGACTACCTCGCCGAGATTGGCGGCATGACCATCCGGCGTGATAGCCCAGAGAACGTAAGTCAAGTAAAGGGAGCCGAAGCTGGTCGCGGCCGGGAGATTCTTGACGTTGAATTTGATCTCCATGTGGCCCAGACGGCTATTGACCTCTGCATTGCCCTTCGCTTGGGGCGCGATGGAGGTTCCTTGGAAATCAATCTTGGTCCAGCCGCTGCGATCGCGATAACTGATAGCGGGCACGGATCGCGACACCACCTGGACACGAAAAATGGGATTCGAACCGGTTGTATTTTGTGGGCCAGCAGATGTAGGGTTGGGCTCTTGCGCCGCTAAAGCCAGCGGCAAGCAGACGACGAGAGTAGACACTAGTGTCTTCATACCGATCGTTAGTGCACGAGTCATGCCAAATCTTAAGTACTTGGGATGACTGGCTTTCTGCCATCCGAAGAAGCCGAGTACCGGTACTTTTTGCATCAAGCTTGAAAAGCTCGTTATGGCTCGGCCGCCACGACGACGGGAGAGGGTTGCCGGCCGAAGCGGCGGAAAATTGCGGCGTAAAGACGGGAAACGTGGGTTTTTTCAATAAGAAAACTGAGCACCGAAGTAAAGACAATGCTGAGAAACACGACGGAGTAAGTAACAGCTTGCACAGTTTCTCCGCCCGGCAACTGCCGCTCCAAGGGGATAGACGCGAGGACCACGGCGGCAAGACCTTTGGGGCTCATGATGGCTGCCAGCGAGGCGTCCCGAATGGGAGTGGTTCGATCGAGGCCGATGTAAACGGCGGGAATGCGGATGAGGAAGATCAGCGCCGTGAGAGCGAGGGCGATGTAGACGATTCGATAGTTGGTAAAGCGGATGGAGACGCCGACATAGACGAAGAAGAATGTTTTGAGGAGAAAGACGACTTCGCCGAGGAAGGCCCGTTCCGTGTCATTGAGCGCGATGGCTTCGCTGGGGACATAGCGGCGCATCCACGCCATGCCATGGAAGACTTCGATGTTGCCGAGAACGGCTCCGAATACGACGGCCGCAACATAGCCGCTGAAGCCCAACAGTTCAACGAGTCCGAAGAGTACGAAGACGAAGGCGGGCGTGGTGAAGATGGAGTTCTCAAGGCCGCGGATGCGGCGGAGGAGCGCGGACCAGAAGAAGGCGCCGGCAAATCCCGCGATGGCAGCTGTGATCAGGGTTGCGATGAGCTGGCCGATCATGGGGCCGAGCTGGAGCTTCCCCAGGCGATAGCTGTCCATGAAACCGATAGCGACGACGATGCTGAGGACGTCGCTCAGCGCTGATTCGAGGAACAGGGTGGTTTTGGAAGACTGCGCGAGCGGAAGACGCTTGGTGAGCGGGACGATAACGGCGGGCGAAGTTGAACCAATGATCGCGCCCAGCATCAGCATGAAGCGCACGTCCATTCCGAGAAGGAAATGAGCGGCGATACCGACCGCGAACATGGTGAGGAAGAAGTTGACGAGTGTCAGCGTGCAGGTGGCGCGCATAGCGCCGCGCATGACGTCGAGATCGAGGCTGAGACCGGCTTCAAAGAGAAGGATGACGAGAGTGACAGTAGCGAAGACGGGGCCGACTGCGCCGAAATTTTCAGGTGTGACGACGTGCAGCACGGGACCCAACAGAATTCCGATGAGGGTGAGCAGAAGGACGTCGGGCACGCGCGTGCGGCTGAACAGGCCGGTCAAGGCGTGCGCGATGAAGACCAGCGCTCCGATGACCAGAATGTTGGCAGCGACGTGCATTGCTTGTTGAAGCATACCGCTGGAAACTCCCGTCTAACGGGTGATGAACGGGCACCGGGTGAATGGCCGGAGCGGACTGGCGGGGAGGATGGGCACCTGGGCTTCAGTAGACTGGTCCACCGCCGGCAAAGCGGCCGCCGCGTTTCTGGCGGGCCTGGTGATCGTGATGGGGGCGGCGCTGTTGTGGTCGCGTACGCACCAAATCAGCGACGCTATCCCGGTGAGAACGCTAGTGAAGCAGCCGCAAGCGGACGTCGCGCGGAACGCGCCTCCAGCGCCTACGTTGGACGAAGTTCCGCCTGAGAAAACAGTTGCCGCCCCCACGCATGAAACCGTCGGGGGAGTGGCGAGGCAAGAACCTCGTTCCAGCGCGGAGCCAGGCCCAGCAGCAGAGCCCGGAAGCGACGCCCTGGCCGTGCCAGCATACACGGGAGATCCACCGAGTAACAGTACTGCTGAAACTTTGCCGTCCGCGCAGAAAGCCGCAGAGGCGATGGATCAGCCACAGCCGTTACGAACGCCGGACGTGCCCGAAACGAAGACGAAGGTCATCACGATTCAGCCGGGCACAAAGTTCTTCGTTCGGCTCGCTGAACCACTGGCGACCGATCGCAATCGGCCTGGCGATGCGTTTCGCGGAACGCTCGCATTGCCGATCGTCATGAACGGCGTTGTCGTCGCTGAATCGGGAGCAAGTGTGTTCGGGTGGGTCGTCGAGGCTCACAAGGCGCCACTATTGCACGGGAGAGCAGACCTGAGCCTGAGCATAAGCAAAATAGAAACCAGAGATAACGGGCTGCTGCGGATTAGAACAGCGACGTGGGAAGAGAAGGGCGCGCACAACAACGTAGTGAGTACCGCGAAAATGGCGACCGGGGCAGCGGTGGGGGCGGTGGTCGGTGCGGTAACAGGCGCGGCGGAGGGCTCCGGACTTATTTCCGGAGAGCAAAATCGCGATGAGAACAAGAAATTCATGGGGACGAGACGAACGGTGGTGCTTCCGGCAGGAACGGAAATTGTATTCGCGTTCGCGGCGCCACTCAGCGTAACCGAGACGGTGGATTCACGCTGAGCGCTTCTTGATTGCGGCGAGCATCGCTGATGGTTAAATGCTTCTTACGGGAATATTGACGATGTCGCCGATCTCGATGGCTTCCTTGACCACGAACGGTTCGCCGTATTTGACACCGATCAGATTGCCGTAGAAGCGGGCAACAGCGGCGAGGCGCTCTTCGATTTCCTGGTGCGACGGGAAGAGATCAGAAGCGGTTTCGGCGTCGCCGTATTGCGAGGTATAGCTGAACAGGGCGGACATGCGGCGGTCGAATTGGCGTGAGATATCGACGACGAATGAGGGCGTGACGTTCGCGTAGAGAGATGAATACAAGATCTTGAACGGACGGTGAGGCGGAACATCTTCTTCGAGGCGCCGGAGTCCGGAGAGGAAGCAGGCTTCGTAGCCGAGCTCCGAGGCGCGGTAGTGATCGGGATGGCGGCCGGTCCAATACGGCAGGATCACGGTTCGCGGACGAAGGCGGCGAATGACGCCGGCGAGCGTCATGCGGGCGCCGACATTGTTCTCAAGACGCGCATCGGGCCAGCGCAGGTTTTCGCGCCAGGCGAGCAACAGATGCTGCGCGGCGGCGCGGGATTCCTCAATGCGCAGCTCCGGGGTGCCGCGGCTGCCCATATCTCCGGCAGTGAGATCGAGAACGCCCGTGCGGTAGCCAGCCTCGGCCATGCGGATGAGCGTGCCACCGCAGGTTTGCTCGACATCATCCGGGTGAGCGGCGATGGCAAGCACATCGAGTGCGCGCAGGTTTTCAAAGGGCTCATTGGGATCGCGCTGGTCGTGCATCAGCGGGGCCAGATCAGCGAACCCACTGCGAATAGCGGGTTCGATTGGGGGCAAAGAGGCGAATCAGCAGCAGGCCGAACAAGAATCCGCCGACGTGAGCGAACCAGGCAACGCCGCCCGCATTGGACGCAATCGCGCCGAAAGAGCTCAGGCCGCTCACCAGTTGTATGGCGAACCAATACAGCAGCATCAATGCGGCCGGCAACTCGAGGGTGGTGATGAAGACGATGATGAACACCAGCGTGACGACGCGCACGCGGGGATAGAGCATGAGAAACGCGCCCATGATGCCGGCGATGGCGCCGCTCGCGCCGATGGTGGGGATGGGACTACCGAAGCTGGTGACGAATTGCACGACGGCCGAGGCGATGCCTGATAGAAGGTAGAAGACCAGGAATTTGGGCGAGCCGATGGCGTCTTCGATATGGGAGCCGAAAACCCAGAAGAACCACATGTTGCCGATCAGGTGAAGCCAGCCGCCGTGCAGGAACATGGAAGTCACCAGGGTGCTGAGATGCAATTGATCGGGAACCAGGCCCCAATGCTCGATAAACAACTCGCGGGCTTCTGGCGGCAGGGAGATCTCGAAGAAAAAGCACAGTACGTTCACGGCGATGATGAGCAGGGTCATCACGGGCGTGGTGTTGCGATAGAGCAGCGCGCGAAGAGGGATCATGCGATTCTAGAGCGCGGCTTGCGTGGTCCTGACGAGTGGCTCGCGTTGGAGGCGCTCGCTAATTTCGGGCGCAGAAAGGCGTTCCGCGTGGCCGCGAGCGGCCCGGGCGATCAGAGCGTTCACTTCAGCGAGTGTAGGGATGTGGCCGCGAGCGCCGATCGCAGTGCAATTCAGCGCAGCCGCGGCATTGGAGAATTCAAGCGCCGCTTCCATGGGCAGGCCGCGAAGCATGGCGTAGCAAAACGCGCCGTGAAACACGTCGCCGGCACCGGTGGTGTCGGTGCAAGGAACTTCGAAGGCGGCGGAATAGGCCCAGCCTGAATCGCATAACGCGAGAGCACCGCGATTTCCGAGCGTCATGGCGGCTACGCGCAAGCCATATTCGCGACGCAAGTAGGTTAGAGCGGCGAACGGATCCGTTTCGCCGGTCCATTTGGCCGGCCAGCCAGAGCCCGCAACCAGATAGTCGATGTGTTTGAGCACAGAATCAAAACCAGGATAGACGGTATCCACATCGAGCGAGACGGGAACGTTGTGCGCACGGGCGACCGAGGCCGCATGCGCGGCAGCTTCGATGTCATAGCCGTCAATGTGGAGCAAGCGGGCGTTTGCGATGTCGGCGGGGCGAAGCTCGGCGGGAGTAAGGCGGAGGCAGTCGGCGCGCTGCCAGAGGACGGTGCGCTCGCCGGTGCGTTGATCGATGACGATATATGCGGTCTGATTCGGACAGCCGGAGCGTACGATGAGCCCGGTCGAATCGACGCCGGTACCCTGAAGGCTTTCGCGCTGAATCTGGCCGCGATGATCGTCGCCGATGGTGCCAATGTATTTTGTGCGCAGGCCTAGCCGGGCGCAGGCAACGATGGCGGTGGCGACTTGGCCGCCGGGGCTGAGCAACTCGCGAACGAATGGAACTTTGCCGGCGTACGGAGGAAACTCGTCAACAAGCAGCAAGGTATCGGTCGCATTGAGGCCGATTCCCAGGACGTCGAAGGCCGGAGTCAACCAGGCCTACTTCTTCACGATGGAATCAGGGACTTCGTACAGATAGATAGTATGAACGGCGCCGCTGCGGCCCTGCGATTCGGAGGTATCGATCGGTTTCCACTCCGGAATCGGATAGTCGTAGGAGACCACGCGCGTATGCGGGCGCAGGTAGCGCTCCAGATTGGGGCGCAGGCTTTCGTTGGCGAGCGGGGCGAGATAGAGCGTGACCACGTCGGCCTTGCTGAGATCGGTCTGCATGAAGTCGCCATGCACAATCGTCACCTGGCTCTGCAGTTTCGCTTTGCGAACTTTTTCAGAGGCGGTCTCGGCGAGATCTCGCGAGATTTCGATACCGACGGCTTTGACCTTATACCGTTGCGCGGCAGCGATGAGAATTTGGCCTTCGCCGCAGCCGAGATCGTAGAGGGTCTCGCCGGGTTTCAGGCGGGCGATTTCGAGCATGCGATCGACGGCATGCTGGGGCGACCGGACATTAGGCGCAAGGTTGTTCTTGTAATCGGACAAACGAGTTTGTGCTTGTCCCGCAAGCGCGAAACTCAACAGCAGCGTGGAGACTGGAATGCCAAAGCGGAGCACCCTGAATCTCATATAGACTCTCCCCTGATCTCCTTAAAGCTTACCTCGAAGGGCGGTGTTGGTGGAAGAGATAAATACAGCCGGACGAAGATCTGCCGCGCGGACCTGGAGGTCCAGCCCACAACGACAGCGCTCGCTCATTGCACCCCACCGGCAGAGGCGGTCGCCAGCGCATGCTGGCGCTTGTCGCGAAGAATGCGGTTCACCATCTCGGTGGTAGAGAGCCACAGGTCACGGGGCCGAGAAATGGTATATTCCGTGCCTTTGAAAGCGCGAATGGCGTGGCTGATGGAATCCTTCCATGGGACCGCCTGCGGATTCAAATTATAGTTCATGTAGAACACGGGGCATTCAATATCTCCGATGCGCCGAAGGTCGTCTTGGGGTACATCGGCGTCGAGCATGGCCTTGGGTCCGGCGAAGATGACAGCGTCCGGGTGAGTGGTGGTTCCAACTTCTTTTTCAATAAGATCTTGAAGGAATTGGGTCTGGCTATGGCGCTCGCCGAGGCTAGCAATATTCACGGTGCCCAATTTCATAGTTTTCAGGGCCTTGCCGAGGGCCGGGAAATCGATCTGCTCGGCGGCTTCCTGCCGGTAGATGACGCGGCCTTCCTCGATATTGAAGGCGACCAGCGAGACTCGGCCCACGTGCGGGTCACGCTGAATGGCTTTGAGGATGCTGACTAAAGCATCGGTGTCGCTTCTTTGGAGCGCGGAGGAGAGTGCATTCTGCGGAGCGAAGTTCACCAACAACTTAAGAGCTAAGCTGTCGACGGGCTCGCTGGCGGGGCGGGAACCGTCGTTGACAAACGGCTCAGCTAGGGTTTCGGCAACTTGGCGAGGGCCGATAAACAAAGGCATGGGCTTGTCCTTGGGCGGAAGAACAGCCTCGAGGTCCCAATCCGAAGCGCAGATCCGCTCTTGGCGATCGCGCATGAGCCACTGCACGTGATACGTGCCTTCGCCGAGATCGACGGCGCCTTGTAACAGCGCGTCGCCCTTGGCGTCGTCGTCGATCGGAGGCACGCGATAGTGCTGGACGAAGTAGGCGGCATGTGCCGGATCATCTTGAGGCTCGACGCGAAACAAGATGGTCAGGATTTCGCCAGTACCGGCCAGCTCACGAAGAGGCATGGTGACTTCGTAGCCGCCGTGGAAACGCAGATCGAAGCCGAGTTCAGGCTTGTGTTGGGTGACGGTGCAGGGTAGGTCTTTCCGCTCTTCGCCAGATTCGAGGATGGTGAGATCGGAGGGCATAATGCGAACCTGCTCACCGGGTTCGCTGGGTTTGATGAGGAACTGCGATGTGGCGCAGGGCGCGAGCGCGAGACACCCGAGAAGCGCCAAGGCCGGTGCTGGCACACCAGCCGGAAGACGAAGGGCAGGACGATTGCCCTTGCCAGGCGAACACGATCGAAGAAATCGCGAAGCCATGAATCCCCCAACTCAATTCGGCAACGGCGGGTTTCGGCGGCGACCCGCTGGTCTAATTATTATGCTCCAAAAGAGAGGCGGCCATACGAAAATTCACTGGAGTCGCAGGCCTCTCTCGCGGTCAGATGTGAAATGGTACCGAAGCGCATCGAAAAATCTCATCAGTCCGGGAGCCGCAGCGCGTTATAGTACTGTTCGAGGAATTATGGCTTCCCGCAGCGTAAACAAAGTAATCTTGATTGGCAACTTGGGGCGCGATGCCGAGACTAAATTCACGGCGTCGGGGGCGGCCGTGACGCGGTTCGCGGTAGCCACCACCCGCAGTTGGAAAGATCAGCAGACTAACGAATGGAAGGAGGAGACGAACTGGACCAATGTGGTGCTCTGGCGGCAGGAGAACGTTGCCAATTACCTGACTAAGGGCAAGCAGGTATACATAGAAGGCCGGTTACAGACGCGGAGCTATGACGACAAGGACGGCAAAAAGACCTACGCGACGGAGGTGGTAGCCGAAGAAGTGATTCTGCTAGGGGGTCGCGGCGAGAGTGGGGGCGCGTACGAAGGTGGCAGTCAAGCGGCCGGGGCACGAGCAGGAAGCGGTCCGAGCCGTGGCAAGGCGAGCCCTGGCGGAGAAGAGGACCCGTTCGGAGGACACGGCATAACGGACGACGACGTACCGTTTTGAGCGGGCCGAGTCCTCGTCAGCCGGCCGCCACAGCTCTTCCCGCGTTGGCCCTGGCCTGAATGCGTTGCGCCAAATCCTCGCGCAGTTGCTTCATGCTTGTGTAATAAAGGACGGGATACCCGGAGACATCAAATTCGATCTTAACGTCCTTTTTTGCGATGTAGAAAGGCACCTTGCCGAGGGCGTGCGCGTATCCGGCTTCGAAGTACACGTTAGGACGCGCGCCCGTCAGGTCCACCACCACATAGTCGGCCTTGCGGAGACCGTCATAGATCATGTCGCTGATTGCGGTGCCAACGTAGGCGAACTCATCGGCGCGCCACGGGTTGTATTGGCAATTCTTTATGGCGGTCTCGATCGCTTCGGCAACATCGACAAGCTCCGGATCATAAGACATAGCGATGAAAATCGACCTGCCGCCTCTGGACTGACTGAATAAGTGATTCTGAATCGTGTTTACGGTGTCGATCACGCGCGCGTTGTAGTCGTTACTGTCAACCTTTGTGTCGTCCAGCGAGGAGAGGAGCGGCTCCAGCATCTTCGATGGAATGCCCGCGGCATCTCCCTCTTGAAGTAAGTTGGGCTTAACTTCATTGACCGGCTCCGCCAATCCATGCAAAATGTTCTCATGAACCACGGCCAGCAGGCCTAAGTCAAACCCCGTCGTGAAAGCATTAGCGGCCTGCGGGCCTTTGTCCGCGTCGATCTGTAGTCCAATTTGCCGCTTGAGAGGCATGACCAGCGGAGCTTTTTCCTGAGGAGGGAGCTGTTTCATCTTCTCCAACCGTGCAACGTCGAAATCGATTCCCAGGCTCTTGAGAGTTGCCTTGAGAGCCACTCTGCTCTCTGGTTCGAAGATGCTAGTAGGACTCTGATCCGCGAGATCGCGGAAGAGCGTCCACCCTAAAATAAACGCGCGTTCGATGTCCTGCATGAAAGTGAAAGCCTCCGAAGACCGGCTGCGATCAGACGGCGATACGACGTGCTGTAATTATAAGTCCGTTTCGGTTTGGGCCGGGAGGCTACCGGGGACGACGACGGGCGTTATTGAGCTGTCAGTGAATCTTCGGTGACGATAGTCTGCCGTCGGGCGTCGATGGGGATGGCAACCACAGGCAGGCGGATGCGGCGGAACTCGCTATACGGGCCAGCCGCGGGGTCCAGGAAGACACGATCGAACGAACCCTCCAACCCGGCCGCCAACGAACGTGTGAATTCTGCATTGCCGAGCAACGGCAAGATCTGATATACCTTCCCGCGGGCGAGCTTGCCCTTGTCGATATCTTTGCGGATGGATTTCTCAGCCTCTTCGCCTGAGTGGGCGTAAACGCTAAAGGTCTGGGCAATCGGCGCGATGATCGTTCCGGCCGCCGTGGCTCCATCTTTTTGGGTGCTTTCGAAAACGCGGATTTGATATCTGCAGCTCATGTTCATTACTTCGCAGCGTTGCCGCCTAGAGTTCATATCGGTTACGAAAGCGACAGTATCCTCGCGGTTTGTACCGGTACGGCTTAGGCCCGAGCGATCGCGGCCGGCTAAGTGCAGCTTCCCTTTGGGACGAGGAGAGGCGCGTCGAAAATTTTCCCGCCCCCTGATACGTTTCGGCGGCGAGTTTCAGTATACGGCGTACCCGCGCAGCAAGACGGGCGTGCCGCTTCTTGAGGTTCGCTTGCGTGCGGCCGGGGCAGCATCGAGACCATGCCCTTCGAAACCTTACCAGCACACGCTAACAGGACTTCCACCACGACCGTCCGCGTGCCGTTATATTATCGGAGCAACCAAAGCGGGGGGCGATTGCAGCGGCACGTCTTCGATGATGAATACATAAATAGGCTGAGCAAGGGTGACGAGGAGACAGAGCGTCACTTCACACGTTACTTCGGCGACCTTCTTTTGATCAAGCTGAGAGGGCGCCTCCGGTCTCCGCAACTGGCCGAAGATGCGCGCCAGGAAACGTTTCTGCGGGTACTGAACCGGCTACGGACAAAGGGTTCAATCGAGCATCCCGAACGGTTGGGAGCATTCGTCAACTCCGTTTGCGAGAACATTCTGTCGGAGATGTTCCGCGCCGAGGGCCGGTTCAGGCAAGTACCGGAGAACGCGCCTGAGCAAGTTAGCGTTTCGGCCAGCCCTGAGTCGGAGTTCATCACCGAGGAGCGAAAGACGTTGTTGAGGGCAGAACTGGCGAAACTTTCCGATGGAGACCGCACGGTTTTGCGGCGGGTGTTTCTGGACGAGAGCGACAAAGATGAGGTGGCTCGGGAGCTCGGGATGAATCGCGATTACTTGCGGGTGCGTATCCATCGCGCCTTGGGGCGTTTGCGGTCGGCGCTCGCCAAACAGGGTGAGCTGAGCCGAATGGCAAAATCGACAGGAGCCTGATACGGAAACGACCCGAGTTTCACCAATAGCTAAGTGACCTATGGAACATCGAGTGGCTGAACAAACGAACGCTGTGGAGAGATATCTGCTGGATGAATTTAGCCCAGGAGAGCGGGCGGAGTTCGAGACACATCTGTTCGATTGCCCGATTTGCGGCGAACAGGTGAGGGAGAGCGTAATTGCGATTGCGAACGTAAAACAGGTGTTTCGTGAGGAGAGCGCAATTTCGGAGGCATCGCGGCAAAGGAGCCGGAACCGAAGTTGGGCGGCATGGTTCCGGGTGCCAGTGCTAATTCCCAGTTTGGCGGCGCTGGCACTTGCCGTGGTGGTGGTTTATCAGAATGGCGTTTTGATTCCGGCGTTGCAGCAACCGCAGGTGTTATCAAGCGAGGTAATTGCGCCTTTGGCGCGGGAGGCAGCCCCGTCGATTGCGATCAATCCCCGGCTGCCCAAGTTTAATTTGACTTTCGAAGTTGACGCTTCTCGATCGTATGGTTCGTATACGTGCGAGTTTCAACGCGAAAACGGAGCTGCGTTCCTCAAGGTGGATTGCGGGACGCGGCAAGTTGCTTCCTTCACGCTGGATCTTTTGTTGCCCACAAAGGAGTTTCCGGCAGGCCGCTACGTCATGGTTCTGCACCCGGCCACCGAGCCGCAGAATCAGGTTCAAACTTATAACTTCGAAATTCAAGATGGGGGACAAGCACCATGAACGGCAATCAACAAAATACAGATCCACGATATCTGTTCCACGGCGACGCGCTTGGCTTGGCGGCACATATCCAGGGGCCAACTGAATACTTCCTCGATTCGGTTGCCAGCAGCGTTCTTCCGATCACTGGCGGCCGTGCCAAAGCACGAGCCGATGCGGGAGGAATAGGCATCATCTCCTACAAGTCTGCGACAACCCAAGCCTGTGGCGGCTACGTAGCAGCCGAAGGCAGCGTCAAACCCTCGGATGCAAAAAGCGGCGAGAATTACCTACCAGCGCGAACATCCGTACAAGTAGTGGTGTCGGGTTTCAAGCTCGACGTTCCGCAAGAACATTCATGGCTCAAGTTATTCGGCCGATCGAGCCGGACGGTTTCCGCAGAGCACTTGGAAGCCGCATTGGAGAGCGCCTCCGATCGCCAAAACCCGAATGCATTCAGAAGCTTGACCGCCGTCTTCGAAGGCATTACGGTAGATGGGCATCCACTAAAGGTAGACACTAATACGCAGTTGTTCACTGACAACTATACGAAGAAAAAGCTGGATGATGCGCTGAGCGACGAGGCGTACCGGCAGCGTTGTTCGAATCAAATCCTGGATGAATGGCCGGGTCTCACGCTTGCCACTGTAGTGTCGAACTTGCGTTGGGAAGATGGCGCACCACAACACACGGAGATCCAGGGAAACCGGCTAACAGTTCATGGCCTTGGGTCGTTTTATTTCGGGGAAATCGTCATCCAGGAGGGATTCCGGCGGCTCACGATGATTCGCTTTCAGCTAGGATCATCAGATGCGGCCCAGAGTCTGGCGGCTGGAGACGCACGTGGCGAAGTCCGACGCGATGATTCGTCGTCTCAGCCTCCACCTCCTCCCCCGGCGACTGGCTCGGGAGTGGTGGCGCAAGGCGGCTCAAACGGACAAACTTCGCCTCCGCAAAAGGGCGGAAGCTAGCTGGTGGGCGCTGGCTCTGCTGTGCCTGATCGCGGCGGCAGCCTGCTCCAGGCACACAAATCCCACGGTTCTGTTTGATTCAGCGACCAAGCTTTTTCGGCAAGGCGAATATCCGGCCGCGCAAGAGAAGGCCGTTCTAGGATACAGCAAATTCCAAGACCAACCCGGCTCGGAATGGTCTTGGAAGTTTCGCCTGCAGCTTGCAGAGATTTATCTCTGGACGGGCAAAACTGCGGAGGCGGACAAGCTGCTGGCGGTAGCACCGCCTGCGCAATTTCGTCAGTTGGCGATCCGCTATCGCATATTGCAGTCGTGGTTATTGTTCCGCCGGAAAAAAAACGCAGAAGCTGAAAACGAGCTCCAGGCAGCCGCTGGGCAGGCGCAGGCGCTGGGCGAGTGGGGCTTGGAAGCGGACGCCGAGATTTTGCTGGGTTCGCGTTTGACAACCAGCGACTCCAGCGACGCAGCGCTCCACAAGGCGCTTCAGATTTCGGCTGAGCGGCACTTGCCTTTCCAGGAGACGGAGGCGTTGCTGAACTTGGGCTTTAAGCGCTATCAGCGTGACTTCTACGGAGACGCAATACCCTTCTTCGAACGCGCGGCCGAATTGGCCAAGCGTATGGATTTCACCGAGGTACGCAATATGGCGACCCAGAACGCGGCGGATTGCTACCGCGAAATGGGAGATGTAGATCGAGCGCTAACCATGCACTTGGAGGTGGCTCGGGCCGAGGAAAAGAGCGGGGTTCCCACGACGCTCAGCAATGCGTATATCGATCTAGGAACGAGTTATCTGGTGAAGCAAGACGCCAAACGAGGCATCGAGTGCTTTCGGAAGGCTTTGCTCAGCGTGAAGGCAAGCGAGACGCCGGCGCAATTTGTTTCGAGCGCGAGCAGCCTGGCGCAAGCTCTGGAATCAACCGGCGCTCTGGATGAGGCGGAGCGATATAACCAGCAGGCTTTCCAGATCTGCGATAGACAAAATAAAGAACAACTCGCGGAATTGACGCTAAACAGAGCCGCAATCGCCGAAGATCGTATGCGGTACGAGGAAGCAATTTCAGCCTATGGTGAGGCGACCGATATTGGCAATGGCATCCCGTCACTGCTTTGGGAGGCGAATGCAGGGCTTGGATCGGTTTATGCAAAGACAGGCAATTTGCCGGCAGCCAGCGCCCATTTCGAACAAGCGCTACGCGTCATCGAACAAAATCGCGCCGACCAGCTCAAACGCGACTACGAGATTACGTTCTTATCGACGCTGATCCGCTTCTATCAAAAATATGTCTCGGTGCTGATGTCGCAGGGGCAGGTAGAACGAGCGATCGAGGTCGCGGATTCCAGCCGCGCAAGCGTTTTGACCGAGAGTATCAACGGACCTGGAGCCGTGCGCTCAAAGCTATTGGTCGCGGATGTGCAACGCACCGCCAAGCGCGGCAACAGCGTGTTCCTGTTTTACTGGCTTGCGCCGGCGCGCTCTTATTTGTGGGTGCTTACGCCAGGTGTGGTGAAGACGATCGAATTGCCGGATGAACGCGCGATCTCGCAAGATGTTGCGTCGTATTTGTCGTTGCTGGTCAATGAAAAGCGCGATCCCCTGGCGACTGCGAACGCCGTGGGAAGCCGGCTCTACCGAACACTGATTGAGCCAGCCGAGGCGTGGCTTCCGCCTGGCACACGCGTGGTTATAGTGCCCGATGGCGCACTTCACAACTTAAATTTTGAAATGCTGCTGGCCGATAAGCCCCAGCCGCATTACTGGATTCAGGACGTGGTGGTTTCCGTGGCGCCGTCGCTCAGCATTTTGCGCGGCGGTATTGCGGCGCGCGCTGGATTGCAACAATCACTCCTGCTCTTGGGAAATCCCGAGCCGGTGCCCGGATATCCCAGACTGCCGCAGGCCAGCCTTGAGGTGGAGGACGTAAAGCATCACTTTCCAGCCGCCCGGACGACGGTATATCAGGGCGCGGCGGCGACGGTGAGCCGTTATCGCGATGCGGAGCCGAATAGGTTTTCGAGCATCCATTTTGCCGCGCACGGGGAAGCCAACCAGCAGAGTCCGCTCGATTCGGCGATCATTCTGTCGCCGCAGGCGAACGGTTTCAGACTCTACGCGCGCGATGTGATTGACATTCCCCTGAACGCCGACCTGGTAACCATTTCAGCTTGCCGGGGCGCAGGAACGCGATTGCTTTCCGGTGAAGGGCTGGTCGGGTTTGCCTGGGCGTTCTTTCAAGCCGGAGCACGGAACGTAGTAACCAGCCTGTGGGACGTCAATGACCGAACAACTGCGGAATTGATGGACAATTTCTATGGCCGTGTGCAAGCGGGTGAGCCGTACGCGAACGCTCTTCGGGACGCGAAGCTGGCGATGTTAGAGTCTGGCAATCGCAAACCATATTTCTGGGCGCCGTTCCAGCTTTACACCCGAGTTGCCGCCCAACGCTAACGCCTTCAAGGCACGTCGACGAAGTTATTTTTCTCGATCTTCCAGATGTGGAATTTCGAATCGATCCGCGCTCCGTCTTTGTCAAAGAGCGCGTTTCCGTGCATAAGACGGAGCTTTTCGCCCCACATCACGTGCATGGCGTGAATAATGGCGTTGCGGGCGTCGCCCACACGATGAATTCCGAGCAGCCTTCGCAAGCGGTACATCGGGCCGCCACGAGTTGCCATGGCGTCGGTAGGGTCGGAACCCGCCTTTTCGAGCAACTGCTTGACGAGTGCGAGGCTGTCCTCGGCATACGCGCTATTGTGCTTTTCATTGAAGGTCTTGGCGTCCAGCGGGTGGGTGACATACACACCCTCAAGCTCTTTACCGGTAGCGGCATCCAATAGCGCCTTGGTCGCACAAGCATCGCTCAAAATAATATGCGCTCCCGCGAAATGCATAGCGTTCAATTGACGGATAAAAAGCAAGGCGGAGCGCCACCCACCGGCGAAGAAGATCCAATCTATCTTGAGTGGGTCGATTGTAGAAGAGGGCACGAAGAATGTGGGACTGGTCCGCAACAAAACCCTGGTTTCGCGACTCTGCGCCCGCTCCATAAATTTGTCAGCCAAATAGGCGGAGTAGACGGTGTTTGACAAGTCGTCCTGAAGGATCCAGAAAGTCTTCGCGCCTTTGCTGTGAGCGAACTCGAAAGCAGTCTCTGCCTGAACGTCATCATTCGGCGACAGCCTGAAGACTGGATAGTGCATGTCCGCATTCGCCTTCGGAGGCAGAACATTGGTGGTGGTTTCGGTCGTCAGAATAACCGGAATGGCCGGGTTGGCGCTCAAATACAGCGGCAGAGCTTCCTTGGTGGTTGTGCTCTGAAAATGGCCAATGACGAGCAACGTATCATCTCGAACTGCAAGCTCGGCCGCCATGCGCCGTGCGGCGACTGGCTCACCTTGATCGTCCCGAATATGGATGCGGACCGGAACGCCATCGATCGACCACGCCGAGGTGTCGGCGCCATCGAACTTATCGAATACATCGGCCAGACGGTTGGATTGACCGAATGGTCCAACGACATAGACAGAGTAGTTCGGGCCGATGAATGCATTGATCAAGCGAGTTATGATCAGCGTTCCAACCAGACCCCCAAGCAATGGCCCCAGAAACCACGTATTGAAGAGCTTGCAAAAGCTCTTCCAGCAGCGTTTTAAGACTGCAACGCGGGATGGACTTTCGGCGACGAGCGCGTGCGCATTCGGAAGGGCTCCGGTATCTAAATTCGCACTCGTCACAATCGCTCCTCAGGCCCCGTTCCGGCCTTCAGATACTCGTGACTGGCGGCGGCCCAGCGTTTCAGCCTGATAGAGAATTTTTGTGACTAGAATCGGATGCTCATGCTGCTTTTACGTGCCGGCGGCTCGCAATTTCCGATTTCAGCATTTCGACAAAGGCGTCTACGGCCATGCTTTCTTGTTTCTCCATGCCGTAGCGCCGCACGGTGACAGTGCCTTGTTCTTGTTCGCGGCCTCCAATCACAAGGACGATAGGCGTCTTGGACATCGCGGCACTGCGAATTTTCTTTCCGGTGGTATCGGAGCTTGCATCCACCTCCGTTCGGACCAGTAAATCGCGAAGCTTATCCTCGATCGACTGCGCATAGGCCAGAAACTTGTCGCTGATGGGAACGATGCGGACCTGCACGGGCGCGAGCCAGGTGGGAAACGCGCCGCCGTAGTGCTCGATCAGAAAAGCAATGAAACGTTCATGTGTTCCGAGCGGGGCGCGATGGATGACGTAGGGCGTTTTGAGCGAGCCGTCACGGTCTGTGTAATGCAAGTTGAAACGGGCGGGCACGGCGAAATCCAGTTGGTTGGTGGAGAGCGTAAATTCGCGTCCAATGACAGAACGGAATTGGAAGTCCACCTTGGGTCCATAAAATGCGGCTTCGCCTTTTTCGATGGTGTAACTCAACCCAAGCTCATCTACGGCTTCCTTCAAGATGGCTTCACTGAAGGCCCAAGCTTCCGGATCATCGACATACTTTGCGCGCCGCTTCGGGTCGTTGGGGTCCCACAAGCTAAGGCGAAGATAATAATTCGTAAAACCGAATAAGTCGTAATAGGCGCGGTGCAGCTCCATCACACCCTTGAGCTCGTCTTTGAGCTGCTCGGGCATGACATAGAGATGGGCGTCATTCATGCACATGCCGCGGACGCGAGTAAGGCCCTGCAATTGGCCGGCGCGCTCAAAGCGGTAAACCTCAGAGTACTCGCTTAACCGCAGCGGCAACTCGCGATAGGAGCGCGGCTGCGCGGCAAAGATCATGTGGTGGTGCGGGCAATGCATCGGCTTCAGATAAAACATCTCTTCGGGCGCATCTTGGCCGCCTTCGTCAGCTAACACCATAGGCGGAAACATCGCGCTTTCATAGAGCGGGATGTGGCCGGACGTTACATACAGGCTGCGATGCGCGATATGAGGAGTAGCGACGCGCTTGTAGCCGCGCTTGAACTCCATTTCGTAAGCGAGTTTTTCTAGCTCCTGCCGGATAGCAGTTCCGTTGGGAAGCCACAGCGGCAAGCCCTTACCGATTTGCTCAGAGACCGTGTAGATGCCGAGCTCGGCGCCGAGCTTTCGATGGTCACGTTCTTTGGCGAGCGCGACCGCGGCGATATGCTGCTTCAGTTCCGCAGCAGTGGGAAACGCGTAGCCGTAAATGCGAGTGAGCATGGGGTTGTGCTCATCGCCACGCCAATAGGCGCCAGCGATGTTGTGCAACTTGAAGGCGTCGGGCGGGAGCTGGCGTGTATTCTCGACGTGCGGCCCCTCGCAGAGATCGACAAACGGACCGTTCGTGTAGAAGCTCAGCGAATCAAGATTGCGAGTGGCGATTAGCTCGCGGGCGTACTCGAGCTTGAACGGCTGATCCATCTCTTCGATGCGCGCCAAAGCCTGGTTCGTGGGCAGATCCTCGCGCGTGAACTCCTGACCTTCGGCGATGATGCGCCGCATCTGTTTCTCCAGCGCCGGGAAATCTTCTTCGCTGATCGGTCTGGGTAGAAGGAAATCGTAATAAAAACCGTCATCGATCGGCGGACCGAAAGCCAATTTCGTACCCGGAAACTGCTGTTGGACCGCTTGCGCGAGAACATGAGCGAGAGAGTGGCGCTCACGGTATATAAAACTCTCCCGACCCTCCTTCTGAATGACAGCCATAGCCCAATCTTAAGGGGTTGGCTTACGGGTCGTGGTCCGCGTTTGCATCGTGACCGCGCTTTCGAACGCGTTGAAACGCCGTTCGAGATCGACTTGCAGGCGCGCTTTTTCGCTGCCACTGAGAAACTCCTGGCAGGCCTTGGTCTCAGAACTGGCAGCGCATGCGGCAACCGGAGCGCGATACTCGGCGTTCCTCCAGTAACTGGCGCCTGGAAGAAATGCGTATTCGAGACTGTTCCGAACTATCTGCTTCAAATCGGCGTAAGTGAGATTATAAGTAAGCGTCGCGCGCAGGTATTCTTCCGTTAAATGAGTGCGCGACACGCCTTCGTCATCCGTTGAGAGCGCAACCGGCACGCCGTATTTGCGATAAACGGGAAAGGGGTGATCCTTGCCCTTGACGCCCAGGATCATATCGTTGCTCGTGAGATTAATCTCAACCGCGATGTGGCGCTGCCGCATCAATTCGAGAAGGCCCACGGCGTCATGCTCGTACATCACACTGACACCGTGACCAATGCGTTCGGCATGGCCGATCTCGATTGCTTCCCGGATATGGAAGCGCAGGCCTTCCGGGGGAACAAGGCCGGACGTGAGCTCGCCGGCATGCAGGGTGATATGGACGTTCGGATAGAGCCGCTTCGCATAATCGACCATTTGCATTTGTTCGTGATAGTCGCGCATGGGTATGAGGTAGTCTTCCGGTTGTACGAAATTGATCGCGACCACTTGGGGGTCCGCAGAGGCGAGCATAAAACCCGCCAGCACCTGCGCAAACACCTGATCCTTGGGATACGCGCGCAGTACTTGGTAGATATAACGCACCTCCACGTGGCAGGCGGGCGATTCGGCTGCCGAACATTGGAGCGAAGTACGCCGCTGCCGCTCCATCTGATCGACGCGCGCTTTCAACTCTTCGACCAGCGCGGGCAGACCAGCTTGCCGAAGCTTGGATGCGGTCTCCTCGAAACCAGCGTTTAAGCCGATCTGTTTCCCCAGGGCGGAGATGCGCCCGCCACCGCTGATCGCCATAAGCTCCAGGTAAGATTCATTCTGCTCGGCTGCCCGGCGCGTGACCTCGGCCGCGTACACGCCGGATTCCTCACTCGAGACGGCGCTGAACTTGCCGAAAGTGGCAAAGAAATGATCATGGGCGGATTCGCGCCCAGGCACAAAATCGCGCATGGACAAGCTGTCGATTAAGGAGCCAAAGAGTTGATTGTCCTCAAGCGCGCGGGCGGCGGCGGTTTGATCGGCCGTGCAGTGGGCTTCCGGCGAAGGGGCGGCCCGAGCGAAAGAGAGCGTGTGGTCGTCGATGCATAGAGATTTGGCTGCGGCATCCTGAATGAAGCTCTCGGCGTACACGGCGCCTGCAAGGTGGTTGTGGAGATCGGCGCCCTTGGGCATCCGAAATAAAAGCGCATAGAGCTCGGGAGGGCTATTTCGCAACTCTGCGAACGTGCGCTCCATTGCCGCGGCTTTATTTAATCGCGGCGGCGCTGGAACTTTCGCCTGACCCCAGAGGAGCGTTGAAGCGAACGCGAAACATAGAGCGCAATGCGATGGCCGGACCAGGCGGTTCGAGTGGGTCATTTGTGAGCTTACAGTAGATAGTACTCTTGAGAAAGTCTAAGATGCCAATCCAGCCGCTCTGTTTCGTCGTCATGCCGTTTGGGAAAAAGAAAGACCCGAGCCGCCCACGCAAGCCGGAGATCGACTTTAATGCAATCTACGAGAGCGCTATTGAACCGGGTATTCGCGATGCGGGTCTTAAGGCAAAGCGCGCGGACAACGAGGAGACCGGGGGCATAATCCACAAGCCGATGTTCGAAGACCTGCTTCTATGCGACTACGTGGTTGCCGACTTGACGATCCCCAATGCGAACGTTTACTACGAACTGGGCATACGCCATGCGGCAAGACACAACACGACTTTGCCGATTGCGGCGCAGCATTCGACGGCGCCGTTCGACGTCGGACCTGTGCGTTCGCTTCGCTACAAGATGGGGGCGGACAACAGCTTCTCCCCGGAGCAGGCAAACGAATTACGCGCGATGCTTGGCGCACGCCTCAAACAGCTCCGAGAACTATCACGTGTGGCGGATGCGCCGGACAGTCCGGTCTTTCAGCTAATCGAGAAGTCGCAGCAATCGAGTCTTCCCGTGGATTCACGGCTACGAAGGATCAAGGAAACCGATACCGCGCTATTTGAGCTGCTGAATCGATATTCAGGGCACGAAAAGACCGATATTTTCCGGGAGTATGTTGAGTATTCGGACCAACGCAGAAAGCAATTACAGCAGGCGCGCAATGCCGGCAGCGTCGAACAACTCAATCTCATTCGCGACGAGCTTCAGCCGTTCGACACGGTGGAAGCCGGGGTCATTGTTGATTTGTATCTTTCCTATCGAGCCACGAAGGCTTGGGAGGAAATGATCAATCTGTATCGCGACATGCCCGAGGTGCTGAAACGCACTGTGTTGGTTAGAGAGCAACTCGCTTTCGCTCTCAATCGCCGCGCGAAAGACCCAGCGCATCGAGAGTGCCGTGACGAAGCAATCAAAATTCTCGAGGAGGTGCTTACACGCATAGGTCCGAGTTCGGAGACCTATGGGCTGCTGGGCCGAATTTACAAGGACAAATGGGAAGACTCGATTGACCGGCCGGAAGGCGCCGGGTCTCTTCGTCAGGCGATAGCGGCTTACGCAGCGGGATTCGAAGCGGATTGGCGAGACGCCTACCCGGGAATAAACGCCGTAACGCTTCTCGATATCGAAGGCAGCCAAGAGAGTGTCGCGAAGAAGGACAGGCTCGTGCCGGTGGTCCGATTCGCAGCCGAACGGCGTTTGGCCGGCAAACCTGACTACTGGGACTACGCCACACTCGTTGAGATCGCGGTTCTCGAGCGGAACGAAGCCGAGGCTAAAAAGCGGCTCGAGGATGCTCTCGCAAACGTTCGTGAGTCATGGGAGCCGGAGACAACAGCTCGAAATCTGCGTCTGATCCGCGAGGCACGCGAGAAGCATCAGACGGCGCCGGGATGGGCAAAAGAAATCGAAGAGATGCTGCTGCAAAAGGCGGCATCGCTGCGAGGATAGGGCCAGAGATGCTTTTCAAGGGCAGCCACATCCTCTCAATTGACCAGTTCAGTTTGCGCGATCTTCAAACCTTGTTTCATGTCGCAGAGCGCATGGAGCCCTACGCTGCACGGCGGAAGATGACCAGAGTTTTGGAAGGAGCCATTCTCGGGAATCTTTTCTTTGAACCGAGCACGCGCTCGCGCATAAGCTTCGGCGCCGCCTTCAATCGCTTAGGCGGCAGTGTTCGAGATACAACAGGTTTCCAATTCTCGTCGATGGCTAAGGGCGAGTCACTCTACGATACGAGCCGTGTTGTAAGTGGCTATGTGGATATTGTTGTGATGCGGCACCCGACGATCGGATCAGTGAGAGAATTCGCTTCAGCTACTCGAATCCCAGTGATCAGCGGCGGCGATGGCGCGGGCGAACACCCCACCCAGGCGTTGCTGGACCTCTACACGATCCGCAAGGAACTTAGACGTGATTTGAATGGATTACGCGGACTGAAGATTGCGCTGGTGGGGGACTTGAAATTCGGGCGCACAGTGCATTCGCTCATCAAGCTGCTTTCGTTGCTTGATACGGTCCATTTCAATCTGGTTGCTCCCTTGGAACTGCAGCTTCCCGCCGACTTGATGGAAGCCGCACAGGAACGCGGACATACCGTGCGCATAACCCCGGATCTGTACGAAGGAATTTCGGACGTGGACGTAATTTATACAACCCGGCTTCAGCAGGAGCGATTCACAAGCGAGGCAGAAGCCGAAAAATTCCGCGGCAGCTATTCGATTACTGCGGCCGTTTACGCGAACTTTTGCAAACCGGACACTGTGTTGATGCATCCCCTGCCTCGTGACAGCCGGGCCGGCGCCATGGAACTGCACGACGATTTGAACTCCAACCCAAGACTCGCCATTTTTCGGCAGGCGGATAACGGCATTCCGGTGCGCATGGCTCTATTCGCGCTGGTGCTGGGAGTGGAGCATAGGGTGGAAGAAACTACCCGCGAAGTGAGCTGGTATGTGCCGGAAAGTATCGACGTGAATTAACTCGGCTGGTCCGAGTGGAGCCCCAGGCGCTGAAGTGCACGACCGAAGCGCGCATCGGAGCGAAGAGGATCGAAACGGGGTTCAACTTTCATCCATACTGACCAGACATCGCGCTCATCGATGGCCTTCTCGATCCATTCGAAAGCCAGTTCGTTCGCGGCAAGTCCGGCATGCACGATGCTCATCCAGTAGGGAGAGACGCGGCGCCGCTGCGATGTTTCTTCAAGTTCGCGCAAGTTTTGAAGGGCTTCCTGACGATTTCCGGCGGAGGCGTGCGCATGCGCGAGCGCGGCGATGGTGGCCGGGTGGCGGCCCGAGCAGGTACGTGCGTTTTCAAACTCGGTGATCGCTTCTTCGTGCATGCCGAGCTGCTCACATGCCAATCCGAGCGTATGCTGAGCAGGCGCGCACCTTGGCTCCAACGCAAGGGTTTTCCAGGACTGCTCTACCGCGCCATGAAAATCCCGGCACATATACAGGATCCAAGCGGCTTCGGTGCTGATTAGCATCGAAAGCGGGTCCAATTCCTGAGCACGCCGCATCTGGTTCACCGCTTCGTCCATCCGGCCGACAGCGCACAGCAGGGCCGCGTAGCAGTGGCGTCCGTCCGAACAGTTCGGATTCAGGTCGAGGGCTGTAAGGTATTCGAGCTCGGCCCCAGCCCAGTCCCACTCGAAAAGTTTTTTCAAATCGGCGAGGGCTGTGTGCGCCTCGGCAAGCTTCGGGTCGAGTTGTAGGGCTGCGCCAATCAATTCTTTAATGCGGCTTCGGGCCGCCGCGGGAAGCACGCCCTGCGACACAAGCATGCTGTGCGCATTGGCGAGACCCGTATATGCCAGGGCGTACCTCGGATCCTGCTTAAGAGCCGATTCAAAATGGGCGATGCTCTTGCGCAAATCCTCCTCAGTCATCTTGCTGTAGAAGTACCGCCCCTTGAGGTAGTCCTGATGGGCCTCCAGGCTTGCTGCGTGATTTTGGCTGTGAGGCAGCAAGGCAATCGAATCCGTAGCGCTATCGCGCCGTTCAGCGGGTGGCCCCTGGCCGATTTCTTCCACGTGCGCAATGAAACGGTACCCGAGGCCGGAACGCGTTTCAATGTAGCGGCAGTTAGTGGGCGAATCGCCAAGCGCGCGGCGGAGAACGTTGACTGCCGTGTTCAGTCCGCGATCGAAACTCACGTGGAGATTGGGCCAAAGGTGTTGCGCCAGCTCTTCCCGCGTGACCAATGCTCCCCTTTTGCGAAGCAGAAGCTCGAGTATTCGGAATGGTTTCTGCTGCAACCCGATCCTGATTCCACGGTTGTACAGTTCACGCTCTTGCAGATCAACTTCAAACGTCCCGAAACGAAATTTGTAAGTCTGCAATCGTTCGGGATCAAGCAATTTCATCCCCATAGAGCTCCAGGTGTCTTAGACGCTCGTAGCCTCAATTTGGGCCCATTTCGCTGCCCATCGCAGTTGATCTTCCGGTGAAGCTGCTTTTGAAATATCCGGTTGCGCTGTGATCATTTCTTGATGTTCTCCTGAGGGTGCGCGGGAGCGAAGCATTCGTCTGAATGGTTGTACGAATTCCGAAACAAAGTGGTTCCTCGTACTACGTCGAAAGGAGATCGAGTTGTGCGCTTTATCAAGAATCATTTATTCCGCGCCGCTGGCCTTGGAATTGCAGTAGCTGTGTGCGCATCGCTGGCGCTTGCAAGCCAGGGAAGTTTTACGCTGCCCGTGGTGGCCCATCTTGGGAACGCGACGTTGAACCCGGGTGACTACCAGATCATAACGCCTGAAGCAGTAGGCGGAGTGAATGTCGTCTATGTTTATGGCAACGGTAAATTGCAAGCGACACTGCCCCTATACGCCAGAACTCAACTGGATACCGGGCGGAGCTATCTAGAGTTGGTCAACGTCGGCGGTACGTATTTTGTTCGAAAGTACAACGCGGGAATGGCCGGGCAGGCATTCACGTTCGACATTCCGAAGAAGGTCCGGCACGAAGCTGTTGCCAACGTGCGCGTTACGTCCCTGCCGGTACACGCCGGCGAGGGTAAATAGCTCATAAGCTCCCCCACCGATTCCGGGTGGAATCGACGTTACGTTCGTTTCCGCCCGGAGTCTCACTGCCGCACAGTCTAATCCCAGCGATGGGACAGCAGGCTTCGTTTCAAAACGATTTCAGCCGAATGTGCGATTGCAAACCAGCAATCCTGCGGTGAAAATATTTTATGCAAACGATTGCACTGCACCTTCACCACAGATATACTTTTCTTGTTTTGGTGAACTGTGGCCCAATGCGGCACAGGCGAGACTGACCTTAGCTAGGGTCAGAGGTTTTCTTTAGGGGAGCGTCCATGAAGAACTGCATACCCGCAAAGGCGTTCTGTCTTTGCGCTCTGTTGGCTATCTATATCGCGTTTTCGATTCCCGCCTTCGCGCAGTCAGACGTGGGCGCCATCACAGGATTTGTCAGAGATCCCTCCGGGGCGACGGTCCCCGGCGCAAAGGTCACCCTCAGAAACGAGGGCACTGGAGAAGAGCACACCGTCACCGCAGACGCGCAGGGCCACTATACGGTCCCGAATCTTCTGCCCGCGCTCTACACCATGACGGCGGAAGCCGGCGGCTTCAAGAAATTTGAGAGTACTCACAACAAGCTCGACGCTAGCACCACGCTTTCCCTGGATGCGCATCTCGCCGTGGGTCAACCGACCGAAACGGTGGAAGTATCAGCGACTGCGGAAGTGCTGCAAACGGAATCCGGAGCCGTACAGTCCGAGGTCACGGGCCGTCAGGTGCAGGATCAGGAGCTCAATGGCCGCAACCCGATTTTCATGGCGCAACTTCTACCTGGCGTACGCAGCGGCGGCCAGGCCGGCACCACGCTCGGCGATTTCAACTTCAGTTTGAGCAACGGAAGTTACGAGATCAACGGAGCGCGCTCGCAAGACACAATCATCACGATGGACGGCGCGCCGGCCGTGCGGACGCGTGCCAATGGCACCGGCATCGGCGTGCCCAACGTCGACGCAACAGAAGAGATTCAGGTGCTGACAGCCGATTACGCTGCCGAGTATGGACGCGCCGCGGGCGGCCAGATCCGAATTGTGACCAAGAGCGGCACAACGGATTTTCACGGCAGCCTGTATGAGTACTTCCGGAACTCCGATCTGAACGCGAACACCTGGACACGAAATCTAAGTACGTTGACAAACTTCGCTTCGCCTTTCCGTTACAACAATTTTGGATTTTCGGTTGGCGGCCCGGTCGCGATTCCAGGCAAGTGGGACAAATTGCGCCAGAAGCTGTTCTGGTTCGTTGCGGAAGACTGGATCAGAGATCGCGCCACGGATACTCAGCTTCAAGCTGTGCCGACTAACCTCATGCGCCAAGGCAACTTCAGCGAATTACTGGGCCCCAACCCGTGGTATAGCGGCAGTCATCAGTTGTATTTTCCCGGCACGTGCCCAAAGTTAGGCGCCTCGACTTGCCAGCCGATTCCCGGCAACATTATTCCGGCAAGCGATCTTAGTCCGAACGGGATTGCAATCATGGATGCCTATCCTGCTCCTACACCAGGGTTTCTCAGCGGCAACGATAACTGGATTGCTGAGGCGGCACATCCCTACAACCAACGCAAGGGAAACATCAACGTCGACATATTGCCGACCGATAATCATCACGTTGAGTACCGCCGCACGGATTTCTCGTACTTTGAATTTCAACCGTTCGACCAGGGCTCAGGTGAGACGGGCAAATACTTCATTCGCCCCAACCAGACGAATACCTTGGCTTGGACTTGGACCATCAGTCCAACGCTCATCAATGAGGCGCGCGCCACGGTCAGCGTCGACGATGTTCACATTCCGGTCGACACCTCTCTGATCGGCTTCAACCGGCAGGATTTCAACCCCCCGATCACCTATCCGTACATATTCGGCGGCAAAGACCTCCCGAACAAGATTCCCACGGTCAATGTTCCCAATTTCTATGGCCTCGCGGGCGGCCCGTATCCCTCCCACTCGTCGGGCCCCATTTACACTGCCTCGGATAGCTTGACGAAAGTCTGGGGTAATCACACTTTCAAGTTCGGGTTCTATTTTGAATATTCCGGCGAAAACGATGGAGACCAGATCAATGTGGCTACTGTGCCGGGAGGAAGCAACAACCAGAATGGCACCTTCACGTTTAGCGATGCCGGAACCGGTGCGACTTCCGGAGTAGGTATCGCCAATCTCGCGCTTGGATATGCCGACAGCTATACCGAAATTGGACCGCGAGCATATACAATCTGGCGTGGCCAGATGTATGAGGGATTTGCTCAGGATTCATGGAAAGTAACTCCCAAGCTTCATATCGATTACGGTATTCGCGAGACGACTATCATCAACTTCTACCCGCTTTGGGGAAATGCCGATTACTTTGACGGGAACTTATACAATCCGGCGACGGCGCCTCAGGTCGACCCGAAGACCGGGAACGTCATTCTTGGCACTGGCAATCCCTACGACGGGGTTGTGATCCCAGGTTTCAGCAAGTTCCCAAGTTCCGCACAAGGCCGTGTCCTGGCCGCCAGCTCGCCCATCTGCGATGGAGCTTCCTGCGATAGTCTTTTCGATCCCGGCCTATCGAAGTGGTACGTGCATCCAACGAATCAGTTCCAGCCGCGAGTGGGCATCGCGTATCAGTGGACTCCGAAGACAGTAATTCGCGCAGGCGCTGGACGATTCATCACCCGAATGGGTTTGCTCGACAATATATTTCCCGGCGGCAACTCGCCGTTCCAGCCCTTCGTCACTGTACAGAACGTCAGGGTCGATAATCCCGGAGCTTCTTTGACAACCGGTATCGCCGCGCCGCTGACCATCACGACTCTGAATCCGAATCTCAAGCCGCCGGAGGCTTGGAACTGGAACTTCACGGTAGAGCGGGAGTTGTTCTGGAACTCGGCGCTTTCGGTTGCCTATGTCGCGCACCGGGGTTTGCATGGGTGGGACGTTTACGACATCAATCAGCCGCAGGCCGGAACGCTCCAGGCCAATCCCGGCGTGAATGTCAACGCATTGCGTCCATACAAGGGATTCGCCGAGATTCAGGAAGAAGAGAGTGTAGTTAATTCCATGTATAACTCGTTGCAGATTTCCTGGAATCGCCGCTTTACTGCCGGTTCGATGTTCGGCGTCTCCTACACGCTTTCAAAGAGTATGGACAACAGCTCAAATTACCGTGACATAGTGCCTGATACTTACAACACGAGTAATTTGTGGGGGCCGTCGGAATACGACACACGTAATGTGTTGATCGTTAACTTCCTCTACGATCTGCCATTCTTCAAATCGCAGCAGCATCTGAGCGGCAAGCTGCTCGGCGGCTGGGAACTCAGCGGCGATGTGCAATTCCAGACAGGGAACCCGTGCAGCATAGGCACCAATAATGACTTCGCCGGTGTCGGCGAGTTCGGCAGTTTCGGATGCGGAGCGCCGGACGGCCAATTTTGGGTTCTGAATGGAACTCCCACTATCACGGGTGATTTCGCGGGTCCGACGGGAAAAGCCAGCTCGCCGAAGTACTTCACAGTGGACGCGACAGCGCCGGCCGCCGGCACGTTTAATCTTCAACCGGGCATTCGAGACATCATCTACGGTCCAGGATTCCAGAACTGGAATCTCGCACTGTTCAAGAAGTTCCCGGTTAACGAGAAGAGTTGGTTCGAATTCCGCTGTGAGGCTTACAACTTCATTAACCACCCGAACTGGGCGGGTACTGACCAGACCGGTGGACCTAACTATAATCCCACTTCGCCGCAGTTCGGGGAGGTTACTCAGAAGTCAACTTCAAATCCGCGAAACCTACAGCTTTCGCTACGCTTTCAGTTCTAGATTCGAGCTGTGATTGCGAACATTAGAAAGCCGGATTGGCTGCGGAAACGCGGGTTTCAATCAGCGGCCGCGGCCCCAGCCGAGCTGTGCACCCGAGCCGTACGTAAACCACGACCCGAGCACCTGAAAATGGCTGTTTTCGAGCGCAATGCAATGCAGGGAGCCGGTTCCTGGAGTACCAAATCGCAGATCGACTAAATCGATGCGGGTTCCAGAACCTTGATCCATGGTAACTGGCTCCTCTGACCAAACCGGAAAACGCGAGAAGTACAAAAAGTAACGAAACGCCTCAGTTTCCTTCGCGTTCTGAAAGCTGGGCCGCGGGACCGGCTTAAAAAATATCTGACCGCCTTCAGGAATTAGATCTGCAAGGGCATTTATGGACATGAGTCGATAAGCACTTGGTGTTTCGACGACTCCGCGCCACCGGACGGGAGTGTACGGGTCGGGCAGAGCAGCCGCCTGGAGCGGCGGCTGGTTTTCGTACAGTCGGGATTGCAGTTGCGCAATCACGCGCGAATGGAGTACGGCTCGTGCGCAATCAAAAAGCAGGAAAAATGCAAGCGCCGAGATCGCGATTCCCCGCCCCGCAGAAGCTTTATCGCCGATCTCACGGCTCACCAGCCGCGAAAACGCCGGCCACACGGCTGCCAAGACGAGCGCCGCCAGGATGTAAAGATCGAAAAGGCTGTTGAGGTCCAAGTGGAACCACCTGGATGAAAATGGCAAGAGCAACCGTACACCGTAAGCGTTGGTCCAGTCGATCAAATTATGGCTGGCCACTCCCACGCAGCACAGCAGCCACGCGCGCAGCCAGGGCAGCTTCTCCCGATGGATGGCGGCGACCACTATCACCGCCAGAGCAGCTACAAACGGGAGCCCGATTAGCGAGTGAGTGTATCCGCGATGTATCTCGAAATTCTTGAGCTGCCCTCCTGCAAGGCTTACCGCGTCAATGTCCGGCGCATTTGCCGAGAGCACCATCAGCAGCGTCGCCCGCGGAGAAATTCGATTCAAGCCCATGCGGGCGAGCGCCAAGCCGGTAAGCGAATGCGTGAGGTTGTCCATGCGCGGCGCTTCAGGCGCAGGCAGCGAATTCAACGTGGGAGCGTTCGCGAGCGAGATAAGCCGAGGGCGCGAGGATAGTGAGGGCGTCCGGAATGATCTCGGCGGTGGTGGGAAGGACGCCGGCAAGCTCGCCATCCACCTGGACGTAAGTGCCGGTTCCGCCCGGTTGTTGGCAGGACACTGAATGCCCGCGCAACACGGTGCAGCCGCGCATGCCGGTAATTCGCTTGAACGCAACGCCTACGAGATAGCGCAAATAGCTGACACTCTCGGTGCCGCGAAACAGGACCACTTCGAAATCATCCCTCAGGAGCGAGGCGCCGCGCGCAATTTCCAGGTCGCCGCCGTAATTGCGAACACGGCTGATTAGGGCGAAGCTGGCCTGATACCGGCTGCCATCGATAACCACTTCGAACTCGTGCAAGGGCCGAAAGACCTGGCGGAGGCCGCCGGCGTAGTAGGCGAGCTTGCCGGCCCTCAATTTGAAGTTCGGATTGATTCGCGAAACGATTTCGGCATCTAGTCCTGCGCCGGCCATGCAGAGGAAGCAGCGCGGCGCGGAACCATTGGTGCGCAGGGCGCCGACCGCGATGCGGCAGGGTTGCAGATTGGCTATTTGCGCGGCGGCGCGCTCCATGTGCATCGGGATTTGCATTTCGCGCGCGAGGACATTGGCGGTTCCGCCTGGGAGAATGGCCAGCGGAACGTTCGAATGCAGCATGCCGTTTGCGACTTCGTTAATAGTGCCGTCCCCACCGGCCGCGATGATGAGGTCGCATCCTTTATCGATCTGCTGCCGCGCCTGCGCCGAAGCAGTCCCGGGGCCGTCGGTAGCGACCAGGCGCACCTGGATTCCCTGCTGGGTGAGCAAACCGGTGCTACGTTGAAGCAAGTGCTTGCGGCGCGAAAGCCCGCGCGCGACCGGATTGTAGATGATGGCTGCGCGTTTCGCGCCGGAAGATCTCAACTGCACCATTATAGGGTTCAGCATGCAAGAGCCGCTTGGTAAGCGCGCAGAAGAGCTGCGCAAACAACTCGAGCACCATGAGTATTTGTACTACGTTCTCGACCGGCCCGAGATTTCAGATGCGGAATTCGACGGCTTGATGCGAGAACTGCGCGGCATTGAAGAGGCGCATCCCGAGCTGCGCACGCCCGATTCGCCAACGCAGCGCGTGGGGGGCCAGCCGCGCGAAGGATTTGTGAAAGTCCCGCACAGCTCGCCGATGCTGAGCCTGGACAACGCCCTGAACGAGCAGGAGCTGCGCGATTTCGATGCGCGAGTGCGCGGGCTGCTGAAATTGGCGAACTACGAATATGTCGCCGAGCTCAAGCTTGACGGGCTTTCGATGGCAGCGCAGTATCGGGACGGGCGCTTTCAGCAGGCCCTCACGCGCGGTGACGGCCGCATCGGCGAGGATGTCAGCGAGAATGCCCGTACGATTCGTTCGCTTCCCTTGCGGGTTAGGGCGGAAGCACAGTCCGGACGCGCGATGGCGGCGGGGCGGAAGTTCATATTCGGGGATGAGGAAGGTGCGGGCGGCGGAGAGGGCGACGCTGGTTTAGGGAGCGCGTTTGAGGTTCGCGGCGAGGTGGTGATGCCGCGGCATTCTTTCGAACGCCTGAACGAAGAGCGCGAGCGCGCGGGGCTATCTCGTTTTGCCAATCCGCGCAATGCGGCCGCGGGTGCGCTGCGCGCGCTGGATCCAAGCGTGACGGCTGCGCGGCAGCTCGATTTCTTCAGCTACTTCCTGCTGCGCGATGGGCGACCCATGCTGCCGAGTCATTGGGAAAGTCTGGAAGCGCTGGTAGCGGCTGGATTCAAGGTGAACCCGCACCGCAAGAAGTGCGGCGGCTTGGATGAGCTGCTCGATTTTATCCGCGAATGGGAGACCAAGCGCGATACGCTGCCGTATGAAACCGACGGCGTCGTGGCCAAGATTGACTCCATTGAGCAGCAGGAGAAGCTCGGCTGGACGGCGAAAGCTCCCCGCTGGGCTATAGCGTTCAAATATCCCGCGCGCCAATCGCAAACAGTGCTTGAAAACATAGAGGTCTACGTGGGCCGCACAGGCGCACTGACGCCGGTGGCTCATTTGAAGCCGGTGCTCATCGGCGGCGTGACCGTTGCAAGGGCGACGCTGCACAACGAAGACGAAGTAGCACGGCTGGGCGTCGAAATCGGCGATACCGTACTGGTTGAACGCAGCGGCGATGTGATCCCGAAGATTGTCCGAGTCGTGGAGCGCGGTGCTCATCGGCGGCCGTTTCGGATGCCTGCAAGCTGCCCCGTCTGCGGCGGTCACATCGTGCGTGAAGAAGGCGAAGCGGCCAGCCGCTGCGTGAACACGAATTGTCCGGCGCGTTTGCATGAATCGCTTCTGCATTTTGCTTCGCGCCATGTTATGGACATCGACGGCATGGGGCACGCCCTGGTCGATCAACTGCTCAGTCGCGGTCTGGTTCATAACATCGCCGACCTGTACCAACTCACTGAGAACCAGTTGTTGGAACTGGAACGGATGGGTAAGAAATCCGCATCGAAGATCATTCATAACATCGACCAGTCCCGTTCGCAGCCGCTGGAACGCGTGTTGAACGGTCTCGGAATCCCTTTCGTTGGAGAACGAACGGCGCAAATTCTTGCGTCGCATTTCGGCAGCCTTGATGAGATCGCAAACGCCTCTGCGGAAGCTCTGCAGGAGGTGAGCGAAGTTGGGCCGAAGGTAGCCGAATCCATCCGCCAGTTCTTCGCCGAAGAGCGCAATCGCGAGCTGATGGAGCGGTTGCGTGGTGCAGGACTTCGGTTCACCGCACCGAAGCAGAGGAAGAAAGAAGGCCCGCTCACCGGCTTGACGTTTGTTTTGACTGGCACGCTGCCCACTCTCAAGCGCGAGGAAGCGAAGGAGCGGATCGAGGCGGCGGGAGGCAAAGTGGCGGGCTCGGTAAGCAGCAAGACCAGCTACGTAGTGGCGGGTGAAGACGCCGGCTCGAAGCTGGATAAAGCGCGCCAGTTGAGCGTTCCGATCCTCGACGAAGCCGGCCTGTTCGCTAAGCTGAGCTCAGGCGCGAACCCGTAGAGCCGGAGTCAAGTCCTGCAGCATTCCGTTCACCATGTCATCTCAATCTGGGCCCGTCTTGCGGACGTGCTCATCTCCTGGGGTCCGCGCGGTTTGTTCTTTCTGGCCATTCTCGATTCCGCCGGTCTGCCCGTGGTCGGCGGGGTAGACGCGCTTCTGATCGCAATCGCCACAGACGACCCCACGCAAGCGTACCTTGCCGCCGCCCTTGCGGTAGCGGGCTCGCTCGCCGGCAGCCTGATCCTCTTCGCAATTGCGCGCAAGGGCGGCGAGGTCTTGCTGAGAAAACACATTTCCGGCCATCGAGGCGCACGCTTGCACCTCTGGTTCCAGCGATATGGGTTGGCCACTGTTTTCATTCCAGCCATCTCACCGCTACCGCTGCCGATGAAAATTCCTATCTTCTGCGCCGGCGCCTTGCAAGTGCGTACCGTCTACTTCGTAGCCGTCGTTGTTTCTGCGCGAGCGATCCGTTACTTCGCGCTCGCATATTTAGGCCAGCATTATGGCCATCGCACTTTTCAATTCCTGCTTTCGCACGGCCTGCTCGTCGCCGCAATCGCGATAGCATTGGCGTTAGCTGCAATCGGGGCCCTTCGGTTATATCAGCGCCATGAAGCGGCCTCAGGCGTGCCCGAGTAGCTTTGTTTTACAGATGCGTCGTTTCTGGCTTGCTTTTGGATTTACCGTCGTTGCATGGAGCGCCACGGATGACTGGCGCGAGGTCCTGAGCCGCGTCCGCGAAAACATCGCTCGTCAAATAGAAAAGTCAACCAACTACACCTGTGTCGAGACGGTCGATCGCACATCCTTCCGCAGTTCGCTTGATCTTTTGCCGGGCTGTGCTTATGAAGCCAAGACGCCGGATAGGGTAAAGAACATGCACGACCGGCTGCGGCTCGACGTAGCTGTCTCCGAAGGAAAGGAGATCTTCTCCTGGTACGGGCAGAACAAGTTCTCCGGTTCCTCGACCATCGATGACGTAGTTCGACGCGGTGCGGTCTCCTCCGGCGAGTTTATTGGCTTTCTCGAAAATATCTTTGTTCATGGCGGCATTCGATTCGAATATGACGGCCGTGGAGTGGTCGATGGCGTAACAACATACTTGTTCAACTACGTCGTTCCTCTTTCGAGCAGCGGCTATCACGTTGGCACCAGGCACGGAAAGCCAGCGGTTCCTTTTCATGGATCTTTCTCCGTGCGAGGCTCAGACTTTCAGTTAGTAAATTTGAGTGTCGTTGCAGACAAGATTCCGGAAAATTCACTGATCTGCTCAGCCGAGACGGAAATGACATATCAGATCGCCAAAATTTCGGGCCAAGATGCGCTTCTTCCTTCGCTGTTCGTCCTGAAACTGGACGACGTAAACCATCGATTCACCGTGAGCCGCAGCTCGTATTCACAGTGTCATGCATTCGTAGCCGAATCGACTCTGCAGTTCGACACGCGCGATGCGGCAGCATCGGAAGTGGCGCACCAGCCTGCGATCCAGGAACAGCTTCCCGCCGGAACGCTTTTGCACATTGCACTCAAGACTCCAATTGACAATGAAGCATCGTATACCGGTGACCCCGTAGAAGGTATTTTGCTCCATTCGGTAAGAACCAAAGACGGAGCGATAATCCCGAAGAATTCGATAGTGAGTGGTGTAATTACGCTGTTCGAAGACTTCGATCAACCCAAGCACTACTACCTACTAAGTATCCAATTCGAGCGGCTTACTTTCGGCCGCAGAGTTTTTCTGTTTCGCGCGGGTCCAGCCGTATCGAAGCTGGAAGGGAGAAAACTGACTGAAATTTACGGGGGTCCCTGGCCTGCGGAGATTCAAGATGCGTATAACGATGGCGTTTTCGTGTTTCGCTCGCCTCGCGTTCATCTGGACCAACGGTTTGCCGACAACTGGATCAGCCAGGCGGTCGCCAGCGCTCCCTCGACTTCTTCCACATTGAGCGCTCGATAGTATAGAAAGCATGTCTGCACCCTCCCGTCGCACTTTCGTCGCTCAAGCCGCCGCGTTGCTGCCGCTCAGCCGTACCGTCTTCGCAAAGGAACCGCTGACACGCAGCGATTTGGGCGTGCAACTCTACTCAGTTCGCAACGTCATCGAAAAAGACCCAGCCGCCACGCTCAAGGCCATTCAGGATATCGGGTATACGGAGATCGAGGCGACCTATGGAAATCTTGACAAGATCTGGTCCGCTCTAAAGGAGACGAGTTTGAAGCCCGTTAGCATCCATGGGGACACGGCCGTTTTCCTGGAGGGCGGAAGCAAGCTGGATTCGACCATCGCCGATGTAAAGCAGCGAGGCTTCCAATACCTGGTGGTGCCTTACATTCCGCCTGCGCAGCGCGGGGGCGCTGACATGTTCAAGAATCTTGCTGAGAAATTGAACCAGGCCGGCGAGAAGACAAAGGCGGCTGGCCTCACTCTCTGCTACCACAATCACGCCTTTGAATTCGCACCGGTGGATGGAACCACTGGCCTCGAGATCCTCATGAAGAATACCCAGAAGGATCTCGTCTCGCTAGAGATGGATATCTTCTGGGTGAGCGTAGCCGGGCACGATCCAGTTGCCTTGTTGAAGACTTATAGCGGGCGCGTGAAGCTGCTGCATCTGAAGGATAAAGCGAAGGGCGTAGCCAAGCAATACAACGAAAACGTTCCGCACAGCGCGTTCAAAGAGGTGGGCAGCGGGACCATTGATATACCGGCGGTTCTAGCGGCTGCCGATTCAGAAGGCGTGCAGAATTATTTTGTGGAACAGGATTACACGCCGGGCGACCCGATTGCGAGTTTGAGAAAGAGCTATCAGTATTTGAGCGGGCAGTTTAAGAGTTGAGGAGCATAGATTTTAGGCTCTAAGCCGAATGACAAGTGGGATGTTCGGCGTGGCTCGGAGGGCCCATAAAGCGGAAGTGGCGGCAAGTTGGGATTCGGACTTCATGAGATCAGGGACTCGTACTCTTTATGGCTGCCGACCCAGAACCACAGGTAACCGTCCGCCCGCTTGATCGCAAGGGCGCGATAATTCAAGCTGATACGGGCCGACCAGATTTCCTGCCTGTGGCGCTCTCCGAGCTCCTTGAACTGCAATGAAGGGTGTTGCGGATTAGCCTTGAGCAATGAAAATTGCTTGTCGGCTCGGCTGCGGATTTGATCCGGAAGAGCACGGTACTGGGGCCAGAAATCCGCAGTCACGCGGTGACGCATGGCTAGAGCGGCTGCGTGCGACCGTTCTTCTCGTCATCTAGAGCGCGGTTAATCGCGCCATCCAAACGGCCCGCCTGGAGATCCGATTGGATGCGAACGTCGAGAGTATGCGGCTGGTGATGCTCAAGCCACAAGTAAAGCTCCTCTAACTCTTCAGGCGCTAGCGCTGAAATCGCGCGTTCGATTTCTTGAAGTGTGCTCGAAGCCATTGGGCTGTCCGTAATTTCAGGCGCGCTCCTGATATGTTCCTTCCGAGGTACTCACGCGGATTCGTTCACCCTGATTAATGAAGGGCGGCACCTGGACAACCAGACCGGTCTCCATCTTTGCTGGCTTCGTGACGTTCGAAACCGTCGCGCCTTTGAGACCGGGCTCGGTTTCTACTACCGTCATCTCGACGCTCGGCGGTAGTTCTACGCTGATCGGCTTGCCTTCGTAGAATTCGACATTCACGTGCAACTGCGGCGTAAGATACAGCACGCCATCGCCTAGCATGTCTTTCGTGAGATGCATCTGTTCATAGTTCTCGGTGTTCATGAAGTAGTAGAATTCGCCGTCGTCGTACAGATACTCCATTTCATGCTCGTCGAGTGCTACGCGTTCCACCTTGTCTTCCGAGGAGAATCGATGTTCCATCATCGAGCCTGAGCGAAGATTCCGCATCTTCGCTTGCACGAAGCCGCGAAGATTACCAGGCGTGCGATGCACCATGCTAAACACCGAGTGCAATTCGTTGTTGAACTTCACCACCATGCCTGGGCGCAGTTGTGTTGCTGCAATCATGTTCTAAAAATACTCCCTTTTGCGCGGAAAGCTTCAGTTTAGCGCGCGACACAAACTTTGCCTTCTGAGCCAGCGGATAACCGGATGAGCCCGGCCGCATCGGCCTGAACTGAGCGCTCCTGTTTCCCGTCGCGATAAGAAACGGATTCGTTCGGCTTCAGCCGCCACAACACCACGGCCTCGTGCGCGTCCATATGCGGCAGCTCAAGGCAGCGGCTGGTCATCGGAATCAGAGCCATGCTTCCGAACCGGGCGGGCTTGTCACGCCACCCCGCCGGGCAATTCTCTTCCTCTATTCCGTGCGCTGAGATTGCAATCCAGCATGCGTCCGCGTCCCATTTCGTGCGCGCAAATAGGCCGCCGCTTGCACTGTAACTCCAAGGATCGAGGTTCTGGTAACCAACGCCGGGCAGGTAGGGATCGGCCCACAAGAATTCATACGCCACGCCCGGCCCGTCGCGAATCATCTGGCGGTCTTCGATAGCCCAGCCTTGAAGATACTGCGAGCCCTCGAGATTCGGGTCCAGCGCCACCAGCGCGAGAGCGGCTATGTGGGTCATCCAATCGGGATGCTCAATCTGTACAGGCTTGAGTGAGAGCAAAAACTCGACGGGCAACTGGGAGAAAAACTGCGGGGCGTCTTGCCGCAAATCGGTTTTTTGCGCGGCGCGAACAAGCATCAGATATTCGCAGGCCGCATAGAGCACGCGCGCATCCCGGAATCCGCCGTCTTGCAGCGATGACGGTGCAGACCGTTGATCTGCCGGCGGGCACGAGCCAGCAAGCTTGCGCCGTTCTCCCTCATTCATCAGATCGCCAGCCCAGTCCACAACGAAGGGGGTTTGCGAGGGATCACACCGGTGCGAAAGGGCCCAGGCGATAGCTTCTCTGCCCCGGGATTGGTCCTGCGTGACGGCGTAATAGAGGGCGAGCTCGAAGCCGCGCTCGGGGGAATCGGGGACCGATTGGACGCGCTCTTCGAAGTTCCACCAGCGGATAGTTTGGCGTTCGCGATCGCGCTGAAGCCGGCGCAGCCGTTGGGGGGTGAGCAGCCACTTAGGGCCGTCCTGCGCGTTGGCGGCAGCGGCAATAGTTGTGAGCAGGACCGTGCAAACGGTGGCGGTCTTTAGGCGCAATGAGATAATTCTAGGTTATTGTCGGCTCGGGTGAGTGAGACATACGTTCTGCGGACCTACCCGTTTCGCGAATCGGACCTGATCGTGAGTTTTTTCACGCGCGATCAAGGGAAGCTGCGCGGCGTGGCGAGGCGGGCGCGCAAGTTGAAGAGCAGCTTCGGATCGGGGCTGGAACGGCTGTCGCTAGTGAACTTATCTTATTCTCAAAAAGAAACGCGAGAACTGGTGAACTTAAATTCGTGCGACCTGCTGCAGTCACAGTTCGATTTGCTCGACTGTTTCGATGCGAGCGTGGCGCTGGATTATGTCGCGGAGGTGAGCGAACAAATGCTGCCGCCGCATGAGCCGAACGAGCGTTTTTTCCGTTTGCTGGGCGCTGTGCTGGGTTACATGCACGCGCGTTCTCCGGGCTGCATCTGGGCCGCGATCACCTATTTTTCGCTTTGGGCCACGCGCCTCTCCGGTTTTCTTCCGGATCTCGCAAGTCATCCCGATAGAAGCCTTTCGGGCTCCTCGCGAGATATCGCTGGTACGATGCTGCGAACCCATATCGCCGAATTGCCCGCGCTCGCCTGGAACAAAGACACGGCGCTTGATCTACGTCGTTTTCTCATTCGCCAGATGGAAGAACATGTCGAGCGCCGCTTCCACACGCCTGCGCTACTGGAAGGCCTTTAATTTCGTTTCATGGACTCGTTTCAAGACACCGTCTTCAAACTGAAGCGCTATTGGGCGGAGCGCGGCGCGATTATCCAGGAGCCCTACGATCTCGAAGTGGGCGCGGGCACGATGGCTCCGGAGACATTTCTGCGAGTACTTGGACCCAAGCCCTACAAGGTTGCTTATGTGCAGCCTAGCCGGCGTCCGGCGGATGGCCGGTATGGCGAGAATCCGAATCGCCTTTACAAGCACCAGCAGCTTCAAGTCGTTCTGAAGCCGACGCCCGATGATGTGCTGGAGCAGTATCTGGGGAGCCTGGAAGCTATTGGCATTCCTCTTCGTAAGCACGACATCAAGTTTGAAGAGGATAACTGGGAAGCGCCGACATTAGGCGCCTGGGGAATTGGCTGGCAAGTAACGCTGGATGGATTGGAAATTACCCAATTCACTTACTTTCAGCAATGTGGCGGCATGGATCTGGAGTTAGTTCCTGCCGAAATTACATACGGGCTTGAGCGCATCGTTGCATTTCTGCAGAATGTGGACAGCATCTATCAGATTGAATGGGCGCCGGGCGTGAAGTACGCGGATGTGCGGCTCGCCGAGGAGCAGCAATTTTCCGTCTACAACTTCGAGCTGGCAGATGTAAGCGAGTTGTGGAAAGAGTTCAATCTGCATGAAGGCGAATGCCAGCGCCTGCTCGATTTGTACAAGTACTCCGAAGATAAGCGGCGGTTTCCTGTGTTGCCCGCTTACGACCGCGCGCTGAAGTGTTCGCACATCTTCAACATGCTGGATGCGCGGGGCGCGATCAGCGTGACGGAGCGGGTGGGCGTCATTGGGCGGGTTCGCAAAGTGGCGGTGGGTGTCGCGCAGGCCTGGGTCCAGCAGCAGTTTCCTGCGGAAGAGGTTGTAGCCTGATGCCGTATTTCCTGCTTGAGATCGGGACCGAAGAAATCCCGGACTGGATGATTGAACCGGCGCTCGAGGATCTGCGGGCGAGATATCAGGCGGAGTTTGGAGCGTTCGAAGGGTCGGCGATCATTTTGACCGCAACACCACGCAGGCTCATTCTGCTTGCAAAAAACATTCTGGACAAAGCGCCAGACGTGGAGACAGTGGTGCCGGGGCCGTATGTATCGGCGGGAATGAAGGCTGCGGAGGGTTTTGCGCGAAAACAGGGCTTGAGCGTCGAGCAGCTCAAGAAGACAGCGGACGCCAAGGGCGAACGGTACGTATTCGCGCAGTTGACGAAAGGACGGCCGGCTGTCGAGGCGCTGGCGGAGAAATTGCCCGAGGTGATTGCAGGCATTCACTTTCCGAAGTCGATGTATTGGACCGCCAAGAATGGCGTTCGGTTCATTCGGCCGATACGCTGGATTGTCGCACTGCTGGATGAACAGGTGGTGCCGTTCGAAGTGGCTGGGGTGAAATCCGGGAATTTGACGCGCGGCCATCGGGTGCTGGGGGCGAAGGAGCCGCTGGTTGTTCGCATCCCTACCTATCTAGAGGTGTTGCGCGAAAACCGTGTGATTGTGCATGCCGAGGAAAGGCGGAAGCGGATCGAAGAGGGATTGGGCCCTGGTGTACAGCGCGATGACGAGTTGCTGAAGACGCTGGTCTATTTGACGGAGTTTCCGACTCCGATTCGCGGACGATTCGATGCGTCGTACCTGGAGCTGCCGAAAGAAATTTTATCGACGGTGATGCGGCATCATCAGCGCTATTTCTCGGTTGTTCGCGAGGATGGCTCGCTCGCGCCGGAGTTTGTGGCGGTAACCAATAGCGAGGGCGATCCGGATGGACTGATTCGCCAGGGCAACGAACGGGTACTTAGGGCGCGCTTCAACGATGCGCGATTTTTCTGGCAAGTGGATCAGCAGAAGCCGCTTGCGGACCGCGTGCCGGATCTGGCGAAGATCACGTTTCAGGCTCAGCTTGGCAGTTACCTGGACAAAAGCAAGCGCGTGCGTGCATTCGCAAGCATGCTGGCCCCGCAACTGAATGCGGATGTCGAGAGCGCGATGCGGGCGGCAAAGCTCTGCAAATGCGACCTGACCACCGATATGGTGAAGGAATTTCCGGAGCTGCAAGGCGTCGTCGGAGGCCTTTATGCGCGAGCCCAGGGCGAAGGCGAGGCGGTCGCGGCAGCTATCTACGATCATTACAAGCCGGTCAGCATGGAAGATTCGATCCCGGCGACACCCGAGGGTCGAGTGCTTTCGATGGCCGACAAGATCGACACCCTGGTCGAATGCTTCCGGATTGGGTTGATCCCGACAGGGTCGAAAGACCCGTTTGCGCTTCGGCGCGCGGCGCAGGGGATTGTGAAGATCGTATTCGAAGCAGGGCTGCAGTTCGACATTGTGACGCTGGTGAGCGATTACCAGACGCTGAATTTTTTGCTGGAGCGGGTAGCGTACTATCTGCGCGAGGTGCGCGGGTATTCCTACGATGAAGTGAATGCGGTGATGGCGGTGAGCTCGCGAACATTGATCGATTATCTGGACCGCATTGAAGCGCTGAGCAAGGTGAGGCGGACGGAAGACTTCAATTCGATTGCGGCGAGCGCCAAACGCATCAAGAATATCTTGGCGCAGGCGAACTATCGGGAGCACGGATTGATCAATGTGGAACTGCTTGGCGAGGGACCTGAACGGACTCTTTACGACGCGGCATCATCGGTGACGCGAACCGGCGGGTACGAACAACGATTAGAGAGCATCGCATCGCTGCGGCCGCAGGTGGATCTGTTCTTCGATAAAATTCTGGTGAACGATCCTAACGAGGCGATTCGAAAGAACCGGCTGGCATTATTGCACAGCTTACTGAGTGAGTTCAACACGATCGCAGATTTTTCAGAAATTGTCACGCGGGGACAAGCCGCGTAATCAGGAGACAAGATTCGCAATGAAGAAATACGTTTACTCGTTTGGCGGCGGGCGCGCGGATGGCGACGGCAAGATGCGCGATGTCCTCGGAGGTAAAGGCGCTGGGCTCGCCGAGATGAGCAAGGCCGGGGTGCCCGTTCCTCCAGGCTTCACCATCTCGACGGAAGTGTGCACGCTGTTTTTCGAAAACGGCAATAAGGTGCCGCGGGAAGTGGACGAGCAGATTCACAACGCGTTGGAGAAGCTCGAAAAAGAGATGGGGAAGAAGCTCGGCGCGGGCGACGATCCGCTGCTGGTGAGCGTGCGCTCCGGGGCCAAGTTCTCCATGCCGGGCATGATGAACACGATTTTGAATCTGGGGCTGAACGACGAATCGACGGAAGCTCTGGCGCGCAAGACAGGGAACGCGCGGTTTGCCTACGATTGCTATCGGCGGTTCATTCAGATGTTCGGCGAGGTAGCGCTACGCATCGACATGGAGAAGTTCGATCACATCTTCGATTCGCGCAAAGCCAAGGCGCGAGCCAAGCTGGATACGGACCTGACGGCCGAGGATTTGAAGTTCATCATCGGTGAATACAAGAAGCTGGTGAAGAAGGAAACCGGCCGCGAATTCCCGCAAGATCCGCGGGAGCAGTTGACGCTGGCGCGCGACGCGGTGTTTAATTCCTGGAACACGCCGAAGGCGATTTATTACCGCCGCATGGAGAAGATTCCGGATTCCATCGGCACCGCGGCGAACGTGCAAGCCATGGTGTTCGGCAACATGGGCGACAGCTCGGGCACGGGCGTGGGGTTTACGCGTAATCCGTCAACGGGCGAGAAGACGTTTTATGGCGAGTTTCTCGTGAATGCGCAGGGTGAGGACGTGGTGGCCGGCATCCGCACTCCGCAGCCGATCACGGAGCTCGAGCAGGTGATGCCCGAAGCCTACCAGCAGCTTCGCGAAATTACAACGAATCTCGAGAAGCATTACCGGGACGTGCAGGATTTCGAGTTCACGGTCGAAGAAGGCAGTCTCTACATGCTGCAGACGCGCAATGGCAAACGCACTGGCCCGGCGGCGGTGCGCGTGGCCGTCGACATGGTGGAGGAAGGGCTCATCTCAAAGCGCGAGGCTGTGCAGCGGGTTGCACCGAATCAATTAGATCAACTGCTGCATCCTGTTCTCGATCCCAGCATGCGCAAAGGACTACAGAGGATTGCGACGGGTCTTCCCGCATCGCCGGGCGCAGCAGTCGGGCGCGCTGCATTTTCCTCTGAAGATGCGGTGGAGCTGGCCCAGAGCGGGCCGGTGATCCTGGTGCGCAAAGAGACGACACCCGATGACATTCACGGCATGGATGTGTCGAGGGGCATTTTGACGGCGGTGGGCGGGCTCACAAGCCACGCGGCCGTAGTTGCGCGCGGCATGGGGCGTCCTTGCGTAGTCGGGGCAGCTTCCGTCGCAGTGAACGAGGGATCGAAGCAGGCCACGATTCTTTTCGAGGGCAAGAAGACCGTGCTGAACGAAGGCGACTGGATTTCGCTCGACGGCACGCTGGGCGAAGTGTACCTGGGCCAGTGCAAGACCAATGAACCCGATCCGAAATCGCATTACTTTGCCACCTTCATGGAGTGGGCGGACGAGTTCCGGGGCGATTTCGGAGTTCGCGCGAATGCCGACATACCTCGTGACGCGAAAGCCGCGCGGCTGTTCGGCGCCGAAGGAATCGGCCTGTGCCGCACGGAGCACATGTTCTTCGCCGAGGACCGCATTCCGCACATGCAGGCGATGATTCTTGCGCGCGATGAGAAAACGCGCAAGAACGCGCTCAAGAAGCTGCTGCCGATGCAACGCAAAGATTTTGCCGGATTGTTTCAGGCGATGGATGGTTTCCCGGTGGTGATCCGCACGCTCGACCCGCCCCTGCACGAGTTCCTGCCGAAACGCGAGAACGTAATGGTGGATATCGCAAGGCTGCCGAGCGCTTCTACGAAAGAGAAAAAAGAGATGGCGGCTACATACCGTGTGAGCGTGGGCGAGTTGAAAAAGTATTTGCCCGAGCTATTGCGCCGCGTGGAAGAGCTGCACGAGTTCAACCCGATGTTGGGGCATCGCGGCTGCCGGCTGGGCATTACCTATCCCGAGATCACGGAGATGCAGGCGCGCGCGATCTTCGAAGCCGTTGCGATAGTGGCGAAAAAAGGCGTCAACGTGATTCCCGAAGTCATGATTCCGCTGGTCGGCAGCGTGAAGGAGCTGGAAAATCAAAAGGCCATTGTGGTGAATGTGGCGAAAGAGGTGCTCGGCGCCGCGGGTCTCAGCGATTTGAAATATTACGTCGGCACCATGATCGAGATTCCTCGTGCGGCGCTCACAGCGGACGAGATCGCGAAGGAGGCCGACTTCTTCAGCTTTGGCACGAACGATCTGACCCAGACAACTATGGGACTCTCGCGCGACGACTACACGAAGTTTTCCAAGCAATACGAGGATTTGAAAATCTTCAAAGCTGATCCGTTCGCGGTGCTCGATCAGGATGGCGTCGGCAAGCTCGTAGAGCACGCGGTGAAGCTCGGCCGCAAGACCCGTCCGGATCTGGAGGTTGGCATCTGCGGGGAGCACGGCGGCGAACCGAGCTCGGTTGAATTCTGCTATCGCGTAGGAATGAATTATGTGTCGTGCTCGCCATATCGAGTGCCGATAGCGCGCTTGGCTGCGGCGCAAGCAGCCATCAGCGGCGACGGGAAAGCCGAAGCGCAGCGGACCGCGTGATCGCGAGCGCTGCATCGGCGGTCGAGTCCCTCGGCGTTATCGGCTTGCCGATGCCGGTTCGGGAGTTGGCGGCGAAACGCTGGGATGCGGTGATCGTGGGTGCCGGGCACAACGGCCTGAGTTGCGCGGCGTATCTGGCGCGGGCTGGGAGACGAGTGCTCGTGTTGGAAGCTCGCGAGCGCATCGGAGGCGCGTGCACCATCGAAGAGCCATGGCCGGGCGTACGCATGTCGCCCTGCGCATATCTCGCGGGATTGCTGCATCCGCTGGTGATCGAAGAACTGGACCTTCCGGCGCGCGGCTATTGCTGGACGCCCGCGATGAATGGTCTCTTCATTCCATTCGAAGATGGCAGCAGCATTCAGCTCTATGAGGACGATGAGCGCTGCGACGCCGAGATCGCACGCTTCTCGCGACCTGATGTAGAAGGCTGGCGCGCAATGTCGCATCTGATCGGGCGAGTTCGCGATGCGCTGCGGCCGGCGAACGAATGCGATGTCTGGATCGGCGAGCCTCCCACGCGCGAGCAGATTGAAGATCGCCTCGGTAATGACGAGGAGGCGCGAGCGCTTCTCTTTGAATGGTCGATGGCGAATCTGGTCGAGCACTACCTGACAGACGAGCGGTTGCAGTATGGATATCTTGGCCAGGGGGTAATCGGAACAAACGCCAGTCCATTCGATCCGGGCACAGCTTCCATTCGCTTTCATCACTCTTCGGGGCGGCTCGGAGGTTTGCCGGGTGCATGGGGTTACGTGAAGGGCGGCATGGGCATGGTTTCGTTCTTCCTGGCCGATGCGGCGCAGGAAGCGGGCGCAGTAATGGCCGCTGGGGTGGGCGTTGCGAAGATTTTGCCGGGCGAAGGAGTGGTGCTCGAAAGCGGCGAGAGGATTTATGCGCGTGCTGTTATTTCGAATGCTGATCCGCGAACCACTCTGACACTGCTCGGCGAGGCCGCGGATGGCAAATGGCGAAGACAGGTCGAGTCCGTTCCGATGGAAGGCTGCACGTTGAAGGTCAACGTGTGGCTTCAGGAGTTGCCAAATTTTCGCGCGCGACCCGGCACATGTGAGCCGCACCACTTCGGGCAGGCCAACACTCCGCTGACAGAACAGGAATGGAAATCGAGCTTCGCCGCGGCACGGGCCGGGCGCTTGCCTGAACGGCTCTGGACGGAGCTTTACTTCCAGAGCGTCCATGACCCGAGCGTGGCGCCCGCTGGTACGCACACGATGAGCGTCTTTTCGCAATACGTGCCATACAAGTTTGCCGATGGCACGTGGGACGATCATCGCGAGCGAGCGAAACAACTGGCGCTCGGCGCGCTCGCGCGGTTCTGCAGCAACATTCCCGATGCGGTGATCGAAGCGGAGGCGCTGGGGCCGCCCGATATTGAGAAGAAGGTCGGCCTGACTGGTGGACACATCTTCCAAGGCGAGTGCCTGCCGGCGTACATGTGGAGCCACCGCCTTCGCGCGAGAACGCCGATGCCCGGTGTATATCTTTGCGGCGCTTGTACGCATCCGGGCGGAAGCGTGATCGCGATTAACGGTCGCAATGCGGCGATGGCCGTGCTTCGGGACGTCTGACACGCCGGTTTTTGAGCCATTGGTTCAAAACAAATAAGAGCATCGCAGCAGGCACAAGCGCGAAATACGGCCAATAAGCGATCCAACTCGGCGCTGCGGGCGCAACATCCAAAACGCCATCGGCGACAGCAGTTTTACCGTTGCTTGCAACCTGCACTTGCAAGTGGTATTTGCCGGCACGTGGCAAATCGACGAGAGCTGCGTAGAGAAGCTTATTGGTGGCCTGCTCGTGCGTGGCGCGCGCGGAGAAATCGGCCGTGCGCAGTCGAACCTCTGCGTCTAGAATGGGGCTGCGATCAGAGGCGTTTTGCACCAGGACGCTAATATCGGCAGTTCCGACTTGTGGCGTCCCAAAGACGGTGAGGAGAAAGCCGTTCGATTGCTGGCGGAGGAGGACAGAGCCGCCGTCGGCATACAGCCGAATCGTGACAAAGAGAAAAAGCGCCGCGAATTTCAATGCAGCATGCCACGCATCTGCATCGGCTGGAACAGGATCCAGATCCCGGCTCCATACAAGACGCATGACAATGCAGCCCAGGGTATCATCAGTGCGCGCGCGGCGTAATCTTTGGCAACTCGCCAGCCAATGTAGATCGATAGGAGCAGTCCGGCGTCAAGCAAGAGGATTTGTGCCGGGGCGATGACCGCAGGCAACCTCAGAGCGTTTGCGAAGTGGAACAGCAAGTGAGCCGCCCACATCGCAATGCCAATCGGGACCAGCGTGAAGACAAAACGGCGTGCTGTGTCGAGCCCGCGGCGGTTCACCGCTCCGCAGATCAGGACTGCAAGGGCAGGCGCGGCAACCGCGCCGCAAAGTACAAGCGCCGCGATAATCCAAGGCATCGCATGAGCGCCAAATCGTGCATGCAGGCGATGCTCCCAGGCCATAACGGGCGCGATCATGCCCGCCGCATTCAGGAAGGCGCCGAAGACGATCAAGAGCGTGATTGCCGCGAAGTCCGTGCGTTTTGAGAGCCGGCCGATGGAAGACCGGTAAGGATCGACGGTCAAAGTGCTGGCGGGCGCGACGGGCAAAATCGCCACGTTGTCGTGCGGGCAGGCCTTGACACAATCGAGACAGAACGTGCAGTCCAGGTTGCTGGCTTTTTTCGGTTGAAACAGGAACAGCTCGCAACCTCGGGCGTGTTGGTTGCCTCGAATGCAGTCGTAAGTAGTGCAGGATTTGCAGACGGCGGCGCTGCGGACGCGCACCTCGCGCGGCGAAACAAGCGAGCTCACGAAATGAAATTGACCTATGGGGCAAACATACTTACAGAAGCTGGCGCCCCGGAATGCGCCATCGATTACAAGCGCGGCGAGGAAGTAACCAGCGATCACCGACGCCGTGAGCCAAGGGCTGTTCCAGAGACCCAAGGCTTCGTACGCCCAGAGATAGAGAAGCAAGAGCGCTGCGCTGAGCCATTTCGTGCGAAGCCAGCGGGGCCAACGCAAGCGTGCGGGCAGAAACTTGCGTCCGATATCGCGCACAAGCGTAAACGGGCACGCCAGGCAGAATAAGTTGCCGACGATGAGCAGGGCCAATAACGACAGCGCGCGCCAGTGTATCCAGGGCAGTACTCCGGCCAGGTTAAGAGGCGCTACTTGCGTGCCGAAGAAGCCGTCACCCATGACAGCTATGGCGAGTAACAGCATAATGGCTTGCGCGGCTCGCCGAAAGCTCGTTAGCTCGATGGGCGGGTGTGAGGCGCGACGCGCCACTCGCACAATAGCGCGCGGGCGAGCGAATCGGTCACTCGATAGCAAGCGCACCGCAATGACGAGCGCAGGCAGCAGATAAATGATCGAGCCTGGAACCCACATGATCAGCCCGGCAATCGTTTGATCCTCTTGCGCGCCCATGCGGCTGGCGCGAACGGCCTCGTAGGCGGGATAGAGCACTCGTCCGGAAAAAACGAAGAATGCCGATAGCACGGTATTGACGATGTCGCCGGCGAGCAAGAGCGGAATCGCGGTCCAACGAGGCCAATGCGATTTACCCGGACCGGGTTCGACGATTGGCCACCAGAACAGAATGCCCGTCCAAAAGAAGGACGCATGTTGGACGCCGTGCCAAAGGGGCGAACCAAGAGCGAGTTCATAGAACCTTGGCATGTGCCAAAGTATGGTGCTGATAGCGAACAGGACAAATGCAACGGGCGGCGATGTCAACGAACGCAGAACCGCTCGCAACGCGGGCCAGGTCAAAAACGGGCCCAATCCATGTTTGACAAATTGCTTCGGAAGTCCGCGAAGCAGCGGAACCACGGGATGCCCCAGCAGAAGTAGCGGAGGAGCGATCATCATCAGCAGCAGATGCTGGGCCATATGCGCCGAAAGGAAAAGATTGTCGAAGGAATCCAACGGCGATTCGGTAGCGATAAACAGCACCCCTAGACCGCTCAGGAAGCACGCTAGGTGAGCGCCATCGCGCTCATCGTGAACAAGCCGGCGCACGCTCAGCCAGCCGCGCAAATAGACGAATGCGGCAAGTAGCAGAAGGGCGATTGCGCGCGCGTCCAGCGCCCAGGAAGCGAGCGCGGCGGTAGCAATGGAATTCACGTCTTATTTCGTCAGGACCGCGAAATCTCGTGGCAACTTGTTCTCACGATGGTCGGAAGGGCGAACGGGCGGCACACTGGGTGGATGGAGAGTCTGCATAAAGGCGACCAACGCATCCACTTCTGCCGGGCTCAACTTCTTCCCGTAAGCCGGCATGTTGCCGCCACCCTGAATCACTTGCCGGACCATCTCGGGCCCGGTAAGACGCGTCGCCACGGAATCGAGCGCAGGCCCGCGCTCACCGCCATGACCGCCGAGCGAGTGGCAGTTGCGGCATTGTTTGTTTTGAAAGACGAGCGCGCCTTTCAGCTCTAGGGGCGTGCGTCCTTTGACGTATTGCACGGGTATCGCATCGGAGCTCCAGGCGTCCATTTTGGGCGACCAGGGCGAAGTCTGGCCCATGTAGCACAAGACGCAGATCACGAGCATGACGAGAACGACCGAGAGCACCGCAACGGGTCGGCGGCGTGCGCTCTTTTCGCCGGTGCCGGAAATAAAGGGCAGCGCCAGTAACAGAACGATGCAGACGACCGGCGCGACGAAGAGCACCACCACTTCCATCCAGTCGGGCAGCAGCGCGAGGGCCGCGAAGATGGAGAGGAAGTAGAAGTCGGGGCGCGGATTGGTATTAACGATAGTGGGATCGGGGCGGCCGAACGGGCCTTTGGGACCGAAGAAGAAAGCGCAGCCGAGAATGCCGACGATCACGATGGCCGCGAAGATCAGATCCTTGCCGATGGCGTGCGGGACGAAGGGTACGCCTTCTTTGCGCAGGATCTCGGCATATTCGGCGTCGTAGGTGGATTTATGGACTGGATGGCCGGCACGCGGATATTCGTTGATGCCCTTGGTGAGAACCAGGCGCAGGTGCATGGCAACAATGGCGATGATCAGGCCGGGAATGATGAAGACGTGCAGCGTGAAGAATCGCGAAAGCGTCTCGCCCGCGATGATAGGACCGGCGAGTAAGACGTGCACGAGCTGCGAGCCGATCACCGGTACGCGGCCCATGACGGATGCGCCGATGCCGAGGCCCCAATAAGCGTCCTGATCGAAGCGCATCACCTGACCGGTGAAGGCGAGGGCGAGGGTGCACAGGAGCAGGAAAATGCCGCTGACCCAAGTCAATTCGCGCGGGTATTTATAGGCCCCAAAAAGGAATACCTGGATCATGTGCGCGGTCATGATGGCGACCATGAAGTTCGATCCCCAATAGTGCACGGCGCGCAGATACCAGCCGAGGAATTGCGCGTGATTTAGATATTGCAGGCTGGTCCAGGCTTCATTCGTCGAGGGGATGTAGACGAATGCAAGACACGCGCCCGTGATGACTTGAATGATGAAGCACAGCAGCGTTGCGCTACCGAACACGTAGAACCAGCTTCCAGCACTGGCTGGGACTTCATGCCCCGCGGTAGAAGCATAGAGCGCGGTGAGATGCAGCCGGTCATCCAGCCAGACTGCGGCCTTCCTGAGCCAGTTCATGCGACCTTCTCCATGGCTAGACAGGGTTCGAGAGGGTGGGCATCTCGCCGCCCTTTACCCATAGCTCGCCCTTTTCAACTTTGTATGTGTATTGGAACAGCCCGCGCGGCGGTGGACCGGCGGCCCGCGCCCCATCTTCGTAATAGGCGCCGCCGTGACAGGGGCACAGAAACAAGCCGGCCTCTTTGAACCAGCGCACCGGACAGCCGAGATGAGTGCAGTTAATCGCGAATACTTGAAATTGATTGCCGCTTATCCGGCGCACCCAACACGGGATGTTCGCGGTCTCGCCGTCCCACGGCCGCGTGAACGGATTGCGGTAGGTCGCTATACGCGTACTGTTCTCCGGAAAGCTTTCGAGCGCTCCCAGCGATATCCAACTGCGCGGGTCTTTGCGCTCGACGAAGCTCGAAAAAACAAATCCTACTAGCGGAATGGCTATCAACACGCCTGCGGCAACGTTTGCCGCCACGCCGATGTGGAACAACCAATCGCGCCGCGTCGGATTCGGCTCCTGATCTGGTCCTTTGTGTTCTGGGTGTTCGTTGCCGGTTGGGGGTGATCCTGTCATTTGACGCCTCCCTGACTACTGCTGCCTGTGCTCTTATTGCTTTCGTTTCGCTGATGGGGGCTTCCGGGCCCGTTGCCGCTTCCTTCATTTCCCTTGGTCATGGGTCCGCTCTGGCGGGTGCCGGGACGGGCGGTTTGTTGCGCCAGCTCAGGCGAGGCCGGGCGAAGCGAGTCGAGATACGCCACCAAATCCGCGATATCTTGATTCGCGAGCGCGTGCCCCGCATTCAAGGCACGGTAATTCGGCATCGGCAGCGGCTTAATATCCGGACGCCCCACGATCACGGAGGTTCGGAGGAACTGATCCGAGGACAGCTCTAAGAAGGAGGGGTCCGTCACGGATCCGATTGGTGCGCCTTTGCCGTGGCACATGAAGCAACTGCGCATGAAGAGTTTCTTGCCCTTGGCGGCATCGCCCTGCTCGCCTTGGCCAGCCGCGTAGGGCGGCAGCGTGGCGCCCTGAAATTCCTGGGGCTTGGCCCAGTTGTCTTCGATGCCATTGACGAGGGCGGTGACTTGCTTTGGGACTAGCGGCCCGCCGTTGCTCTTCGCGAATCCCGGCATGGGCGTTCCGGGGCGGCCGTTCTCAATGGTGTTTTGCAGCTCTTCACGTGGGATAACGGCCAGATAGAGAGGATCGTTCAGCACGCGGCCGGGACCATTGTGGCCGTCCACGCCATGGCAGCCTGCGCAGTTTTCGCCGAAGAGGGTGGCGAAATCGGTGATGTCCTCGGAGGCGAGCGGCACGGGTCCAGGCTTACCTGGCGGGTTGCAGGCCATCGAGGCAAGCAACATCGCGGCACAAGCAGACGCGCGCAGCATGCGATCCCGCCCAGCCGTCATTTTTCTTCATCCTCGCGAGCAGGTCTTACACCCGGCGCATCCACGAAGGCGCGCTCGGCGAGCGTCCAGGATTGCATCGTTTTGATGTTGGTGCTGCGCGCGATCACGTATCCGGCGACCAGACCGAATGCAAGCTGGCAGATCGCGAACCACAGCCAATTGATGCGCCCGTTCATCGCAGGGTCGATGATGTTCAGCGTGGTCGCGACCAATCCGCTCCAAAATAGCGGCATCAGAATGCCCGCCCAGAAGGGCGCGTATTTCGGAAACATCGGCAGCATCACCGCATATACGATGCCCATCAGAATCGAGATGCAGATGTGTCCTACGAGCGCGGCGACGAAGGCGAGGCCGTTGAAGGCGCGGAGCTGTTCGAGAGTCGCATGCCCCATATCCGGAATTACGACGCCAGCGAGCAGATTCACGGGATACCAGAGGCTGTGTTGCGCAACCAAGCCATAGAGACAGGCCAGCGCGGCCATGGCCGCTCCGCCGGCGAGACCACCCCACAGGCCTGCCGAATATGGATGCACCTCCTCGGGGATTCGCACGCGATGGCCTTGCTCGCCCGCGCGCAGCCGCACCACGGAACGCGTTTCGACCAGAATGGGCGCCGGGCGCAACGCAGGGTCGATGGGTAACTCTTCGTGCTCTTCATGCGGGATGACATTGTGCCACCATCCGACCGTTGCGCGCAAAGCGATCACCAGCCCCACCAGTCCGACCACCCAATGCGTCACCAGGCCAGCGAACAGCAGGGTGATTCCAAAGGCCAGCACGATGGGCCAAAACGTCGGAGCGGGGAGCTCGATGTGCGTTTGCTCGCTGCGCTCGCCCGCCTCGCCGTGATGCGTTTCATGTGCCATAGGCGCCGGATCCTTTACCTGCCAATGATGTACACGACAGTGAACACAATCACCCACACGGCATCGACAAAATGCCAATACCACGATAGGAACAGAACTCGCCGCAGTTGTGTCTGGATCGGAAATCCCATCAGCGTAACAATCAGCACAATCGACAGAAAGACTAAGCCAACCGTCACGTGACTGGCGTGCAAGCCGACGAGCGAGTAGAAGGTGGTGCCGAACAGGTTCGTGCTGATGGTGAGGTGATCTTCGTAGATCAGCTTGTGCCATTCGGCGCCGGTCGCCCATAGGAAATAGGCGCCTAGCAGGATGGTGAGCGCCCACCACAGCTTGAATTTGCCGATCTGGTTGTGTTTCAGCGCATGCTCGGCAAACACGATGGTGCCGCTGCTCGAGAGCAGGCAGATACTGGCGAGGATCGGGAGTTCCAGAACATCTTTTGGATACGGCCCCACCAGGCTCTTGCCGATATAGATCAGATACGCGATGACGAACATCGAGAACAGCACGCTCTCGGTGACGATCAAGAAGATGATGCCTACCGTGCCGCGATCCGGCAACTTCCACTCGCGCTCCATCACGAGGGGATTTTCGGCGACTAAGTGTCCATGAGCCATCGCGTTATTCCCACTCCCAATCCGGATCTTGCGGATGCTTCAAATCCCACAGGGGACGGCTGCTGCGCACCACCGGCAGCTTCTCGAAGTTGTATTCGGGAGGCGGCGAAGTGGTGGACCATTCGAGCGTCCACGCATCCCAAGGGTCGTCACCCGCGGGAGTTCCGCGCAGTGCCGAACGCAGCACATTCCAGGTGAAGCAGAGAACACCGGCGATTTGGAAGAACACTCCGATGGTGGCGATGAGATTCCATAGTTCCCAACCGCGGCCCGGCGCATAGGTGTAGATGCGCCGTGGCATCCCGAGCATGCCCGCAAAGTGAAGCGGAATGAAAGTCATGTTGAAGCCTATGCACAGCAGCCAGAAATGCCACTTTCCAAGCTTTTCGCTCAGCAGACGGCCGCTCGCTTTGGGAAACCAATAATACATGCCGGCGAACAGGCCGAAAACCAGCCCGCCGATCAAAGTGAAATGGAAATGCGCGACGACGAAATACGAATCGTGAAGCTGCCAATCAAACGGCGCAACCGCCAGCATAATGCCGGTCAAGCCGGCCACCAGGAATTGAAAAAGAAAGGCGATGCAGAACATCATGGCGGTGGAGAAGCGAAGCTTGCCGCCGTACATGGTCGCGGTCCAGTTGAAGATTTTGATGCCGGTGGGAATGCCTACCAGCATGCTGGAGGCCGCAAAGAATGTGTTCGACCAGGAGGTCATACCGACCGCGAACATGTGATGCGCCCACACGCCGAGGCTGATGAAGCCGATGGCGACCACTGCGCCTACCATCGCAGGCCTGCCGAACAACGGCTTGCGCGAAAAGATGGGGATCACTTCGGAGAGAATGGCGAAGGCCGGGAAGATGAGGATGTAGACCTCCGGGTGCCCGAAGATCCAGAAATAATGCTGCCACAAAACTGCCGAGCCGCCGTTTTGCGTGTTGAAGAAGTTCGCGCCCAAGAAACGGTCAAGCTCCAGCATGATTTGCGCGGCCGAAAGTGGTGGTAGCGCGACAAGGATGAGCCACGAATCGATCAGCATGACCCAGACGAACATCGGCATCCGGCTAAGCGTCATGCCCGGACAGCGTAGCGAGAAGGTGGTTGCAATCACGTTGATGGCGCTGGCGATGCTTCCGAATCCGGAGACGAGCACGCCGAGCGCCCAATAATCGCTCGAATGGCCGCGCGAAAAACCACTCTCGGTCAACGGCGCATAGGCGAACCAGCCGACATCGGGCGCTGAACCATCGCCCGACAGTCCGCCGCCGCCGAGATAGCTGTAATAAAGAAGCAGTCCGCCCAGCAGGAAGATCCAAAATCCGAACGCATTCAGCCGTGGGAAGGCCATGTCGCGCGCGCCGATCATCAAAGGAACCAGATAATTCGCAAAGCCAGCCACCATCGGCATGCCCACCAGGAAGACCATGCTGGTGCCGTGCATGGTGAATAGCCGGTTGAACGTGTCGGGCGCGACGACATGGCCGTTCGGGAACATCAGTTGCAGCCGCATCACAGTCGCCATGATCCCGGCGACCACGAAGAAAATCAGCGCCGCGACGATGTACATCAGCCCCAGGCGCTTATGGTCGACGGTTGCAACCCACCTGTACAAACTCTCCGAAAACGAGAATTCACCGGGCTCGGCTTTGGGATGCTGCAGCGGGTAATCGATGGTTGCCATGCGTCCTGCCTATTTGAGCGACTGCAGATACGATACAACTTGATCCAGTTGGGGGTCAGTCAATTTCATGCTCGGCATGAAGCAGCCAGGCTTCGATTCCTGTGGATCGTTCACCCAGGCGCGGAGGTTTTGAGCGGTGTTCGCCAAAACGCCGGCGCCCAGCGTTTGACGGCTCATGAGATGTGTCAGATCCGGACCGAATTTCCCTACCGCCTGCGTGCCGCGAATCATATGGCAGTTCACGCATGATAGCGAACCGAACGCGGCTTTCGCCTGGCTCGCTTGCGGGTCTTCGTTCGCCGGCTTCTTCTGCTCCGCCAGCCACGCTTCAAAGTCGGCCTGTTTTTGCGCGATCACGCGCAACAGCATGTTGGCGTGCTGCGTTCCGCAATACTCGGCGCAATTGCCGACATACACTCCGGCCTCACGCGGATCGATCCACGTGTAATTAATTCGATTTGGAATCAAATCGGTCTTGCCGGCGAGCTGCGGCACCCAGAAGCTATGGATTACGTCCATGCTGGTCAGCTCCAGATACGTCGCGCGTTTCCCATCGGACGACACGGGCACGTGAATCTCGTTCGCGGTGACCAAACCGTAATCCGGGTAGCGCACTTCCCACCACCATTGATGCCCTATGAGCTCTATCTTGAGCATTTGCGGCGGTGGACTGGCATTCTCGATGGCCGCAATCACGCGCGCCGAGACACCGATCAGCACAAACACGATCAGGATCGGAATCACTGTCCACGCGGCTTCGATTTGATTGCTGCCATAGACCTGCGGGGGCTCCTGCAGTTCGCTTTCCCCAGGCCGGCGACGGAACCGCAGAATCGTATAAACCAGCAAGCTGGCGACCACCAAGAAAATACCTGCCGCGATGGCCAGCACCAGGTACGCTGCGGTGCGTTCCGATTCCGCCGGTGTGGCAAGCGGCTTGAAGATGTTCGCAATGCGGTGCTCCGCGACGCCGGGAACCTGGGCTTGCAACCAAGCGCTTAAGACGTGATTAAACATCTAAGCTCACTCCCTTCCGCACTCGACACCCTCCAATGTACCTTTTCACGTAGACCCGCAAACTTGATGCATTACTACCAGGAATTTTTATCGCGTTCCGTCACGCTATAGTGGATGCACGATGCCGCTCGAAGTAGCCCAACGAGAGATCGAAAATATACTGATTCTCGATTTGCATGGGCGCCTGATTCTGGGTCCGGACGCGACCGATCTACGGGGCACAGTCGTTTCGGTGAGCTCCCAGGGGAAGAACAATGTCATTGTGAACCTCAAGGACGTTGATTATATCGATAGCACCGGACTCGGCACGCTGGTCATCGCGCACTCGACCTTCGAAAAGGCCGGCGGCGCCATGAAGCTGCTGCATCTTTCCAAGCGCAGCGCCGAGCTGCTGATCCTGACCAAATTGTCAACCGTCTTTGAGCTGTTCGATGATGAGCAGGCCGCAATCAACAGCTTTTTTCCCGGCCGCGAGGTGCGCCGGTTCGACATTCTGGAGTTCGTGAAGAGCCAGGACAAGAAGCCGCAGCATCTGGGAGCCGATTCAGGGCCGGAGCCGAGCGAGGCGTAAGCAGCTAAGTCATCGCCGCGAGTATCTCCACCGGAACCGCGACCGCCCGGTACAGATACCGTGCGGGATCGCCTTGGGCCTCGTCGATAAAGCGATACCAATCGTCGTCGCGAGGCCATACGATGCTCGTTCGATCAATGTCATACCTAACCGGTGAGCGGTCGAGCGCCACGGACTTGCCCGCGAGAACCGCTTCGTAATACCCGAGCAGGTTGGCGGACGCGCTCACCGAAGCATCCTTAAACACTCCGGGCCGTTTGAACAGTTCACGATTGAGCCTGATGCACTGAGACAACAACTTATCGTCGGCGAAACGCTGCAGAATCTGCTCGGCTTCTTCGAAAAAGCCTGTCCATTTCTCTTGGCTGGCCAAACTGATCAGAGCGTAGGAATCCGGAGACCACCATTGGTTCAAGCAACGCGGGCTGGCGATTACGCTGGGTTTTCCATTCTGCAGGCCTTCGGCAGTGCGGACAAAAATGCCGGCCAGCTCGGCGCAGACCGGGAAGCTTGCCGCATCTGCATCGAGAAATGCTTCTATCATTTCGCGATATGAGATGGCATACTCGCCAGCGAGAAAGATGAACGGTATTTGCAGGAGGCGATCGAAGTAGAGAAACTGGGTCGCCCAGGCGAAGGCGCGCGCCCGCTCCCAGTCGGCTGCAGGCATGGACGCGGTTGCCACTACCGTGTCGATGCACTCGACGACGGCCTCATCGTCCGGATCAAGTCCGCCTTCGATCATCGGAACCGATGCGAGCTGCATCCCATATCGCTTCTGATACTCGCGTAAACCCATCTCGGCGTTCGGCAGCACCTGGCATTCGTAGATGTTCAGGAAATTGTGCTGGCCGCGGCTGATGACTTCCGCAAGGCCATTGGCGAAGCTCTCATAGGTTTCGCCCGGAAGCCCTACAATGATTTCGGTGTTAGTGGGAACGCCGTTTTCGCGATGCCGGCGCTGTAATTCGTGAAAGGATTGGAGCGAGATGTTGTCGCGTTTGATAATTTTTAGCGTGCCGGGATCGACGGACTGGAGCGAGGTAGTGGCGGAGAAAAAAGCGCGGCCCGAATCCCAGAGAATACGCTGCACTTCGTAACAGCGATCGGTCGAATTCTTGGCAGTCTGGATGGAGACGCTCATGCGGTGATTGTGGCGTTCCAGGCTCTCGACATAAGCCTTGGCGATATCGATGTCTCGAGTGAGAATTCCGAAATTGGCGTCGCAGAAAAAGACGTGAGTAATGCGCTTGCGCGCGAACCAGTCCGTTTCGGCCTTTACGCGATCCATATCAAAGCGGTAGACTTTGCCGGCGATGGCCGACCCCCAGTCGCAGAACGTGCAGCCGAAGGGGCAGCCGCGATTGGTTTCCCATGCCGACTGCCAGAGCATATCGGGGTTCTCGCGCATCAGCGGCTCGAATATGCCTTCTAGAAATGGCGAGGGGAATTGCGAAAGATCCTGCACTCGAGGAGCTTTGGCGTTCGCGATGAACGCGCCTTGGGCATCGAGATAACTGACGGAGGGGATGGAGGACCAATCACGGGCACCGGCCTGCTCCAGAATTTGCAGGAACACGCGTTCGCCTTCGCCGTGGCAGACGATATCGATGAAGGGATGCTCGCGAAGGAAATCTTCCGCGGCATTAGGCACTTGCGGTCCGCCGAAAACGATCAAAGTTTGGGGGCGGATTCGCTTGAGTTCTTTGGCAATCCGCAAAGATTGCCGGATGTTCCAGATATATGTACTGAAGGCGGCGACGCCGGCATGTTGCAGCTTTTCGATCGCATCGGCGAGCGGCGTGGGCCGGTAAATGGGCAAGAGAAATTCGAAGCTGCCCGGTTCGGCTGCATTACGCTGCGCGTACGCCTGCAGCAGGCCAACCGAGTAGGGCAGATAAACCGAAGTGCCGGCTAAAGGCCCGGAGGCCCAGAGATTGCGCACCACGCGGCCGTTGCGCACGTGGTATTGAGGAGCGGCCTCCGTCACTTCCTCGCGCGAAATTTGGACCAGGCCGACGACTGTTCTACTGGGCATGCGCGGAGCGCTGTTCGCGTTTGCGGATCAGCTCTGCCATGGAGGCCATCAACGCGTGACGTTTGCGGGTGGCTTCCTCGTGGGCCACGGCCGCTTGCGCCACGTTCGCCCCGCAGTGGGGGCACGTCACCTCGTGCGGGAAGATGTACTGGTTGCAGGCCCGGCAGAGATCGAGGACGGGCGCCACGTAGCCTTCGGGAATAAAGCCGGGCGTTGCATCTGCGGCCCCATTGGGCGCGCCGGAGCCGGCGGGCTGGATTTGAACGAATTCTGTGGTACGCGGCGAGGAAGACCGCACAGAGGCTTGTGGTTCTTTGCCGGGGATAGGTTCAAGAATAATTTCGAATTCGCCGATGGCGAAAGGCTTCTTTGGCGCGTCGTGCAACTTCGCGATGCGCTCGCGCACTCCACGCTTTTCGAGCTCCAGAGCGCGGTAGTGGCAATACGGATTGTTACCGGCGCGGCCGAGCAAGGAATGAGACGTCCAGGTGCAGCCGGCGCGGCACACGTCGGCGTAGTAGCACGTCCGGCAAAAACCCCAGAGATCCTCGACACTGCGGAGCCGTGCGAAGTGGATTTCTTTGCGCGTGTTCCAGATCTCTTCGAGAGTGGTGTCACGGACGTTCCCGCCCGCGAAACCGACGGTGGCGAGCGACGGGCATCCTTTCACGGTGCCATCGGCTTCCAGGGCGATGACAGATTGACCGGCTCCGCAGCCGGCCCAATGGTCGTGCTCATTGCCGCGCGGACGCCAAAGGTGCTCATAGGGGCCGAAGTATCCGATGTTGTTGCCGCCGTCCATGTAGACGCCGCGCTTCTTGCCTTCGTGGAACAAGCGCGCGAGCAACGGCATGAGATCGAGTATTTGATACGGCTGCATCAAGATGTGGTCGTTATCGACGGCATTGCCCATGGCGACCGCGATCTGGATTTGCCAGACAGTGACTCCGGCCTCGGCGATGATATCCAGAATGCCGGGAAGATCGGGCAGAGTATCGCAGGCGATGGAGGTGTTGACGGTGACCTCAAGACCAGCGGCTCTGGCGCGATGCAGAGCATCGACGGCCATGCGGAAGGAGCCGGGCACGCCGCGCATGCGGTCATGCAAGGCTTCCAGGCCATCGATCGAGACCCCGATCTGTTTCAAACCGGCGTCGGCTGCTTGCTTGATGCGTTCATTCGTCAACTGGCGCCCGCCGGTTTGGATGGCGCAACGGATGCCATGGGAGGCGATCCTGCGAACGATCTGAATCCAATCGCGCCGCAAAAACGCCTCACCCCCGATGAGGCCGATTTCGCGCGCGCCGAGACGCGCGAGCTGATCGACGACGTCGAGGGCTTCGGCGGTTGTGAGTTCATTGGTGCGCGGGCGCCCGGCGCGGGAACCGCAATGCTGGCACTTGAGATTGCAAGTGAGCGTGAGTTCCCAGACCACAGCTACCGGAACACAGCGCCGTACTTCGTCGGCGTTGGTCTCACGACTCATCGCGAGTGCCTATCGATGACGGCCTAGGCCACCGCTGTGACCGATGCGCCCTCCAGCCGTGCGATTTCCGCCTTGATTTCCGCCAGACGCTGGCTCTCCTCAGCGGCTTGCGGATTGTCGGCGTTCGCGGGATCCTGCAACCACTTCTCCGACTGCGCAACCATCGATTTCATCGCGGCCGCGTCGCCGGAGGAGAGCAGTGCCTCGAAATCGTTATATCCACCGAAGGCGACCAGGTACAAAGGTCTCGGGACTCTTGCCATGCAAATAGCTCCTCTCTTCACTCTAAGGCTGAACTGCTGAAATTAAGACAACAACCACGAGTTAATCACTGCCTGCGGCGACTGTCAAACAAATATTTCTGTTATTTCCTTTAAACAACTGAAATGTTGACTAAATCATTTCGATTAGAGTGGTCGGTGCGTGCGCCGAGCGCTTGCACCACCTCCGCATCGCGGAACAGCTCGCTGCAGGCCTGGCAGATGCTGGTGTATTCGGACCGGATTTTGTGGCCGAGATCCGCATCGCGCAATCTTTCAAAGAATGAAGATGGCCCTTCTTCAACCACTTGTTTAAGAAACAAGTTCCGTTCGGCATTTTGGGCGATGCGGTCAAGTGGCAACGAATGCACGTTGCCCAACGAAAGACTCGGAGTGTTTTCTGCGCCGGCACAACAGGGTCCGACATTGCCGTCGGGACGGATGGTCAGGTTCAGAAAAGCCGCACAGGAGCCGGACCCGCCTTCGGGCGATGAATAGTATTCATCGGAGTTCACTTCGCGAATGGCCCGGCCGGTGGGAATCAATCCGCTGGCGTTCACTTCCACGCCATCCAGATCGTCAGGCGTGAACTGGCGCAGGGTCTCATCGATCTGGTGTTTGCGCGTGGTGACCACGCGCATGCAGATGAACACGCCGGCTTGCTTCAAGACTTCGATGGATTGCCGGATGGTGCGCACCGGAAGAAATTCAAGGTGGAAGTGATCGACGCTGAGCTCAACGCGGCGCAGACCGTGTTCGACCAGGCCCGCGATCATGCCCGCCGCGCGGACTTTATTCACTCCCCAAAAGCCGTTCGTGACGATGGAAGAACTGAAATGATGCCGGTGCGCGTGACGCGCCAGTTGAAGCATCTGCGCAAAGTAGAGAAACGGCTCCCCGCCTGCGAAGTGAATGTTCTTTCGGAGGTTTGGGATCTGCGCTGCTTCGCTGATGCAGCGCTCCAGCAGGGGTACATCCCATGGATGCCGCACCGTCGGCCCGCACTCCGGAGCGCAGTGCCGGCAGGAGATGTTGCAGTGGTCGGACGGAATCAAAACCAGCGAGTGATAGCGCAACATGGTTTTGCCTATAGGCGCGCACGCGCCGCCATGACCAATTCGTGCAGCGGTTGTTGGTGTGCGTTGCCCGCTCTTATATCCACTACCTCATCCTGCGTTCGCCTTCGCAGCATCACGTCGCCGGCAGCATTGAGTACAAGTTGCATGCGCTCTCTTCGCTCCATCGGGGCCGCATCCGAAAGCGGAAGCAAGCGGGTTGGGCGGGTCCGCACGGGAAGCACGGTGACGGTAAACTGCCGGTCTTCCACCGTGCGGGCGATGCGGCAGCAATCCTCCGTGAAGGAGTCGCGCAGTTCAAACTGGAGTCGCAGGTCTATGCCACCAGCATGGCACCCGTCCACCAGGTTTTCGACGCAATTCGAACCTAGCGCAGCCGCCTCCTCTTCGTTCACGCACAGAGTGATTTGCTGCACGCCCGCAGCGCCCAGCTCTTCTAGCCGCGCGATGGTTTGCTGCCGATGAACGAAGTGAGCACCGGTGGTGAATAGGCGTGGATTGAGCAGCAGCTTGCGGAACCCGGCGACTGCATTGCAAAGTACACGTTGATTGCCGAAGGCTTCTCGTGTGCCGATCTCGGTTGAAAACGACCAGCTCGCGAGTGAAAGCTTCTCGAGTTCGGAGAAAATTGAATATCGATCGACAAAATCCGAACAATTTTCAAAGCAACCGATATCGACTGCCATACCGGCAAGTAACATAAATGCCCGCCAAAGAGCGACGCATTCATTATGTCAAGGGGGAGCGGACGGAGGTCCTTATTAGTGCGCTTCGAGCGACATGTTCACGATCTCGAATTGGAACCGCTCCGGCGGCAAGGACGAGATCGGGCTGGGCGTCATGTTCAGCCAGGTGCGGTACGCGGTCTGCGCCACCGAGTTGTTCAGATAAAACAGGAACTGATCGGAACAGCAGCGGATGGGCGGCATCTGCCGAAACGCCAGCCGCAAGCCGACTGCCTTTTCGAGTTGAACGCCTTTCGTCTTGACGGCCTTATCCTCCAGCAAGGTCACGAAGCTGCTGCGCCCCGCATGCGGCCAAACTTCGCTGCGTAGCAGGTTTCGCAGTTCAAGCCGCTCCCCGAAGGTGATCTCGCACTGGCGAATCCATTCCACCACCGCATCGCCCCAATGCCAATGGCTCAACAATCCGAGGTACTGATCGACCAGATTCAGCGCCAGGTCCATCTTGCGCCGCTCCACCGACTCCTCGCTGGCGATGAAGTCCGCCACCACAGGCGGCACCATGTCCTCTTGCTCGATGATCTCAGCGGCCACTCCCATCATCTTGTCGAGACGCTTCACGTCCGGCACAGTCTTCACCAGGAGCGGAGGGAGCTCGTGCGTTTTGCCGCCCGGCACCTCTACAAATCGCCGATCACCTACGATGTCCATAAGCAGCCTCGCTGTTTCTTATCGACAACCCGGTCGAATGAGTATGGTTAACCCTCGATTGTAAGGACGTCTTTCGCAACTTACAAGTTGCTTTGTGGCCGTACTACTACTATAGTTACAAAACCTTCGATTTTGTTTCAGCCACCTCCCGATTTGGCAGCCACGCCATCGAAGTGCCAAGCGCAGCAGCACGTTATTCTTGAGACATATGCAATACTCGGCCGTCTGCCGGATGGCCCTAATAGTACTTTTTCCGGCCTCTCTCGCCCAGGCTGCGTCTCTCCCCTCCTGTGCGCAGTCGGCGCGTACCTTCGCACCTTGCGAACTCAGTTTCGATTGGCAAAGCGGTGAGATCCCGAAAAACTTATCGCCCTACAAGGACGAGCTCTTGAACATTGAATTTCGTTCACCTCGCCATATCACGTACCTCATGCACGCCTTCTGGGATGGCGGACAGACGTTGCGCGTGCGCTTCAGCCCCACCGAGCCGGGCGCCTGGACCTATCACGTTACGAGCGAAATCAAGCGCTACGACAATCAGGAATCAACATTCAACGTCGCCGAAACAAACAGCCCCGGCTTCGTCAGCGTCGCGAATGTCCGCCACTGGCGCACGACCAATAAGCAGCCGCATCTGTGGCTCGCCGTCTCGGTGCCATTTCTCGAGGTTGAGATGCCCGCGCTCGAGCCGTGGCTCGATGCCCGCAAGAAGGACGGCTTTACGCACATTCGCGGTCCGCTGCTCACGCTCGCTTCGCCCTTGAAGCCCTTGAGCGCCAATGGCCAACCCGATTTCGCCTACTTCGCGGCGCTCGATGACCGCATTCTGGCCGCTGACACACGTGGCTTCACGCTCGACCTGCTGCTCGCCGATGATTCATTCGTCAAATCAGGCACGCTGAGTAATTGGGAGCAGCGCGATCCGCTGATCCGGTATTTGATCGCCCGCTATGCTGGCCTGAACGTCACCTGGCAAGGTATTCAGCACTTCGAAGACACGCCCGATGCGCGTGCTCTGCTGAAAGACTTGAACTCAGCATTGCAGAAGTACGATGCGTTCCAGCATCCCCGATCCACGGATGCGCGTGTCACCTCTTCGCCGCTGCTCGCCGACGGCTGGATGAATTACCTGATCGAGTCCTCGCCGCATCCGGAAGTCGCCGCAGTCGAACACCAGTTCACCCAGCAACCCGAGATCCATGTCATCACGGCTTCTGACCCCGACACGTTCCGCCATGAACTGTGGAATAGTACTACGAACGGCGAGTACCCCAGCGTCTCTTACGACGCGTTGCGAAACGAATCCAATGCGCGCGCCATTCGCACCTGGGTCATGGTTATTTCCGATACGCGGCATTGGGAGTTGGAGCCCTACTTCGACGTCGATGGCGCACGAGCCGTGGGCCTGCAGGAAGTCGAATACCTGGCGTACGCGGAGACTCCCGGCATTGTGGAAGTGACTCTTCCCAAGCACAAATACAACCCGGTTTGGGTGAATCCCATCGACGGCGAAGAAATTCCGCTCAAAGATTACAAGGGCGAGGTGTTCAGCCGCCAGACTCCCGATTCGGCGCACGACTGGGTGTTGACGGTTCCGCGCGAAGGCCACAAAGAGAGCATGCTGCGATCCTATTACTTCGAATCGCAGGACCCGCCGATCCAGGAACCGGAGCTGGATGATTCGAAGATTCCCTTCAAAATCGCAGAGCCCGATGGAGACGACCTCAATCGGCTGATTCCGGTTCCGTATCAGGTGAAGATCACGCATCCGAATCGCGCGACCCGCCGGATGCAATACGTGTGGTGGGGCGAGATCGTCGCCGCGGGCGAAGGCGGACGCGTACTCGGGGTAGGTTCGTCCGGTAATTTGAACGTTTCCCAGCATCTGGCGTGCCCTCCCGGCTCCAACCTAACGATGCGCCTGCTCGCCATCAATGCGAATGGGAAAGCATACGAAGTCGACCGGGTTTATCGTCTGACGCCGTGACGATCCTGGCGCTCGACACCACTTCCGAGTTCGGCAGCTTGGCAGTTCGAACGAATGGACAGACGAGCGCGGAAATCGCGCTCCATTCGCCGGAGGGTTTCGCCCATCTGATCTTTCCGGCTATTGACAAGCTTCTAGCCGGCGCGGAGATAGCTTTGGGAGATATCGATCGTTTTGCCGCGGCGAGCGGCCCCGGCTCATTCACGGGCGTTCGCGTAGGCCTTGCGGCCGTGAAGGGTCTTGCGGAAGCGATGGGCAAGCCGGCGGTCGGTGTGTCGAATTTACGGGCGCTGGCTTCGTTCGTTAATCTGCCCTTGCGCGCGGTGTGGCTCGATGCCCGGCGTGGTCAGGTCTACGCGGCGGTCTATAACTCGAAGCTCAAGCCTGTTGTCCCGGAAGCCGTTCTCGAGTTCGGCGTTTGGCTCGAATCGCTCGACGCACCCGAATACGAATTCATCGCGGAGGCGAAACTGCGCGCTTCGCTCGGCGGCACGCGTTTTGCCGGCATGCCGTTTCTGGAAGCGCCGCGCAACTTGGCGAGCGCCGTAGCCTATTGCGCGGAGATATCGCCTGGCTTCGACCCTGCTGTTCTCGATGCCAATTACGTGCGCCGCTCCGACGCCGAGCTGTTTTGGAAAGATAACTAGCTAAAGTCTCGGCACATCGGATCCCGGCAGCGGGTGATTCGTCAACAGGAACTTGCCACCACTCGCCGCGACCACGTACAGCGGATCGCCTTCAAGCACGGTTCGCACGCGCAGCGCACCGGCACGTTCCGCCACCAGGTAATAGCGGCTGGGTTCCTGCCAGCGCTGTTCAAACTGCTGATCGTCAATGAAGACCTGCGGAGCATCCGGGGCATAGGAGCCGTAGACGAGATTGTTGATTCGGCCATTCAGTAGCAGCGCGCTTCGATCGGTGTAGAAGAAAACAGACGAGAAATCGTAGTACTGATGGTCCACAATGAGCTGGCCGGGCGGCGCCTCGAGCAGTGCATTGGCCAGCGGGCGGGAAGACATGTAGGGATCGAAGACCACCATCGCCAGCCGGGCGGCATGGAAAAACAGCACCATCATGACGGCTGTGGAAACGAACGCCCGCTTGCCATTCCAGCGCGCAGTGCCAAGGGCGCCGATAAGAAATGCAAGCGCCGCGATAGCTAAAGGCAAGCGCAAGTAGGCGAACGATGCGACGGTCAGATCCTCTATGTGGCCGAGCGATAGCGTATAAGCTTGCCGGTTTTCAGTGAGCGCGTTCGAGATATCACCCGGTGTGGCGACGTTCCGGACAAGCAGCAAAAGGACCACTGCGGCTATAGCGGCGCATCCCGTGATGGCGGACAGCACGCGCGTTCCACGGCGCACGCGGCTTCCCCCGAAAGCCATGGCCGAACCGAGCAACAGCGCAAAGGCCGGATAGCAAGGCATCGAATAGTACTCTTGCGTCGTCGAAAACGTGAAGAACACCAGCACGAACCCGATCCAGCAGAGAGCCATTAGACGCACTCGCCCCGCCCGGTCGGTGGGCCGGAAGGAGAGCTTCGCGACGGCCGGGAAATAAACGCTCCAGGGGAATAACCACAGCAGATGGAACAGCCAGAACCAAAGGCGCGGAACAGTGTTGTAGTCGCGCGGATAGCGCAGGTTTAGGAAGCGCAGAACCTGCTCATTGATGAAGTAGAACCACAAGAAGCCGTGATATTGGCCCGGCACGCTCCGCAGCGTGAAGGCGAAATACGGGGGATTGCGCAAGGTCGCGAGAATGTGCCACGGCGCCGCAATCGCCAGAATCACCAGCAAGCCCGCAAACGGATGAAGCCGCTTCCAAGTTCGGGCGGAGAACAGTTGCCGGGTTAGCAGTAAATAGAGGAGAGCAGCGCCGGCGGGAAAAACCACTCCCACCAGGCTTTTCAGCAGCAGCCCTGTTCCCAAGCTTGCGGCCATGACAAAAGCCCAGAGCCGCGGATGTGCCTCGTTCTCGTCGAGCGCGCGCAGGAACGCCCAGATAGCCAGCGCGATTGTGCCGGTCAGCATCACGTCCGGTATGGTGATGCGCGTGAAGAGAAACAGGCCGAGGCAGGTACTGGTGCAGATGCCGGCATAGACTCCCGCGCGTTTGCCGAACGCCCAGATGCCGAACGCCATGGTGACCCAGCACAGAGCAATTGCCGAGAGCGCAACCGGAATGCGCGCGGCCCAGTCGTGCACGCCGAAGATCTTGTAGCATCCGGCCATCGCCCAATAAATGAGCGGCGCTTTTTCGAGATACTTCACGCCGTCGAGGCTGGCCGTCACCCAATCGCCGGAAGTCAGCATGTGACGCGCAATCTGCGCCTGCACCGCATCGACGTCGTCCATCAAAGATGGCGGCGAGATAATACAGCCGAGATAGATGGCCGCCGCGAATGCCAGGACAAGAAGGTAGAGGTATCGGGCGCGGAACTGCTTGGCCGGTGCCCGGTGCGTCCCGGTGATGACCTCGGTGTGAAGCGTCTGATCCAAACGGCCGATTTTAGTAAGCAATACTACATTCCTGGGGCGGTACTTACCTTTACCATAGCAACTACAAACTCGTTACACCGCCGCAGGTCGGCGTTCTCGGCGTGAAACCTGGCCCAAGTGCAAGCATCTGTTATATTTCGGGTGGAGCACGCCGCTCGCCAACGTCGCGCGGATGCAACCGTTTCCTATGAAAGAACCTGGATGCTTTTGACCGCGACCGGATACGTCTTGCTGGGGCTGGCGGTTCTGCCCTTTATCTATTATTTGTTGGCAATCTACAGTAGTTGGCGCCTGTTTCGCCAGGCGAGCGGAGCGCCTGCGGATTTCACGCCCCCAGTCAGTATTCTGAAGCCGGTTCGCGGCATCGACCCGGACGCTTACGAGAACTTCGCCAGCTTCTGCCGCCAGGACTATCCGGATTACGAGATCCTGTTCTGTGTCGGACCAGACGACGACCAGGCGATTAACGCAATTGAGCAATTGAAACGCGATTTCCCGGAGCGGCGCATCCGCATTCTATTGGGATCGCGCCGGCGGGCTGTGAATGACAAGGTGGCTAAATTGGCCCGGCTGGTGGCTGAAGCGCAGCACGAATACCTGGCGATCAGCGACAGCGATGTCCGGGTGTCACCAGATTACCTGCGCAGTGTGTTGGCGCCGCTTGCCGATCCCAAGGTGGGTGGCCTCACCTGCTTTTACGGCTCCATCAAAGATGATACGTTCGCCGACAGGCTACAGACGGTCGGGATGTTCTCGGATTTCTACGCCGGCATCATTGTCGCGAGACAGCTCGATGGAGTCAAGTTTGCGCTGGGACAGACGATCGTCACCAAACGGGCGCTCATCGCCGGATTCGGCGGCTATCAACGGCTGGAAAACCGCCCGGGTGACGATCTGCTGGTGGGCCGCTTGATTGCCGAACAAGGCTACGAAGTGAAGCTTCTGCCGTATACGGTGGGCACAGTTTCCGACTATCGATCGATCGGAGAGCTGCTTCAGAAACGCCTGCGCTGGATCGTGGTCATGCGGCATATGCGCCCATGGGGTCATTTAGGTTTGCTGCTGACCTATGGGCTGCCATGGTCGATAGCGGCCGTTGCGATTCATCCGGCTCTAAGCGTTGCGGTCGGCTATCTCGGCACGTATGTTCTGCTGCGCTTGGCGATGACATGGAGCATCGGCGTACGCGGGCTGCGGCGTTCCGGCTTGCTGAAAGAGATCGCGCTCATACCGGTGTGGGATGCGGTGGCCTGCCTGCTATGGCTGGCAAGTTTCCTCCGTAACAGCGTGCGCTGGCGCGGAGGAGAATACTATATTCGGGACGGCATGCTGGTTCCAGCCACTTCCCCTTCCGTCAGCGACTGACGTCGAACAGGCGCGATGAGGATCGCTATCGCGGGGGCCGGTATTTACGGCGCCACAGCCGCTATTCGGCTCGCCGAGCATGGCCATCAGGTCCACCTCTTCGATCCTCTGGGCATTATGTGTGCCGCTTCCGCGATCAATCAATATCGAGTGCATGCCGGCTATCATTACCCGAGAAGCGCGGAAACTATCGCCGAGATCCGCGAGGCGCGCGGCGAATTCGTGCAGGCATTCCGCCCGGCCATAGTGCGAAACAGCCGGCATTATTACGCCATACCGAAGCAGCATTCGCGGACCGCGGCCGACGCGTACGAACAACAGATGGCGCAACATGAGTTGCCTCTGAAAACTTGCCGCCCGGATTGGCTGGACTACCGCTTCATCCAGACCTGCTATGAAGTCGACGAACAAATCTACGATCCCGATGTGTTGCGGAAACTGGTGAGCGAGCGCGCAACATCCACCGGCGTGCGTTTTAAACAACAGGCGTTTCGCCGGGAAATGCGCGACGGGTTTGACTTCGTGGTTTGGGCCACTTACGGAATGGCACAGAGCCGGCGCGTGTTTTCGCTTGCCAAGTATCAGGTGGCGGAGAAGGTGCTCATCGAATTGCCGGCGGCGTTGCATGGCATCGCTCTTGTCGTGGTGGATGGCCCGTTTACCGGTTTCGACCCCTACGGCAGCTCTAAGCTTTCGCTATTCGGGTCCGCGAAGCACACCAATCATTGGTCGACGACCGATCCGGAAGAGCCAATTCCCGAATCCTACGCAAGCAGGTTGAATGGCGCTACGTTTGAGCGTGTCCCATTCACGCGGTTCGAGGCGATGCGCGCGGATGCTTGCCTTGCGGTGCCTGCGGCGGCGCATGCTAAGTATCTGGGTTCCCGCTTCGTCATTCGAGTGGTGGAGGATAATCCGGATGATCGCCGAGTCTTGTATGTGATGGACGGGGAGCCCGGTGAGATCCACATTTTTTCCGGCAAGGTGGTCAGCGCGGTCAAGGCGGCTCGCCTGGTGTGCGAGCGAATTGGCAATGCCTGAGAACTGGTCTTACGTTATCCTCGGCCGCGGCCGGTGGGCGCGCAGGATGCGGGAAATTCTGGAGTGCGAGGGGCGACGGGTTGCGTGTATTGAGCAGACGCGTAAACAAGCAGCGGAATTAACTGATACCATGCGCGCGAGCGGTGCGCAGGCCGCATGGTTGTGCGTGCCGCCGGGTCCGCATGTGGCGCCGATGATGAACGCTGCGATCGAGGCGGGCCTGCACGCCATTGCGGAGAAGCCGTGGATGTGTTCGGAGGTCGAAACGCAATCGCTCGCTGGGGCGGCCAGGGCTCGCGGAGTAAGGCTAGGAGTGCACTTTGAATACTGCCTGCTGGATGAAATCGAAAGCTGGCGCGAGCGTTTCCACGCTGTGCGCGGGTTGCGATTCGGCGGACGATTCACCGTTAGCCATGCGGATCGGCTCGGCATTCCGGCACTCGAGAACCTGGGTTCCCATCTGCTGGCGATCCGCAGGTACGCGTCGCCGCACTCGGAACTTAGCGAGTTGTTCTGCGCATACAATTCCGCCGACGAGCGCCGCGTTTGGATAGAAAACGAATCAGTCGATTTTCTGGAAAATCGGCAGCCGGTCATTCAGCGATTTATTCGGAAATTCGAAGCGCCGATCCAGGACGCGGAGTTCCCCTTGCGAATCGAATTTGCCTCGCAAGTCGCAGCCGACCTCGCCAGGTGGCGCAGCCGCCGCTAGGTGGCGCGGCCTGCAAACAGCGGCGTCTCTCCAGCCGTGATTTGTGGACGCCGCACATTCGATGCGTTACGCCAGTTCACCTGCGGCATAAACATCGACGTGTCGATGCGTTCGCGATAGCGCATCGCGATGTTCATCAGCGAATCGAGCAGCGAATCGGAAAGATGGTGCGGTCTTAAGCCGAGGTCGATCAGCTTCGAGTGTTTCGCGTTGTAGTAGTGATCCTCGGATTCAACGCGCGGATCAGGCAAATGATCGATATCTACCGAAAGGCCGAGCTTGCGGCCGGCGGCCTGTACCAGTTGCGCGATCTGGAGAACAGAGAATTGCTCGGTGAACTGATTGAAGACCCTGCATTCGCCGCGCCCCGCCGGGTTCAAGCACGCCAGCTCGACGCAGCGCACGGTATCGCGAATATCCAAGAATCCGCGTGTCTGCCCGCCCCTCCCGTAGATCGTGAGCGGGTGCCCGATCGCCGCCTGCACGCAAAAGCGGTTCAAGACCGTGCCGAACACTTCGTCATAATCGAACCGGTTGATAAGCGCTTCATCGAACGCTACTTCCTCGGTGACCGTTCCGTACACCACGCCCTGGTTCAGATCGGTGGCGCGCAGGCCCCAGATCTTGCACGCAAACATCATGTTGTGGCTGTCGTGAACCTTGGAGAGGTGATAAAAAGAGCCGGGCTGTTTGGGGAACGGCAGTACATCTTTGCGGCCATTGTGCTCGATGGCAATATAGCCTTCTTCGATATCGATGTTCGGCGTCCCATATTCACCCATGGTGCCGAGCTTGACCAGATGACACTCGGGTTGCAGCTCGCGCAACGCGAACAGCAGGTTCAAGGTCCCGACAACGTTGTTGACCTGCGTCGAGACAGCGTGCTTGCGATCGATCATCGAGTAGGGCGCTGAGCGCTGCTCGGCGAAATGGACCACCGAGTCCGGCTCAAACTGGGCAACGAAAGAGGACAGGAAGTCGTAATCGGTCACGTCGCCGACGAAAAGCTCAATGGCGCGCCCCGTCAGCTCATTCCAAACCCGCAATCGCTCAGCCAGCGGCCGAATGGGAGTCAAAGTCTGAACGCCGAGTTCATGGTCCCACTGGCGGCGGGCAAAGTTATCCACAATCGCAACGTCATGGCCTCTCGCAGAAAGGTACAGCGCTGTCGCCCAACCGCAATAGCCATCGCCTCCAAGCACGCCAATCTTCATATCGCGGATGAGTTTCTCCTTGTTTTGGAATTAATTGAAAATAGACAGGCCGACGCGTTCGGGATGGAATTCGTAACGCGCTTCGGTGCCGCCGCGGTCTTGCCCTGAAACAAGCACGGTCCTAAATTGAGACGCATTTATTCATAGCAACGTAACGTTAGAGATACCTGCGGGTAGTTCGGCCCGTGCCGGCGTCTTCTCCCTGGTCGAGCCGACCAGGATTGTGCCGAGAAATATCAAGGCAGTACCCAGCCAGCGGCCTGAGCTCACCTCTTCGGACAAAAAGAACTTGCCTAACAAGGTGGAGAAAACGTAGCCGGTAGCCGTCAGTGGCAGCACAAAACTTAAATCGGCCAGGCTGAGCAGCGCCATGCGCATAAGCAAACCCAAGACTAACGCGCCGATTCCAAGCGCCACAAACGGATTCATCAGGGCGCGGAAGTAGGGAATCGGGTTAAACGACAAGACTTGGGGAAAATGTTTCATGCCCCACGCGAGGAAAACGTTCCCAAGCGGCCTTAGAACGAGAACCAATGCCAGCAGCCGATAAGCGCGGAACGGTCCGCGCTGCGATTGCGGCAAATGGATCTCCTGATCGGCGATTTCGCACACCGCGACCCCGCCAGCTTCCCGTTGATTCACTGATCTAATTGTAAGCAATACGGTTATCCGTCTAAAGCGGCGAGTATGGCGGCACGGCATTCACCGAGTCCGATGCGCGTGAATCCCGGGCGCTCGCAATAGCCTGTCAAAATCACTTCGTCGCCGTCCTGAAGAAACAGACGGTTCTCCCCGTTCGGAAGATTCAACGCTTCGGTGCCTTTCCAGGTCTGCTCCAGCAGGCATCCGCGGTTTTCTTTCTCGGGTCCGGAGACCGTTCCACTCGCGATCAGGTCACCGGGACGAAGCGGGCAGCCATTCGATGCGTGATGCGCCACCATCTGAGCGAGGGTCCAGTACATCTGCTTGAAGAAACCGCGACTGATACGGAACGGCTCGGGCATTCTAGGCGTTCTGAGCCAGACTTCGAGCGTGATGTCGATGCCGCCGGGCGTTGTTGTGTCGAGATAGGGCAGAACCGGGACATCGTGCGCCGGGGCGGCCGCGCGAAAGGGATCGAGCGCTTCCAGCGTGACCAGCCAGGGCGAGATGGACGTCGCAAAATTCTTTGCCAGAAATGGGCCAAGCGGCTGATATTCCCAGCGCTGAATATCGCGCGCCGACCAGTCGTTCACCAGGCACACGCCGGCGACCTGTTGTTCAGCTTCGCCGATGGGGATTGGCGTGCCCATCGCATTCCCAGGACCAAGAAAGGCGCCGATTTCCAATTCGTAATCGAGTTCGTTCGATGATCCGAAGCGGCCTTCGCCGAGTTGCCCAACGGGTCGCCGCACAGGCGTTCCACTGACGACGATAGAAGACGCACGGCCGTGATAAGCAATCGGCACATGTTTGTAGTTCGGCAGCAGCGGATTATCAGGCCGGAACATGCGTCCGACGTTCGTAGCGTGATGAATGGACGCGTAGAAGTCTGTGTAGTCGCCGATCTCGGCGGGCAAAAGCATCTGGCATTCGCTTTGGGCGATCAGTTCGCGAGCGGGTGAGCCTTTTGCGAGTGCCTTGCTCAATTCCCGGCGCAAATCTTGGCGCTGGGTTGCCGGCAGGCTCATGTAGCCGTTGAGCGTTTCGCCTGCGAGCCAGGGGTGAAGCGGCATGATTGCGTCACCGATCGCGACGCCAAGCCGCGGAGGCCCCTCTGCCCGGCTGCGGAACACCCCCAGCGGTAGATTCTGAATCGGGAAATCGCAGCCGGGGCGGTTTGCGGATTCCACCCAGCTCTTCAGCTCGGGGTCATGCGTTTCGTCGATCATAACCATCCAAGTTGCTCCAGGTCTGCAATCGGTTCTTCGAACGAACAGGAGCCGAAGGAATGTGCAAACTGTGTGCGCGCTTCGGCGACTTGCCCGGTGGAGAGCGACAGGTCGCGCCAGTATGCGCGGTCGTCAAATCGGAAGGCGTCCTGGTCTGTTTCCGCGAGAACGGCTGCAATATCCGCTTTGCCATGCCAGGCAAACGCGGCTGCCAGAAAGACATTGACGAAGCCGTGCATGGTTGCTTCGGGAGCATTTTTCTCGTAGCTGAGTGGATGGCGTGAACGGATGGGATGGTGCAAACCAGCAGTGGCTTTAAAGGGCAATCGCCGCTCGGCGCAAGCCAGGATATAGGCGGCTAGGACCTCGACGGAGGGAATTGCATCGGCCGTGATGCCACCGGTCCGGATCTTTGCATAGGCGCCGGTCGCCTTTACGTCGTCGAGTTGTTCGACGTTGACTTCGCAATATGTGGGCTTCGAGGTGGATACAACTTGCTTCGATTCGATCGCCGCTGCGGAGGGTTCATCCGTATCCGAAAGAACCGCGAATGGAGTTTCGAATTTTGCGGGCACACGCTGCAGTTGCGCCGCAGGGATGACAAACCAGCCGAGCATCCAGGCGCATTTACCCTCCCGGTAGTGATGGTAATTGGCCAGCGCGCGGTCGAGCCGAAGCGACGCCGGAGGGAACAGGCCGGCGTAATCGATCAAGCCGTCGAGCAGCGCACGCAGCGCCGGGGCTATGATTCCAGCCACGACAAGTAATAATCTTTGTCTTCGAACTCGACGGCCTCACGGCTGACATTCAAGCCGCGAAACGTGTCCACCATGACCGCCAGCTCGTTCGTTTCCTTTTGGCCGATAGACGCCTCCGTGCGGCCAGGCTGCGGTCCGTGCGCCAAGCCGTCGGGATGCAGCGTGACGGAGCCATATTCGATGCCTTTGCGGCTCATAAACTCCGAATTCGCATAATAGAGCACTTCATCCGACATCACGTTCGAGTGATTGTAAGGCGCCGGAACTGCTTCGGGGTCGAAATCATAGGGGCGCGGGCAAAACGAACAGACCACGAATCCGTCGCCGTCGAAGGTCTGATGCGTGGGCGGCGGAAGATGAAAACGTCCCACGCGCGGTTCAAAGTTATGAATGTTGAGCGCCCATGGATAGTAATAGCCATCCCAGCCGACTACGTCGAAGGGATGGAACGCGAGCACCATTTCGGTCAGGGAATTGGCTTTCTTGACGATCAGCTTGAATTCGCCCTTCTCGTCGTGCGTCTCCAGGTCTTGCGGGCAGCGGATGTCCCGCTCCGAATAAGGGCTGGATTCCATAAGTTGGCCGAACTCATTGCGATAACGGCGCGGCGTGCGCACGTAGCCGGCGCTCTCAATCACCAGCAGAACTCGCTTTTCGGATGAAAACCGATAGCGATGGAGAATACCGCGCGGGATAACTAAGTAATCGCCGCTGGCAAATGAAATACTGCCGAAGGGCGATTCCAGTAGCCCCTCGCCTTCGCTCACATATACGATTTCATCCCCTTGTGCGTTGCGATAAAAGTCGGAGACTTGGTTGCCGGCGCGCACCAGCGACAGTGAAACGTCGTTATTGAACAGCAGAGGAATGCGATCGACGATCGCGTCGCCGGTATCCGAGATCTGTCTGGTGCGAAAGTGCCGATGCCGCAAAGGTTCGGAAGGTGCGGGTTGCCAGTTGATCTCTTTCAACGTGTGCAGCGCGCGCACGGCAGTAGGCCGGCGCACGTGATAAAGCAGAGACGACGGGCCGACGAAACCCATGTTTCCGACCAGCTCCTCGGCATACAACTCGCCTGACGGTTTGCGATATATCTTGTGTCTTTTCGAAGGTATCTCTCCGAGCCGGTGATAGACCATGCAACCTCCTAAATACTACGACGGGTCAATGCTACGCGCGTCAACCCGCCTTGCCACTTTGTTCTTTTCCAATAGAAATCCGTTGCGCTGAACGCCCGACGCAGCGCCCCAGACATCGCGGCCCAAAGCATTGAGTTGCCCGCGCGTGATGTCGGCCACCACGGCTTCATGCGCCGCCACGGCATCCTTCTTGCGAATGGCGTCCAGAATGGGCTTCAACAGAGTCTCAATGTCGCGCGGCACGGCATTCGACCCGCTCGCCGCCAGGTACACCAGCCGAGTCGAGCGCTCCAGCACGCCGCGTAACAGCATTTCGAACTCTCTGTTATGAGTCATGCGCGCGATCTGTAGATGAAACTTCTGATTGGCTTCAATGAGCGCATCGAGCCCGCCTGGGCTTCGCGCGGCATCTCGAGCCTCCTTGTAATGAGCGGCCAGCGTTTCAATTTCCGCTGGTTCAGCGCGCAAAACCGCCAGCTCGGCAGCCACGCCCTCCAGCATGATGCGCGTTTCGAGCAGATCCCGAACGGCGCGGAAGCTCAGCTCGGGCACGAAGTAGCCGCGGCGCGGGACAACTTCCAGAAGCTGCTCGTTGTGCAGCC
>DATJUG010000049.1:0-9213 GCA_035502635.1 Bryobacteraceae bacterium
CTCAAAGGGGGCATAACAAAGCAGCAGGCCTTCAACCTTCTAGCGAATGCCGGATTCACCGCAGATGGATGCGAAGACAAAGGCAACGGATATCAGTGGTGCACGAACGTTAAGGATGGCACGAGGGAGGTTAAGACGGTATTTTTCAGGGATGAACTGGAACACATCGTCTACACATTTCCAGATTCTGAATACACCGCTTTACGAAAGTCGTATCTTGCTCTTTTCGGACCTCCAAAAGGTCTTTCAAATAATGGCACATTGGTATGGGGGAGCATGGCGGGAGGAGCAGACTTAACTTTAGGCGAGAGAGTTGACCGGACTGGTGCATATGTGATGCTAGCCTTCCACGGTGGATTAGCGGAACAATACATGAAGCACCTTGCGCAGTCGGCTGCTCAATCGGCGCGGTGACTATGCGTAGAGAAGAACAGGGCCTGCCACGTTCGGGTTCTTGGCTTGTCCACGATCCTCTGGGGGGAGCCAATTTCAGACACTAAGGAACATATGCTTGCCGTAGACAGAATTCAAAAGTGAGTGACGCTTGCCGGTGCCGTTCTCGGGGCCGTAACCGGCATCTTGAATCTGTGGTGGAAATACCGCGAGAAGTCAGACAGAATCAAGGTCGCATGCGGCCTAATCGATCCCCAGTTCAGCCCTGGCGAATTCCTGCACGTTGTTAATTTGTGTGATCATTCGATATGACTCGCCGACTATGGATGTGTAATGCGCACTGGTAAGCTACTGTCGATTCCACAGTTGGATGCTAGCGAGCCGTGCGAGAACGAGCGCCTAACTTATGGGACTTCATCACTTCAGAATCGGAATTCGTCGCGTTTGAAACGGGAACGACTCTGCGGGATCGCCCGGTAGGCGTCTATGCCAGAACCACCAACCAATCCAGGCCGCAAATTACCTTCCGAAAGGACATGCCGCTCTGGTTGTGCTTATGGCTCCGCTCGCGAATTGCGATGAAAGTTATGTATGACCTCAGCCGATCGATATGCTCAAAGACAGCTGATAAATAAATTGTGGAAACTCGGCCGCCGAACGTTCTATTTCTCTCCAACCAGCGGCGGCATCACATAACAGATTCTCAGCTGTTCCAGCGTAAGACCGCTACCAACTAGTCCAAAGCCAGGTCTACAGTACGTAGGAGTGACGTTCGTTTCCACTACCTTCTTAATTCGGTTGCAAGCATCAGGAGAGAAGCCAGCGCAATATTCTGCCGAATCCGGTGCTCCTCGGTTGATGCAAACGACATTAGCAATTTCACCCGCGATGGAGCGCGGCGGAGTATCTAATTCCTCTGATTGCCCAAAACTTCCGTCGAACGCCCGAAAATGGCCTTGGCAATCGAACCAGAGCATCTTGAGCTTTGTCGAATCGAACATAGTGTGCGGAGCGCCCGTGTATACAGTAACGTCGGTAGTGCCATCGGCAAGATGCTGAATAGAATTCATGTCAATCCTGGTGACTTCGCCATTATCCGCCTCGATTCTCTTCCAGACGGGCTGGAAGAAATCATCATTGCAGCTTTCCGCTCCTCCAATTTGACAATTTGGCACCAACTTTTCCAATGTCTCTCCGGGCTTTGCTTTGTATAGTTCTGGTGGGTTCTTCGTATCGCGTTCGAGGCATATTTTTTGTTGTTCAGGAGGCAGTCCCGTGCGATTCCATCCACAATAGACTGCAGGAGCGTATGCCTCCCCTGGGTGTGGGCGATATATCTCGTCAGACGGCGTCGCAGGACCGGAGGCTTGAGCTGTATCGAATCTCACATCCACCGAAATAAGGCGACCATCAGCCCCCGTCGCCCTCGCATTGCACTCAATTGCGCTCAGGCGGTTTTCCCAGCCCTGAGAGAAAGTGCCATGGTCTGTGAAATAGAAATGGCAAGACTGCACATTGCTATTCGGATTGAGCTTCATTGCTGGCTTTCCGTCGCCAAGGTAAACGGAGTCAGAAAAGAATAAGGAGCCGTTATCATCAACGGGGACACCGGCAAAGCCAAGAACTGGCTTACTAGGATCACCATTTGAAAATGACACCAGCGTATCGCCTTTGGAATTTGCCTTTACCCAAACGATTGCTGAATCACACTGGACCGGTTGCGTCGCCCACAGAAAGCCATCCGAACCCAGCGTAAGATGAGCGGCTGTCGCTCGTTGCATTAATGCAAGATCGTCCTTTCCTCTCATGCCATTCGCCGCCCCTGTTTGCACGCCGTCACTCTTGGCAATATTGCCCTTACTGCATGTGCCTTTTAGAGTCCACGCTTCGGCATGCGCCGGAATAGCGAATCCGATGCTCGCCATCAGGACCGTGCTCAGAACCGCCATTCGATAAATCATTTGGAGCCCTCCACCTTAGACAACCGTCCACACTTTAGCGTCCTCCGGAGGATAGCGATCCATCGCAAGGAGCACAATACCCAATTCGTGGTGGGAAGATCTTGAGAGCGAAATAAGGATGACGCGCGTGGTTCGGTCAACCCCGGATACCAGCAGCGTAGCCGCGGCGTGGCCGGAATCAAGGCCGCGCTGTGCGCGCCGCTTCGCGGTCGTAGAGTCTTGAGACTGGCCTCCCGGCCTGGGCGTATCATTCCGAAATCCGGGGAATGTCGCTAATTTTTCATTCACCAAGGAAAGCTCGCTAGGGCGTATTCAGACTACCGCCCAGACTTATGTAAAGCTTGTGTTCAGCGATAGAGGAGATGCGTCGATGGCGATTCACCTAAACGCGAACAGCCTCACAGTCGAGGTCATCGAAGAATACCTTGACACTGCGAAGCTGTGCATAGCCACGAAGAAACAGGATGGCGGTATCTACGGGTATCCCGCCACTCTCTTGCTCTTTTGCGTCATTAATGCTCTCGGTAGTAGTTTGATTGCTGGCAAGGAACCATTTCGTGTGTTGAATGAAGCGCCGTTTAACTGTGGGCTCGACAACCGCCAGGTTAAGCAGTTGGAACAGTGGTATCGGAACCTTCTTGCTCACAACGGAATGATTGCGCCTGGCAGTTGCCTGAGCCCAGAAGAGGGGCACGCACCGTTCACCTTTAGCTCTGATGAGCCCGTGCTAATCCACGTCAAGTCTCTCTACAATTTGGTACGCGACGCTTGGGACAAATTGGACAAAGTCAAGCTGAACAGCAATTGGGCGGGTAGCAAAAACCTAGAAATTAAGAAGCCGATCCTTCTTCCCGGCGCAACGGCCTCGATGTCAGTCACTGCGTCCGGCTCAATTTACATGCCTCCGCAAAGAGCGAACAGCGGGGCCAAGAAGTCTTAAACCTCTGGCATGATGTCAGGACAGGAGATAATTAGTTACTGAGTCTCCGATGAAGAAGGCTGCGCGGACTCGATCTGAATTCTTGCGCACTTGCTATCGTTTGCTATGTACTGTCCCTGATATTCACAACTGAGCTTGTATGGGCGACCCCCAACAAGAGCACGAACCCGAGAAACATTGCAGTAGCGAATGCTGACATCGACGTACTGTCGGGCTTCTACGCGAAGTGGCTCGCTCAAAAATGCGTGTTGCTCAGTGCCTCCGTCGATGCTGTAATCAATGCTGAGGATATTGAACGGAAATAGAGACGCGCTCTCTTCGCACCGAGGGTCTGAGAAAGGCACGTCTTCGCCTCGAAATTCTACCGTCAGGGGGAATTCGGCCTGATGTTCCTGGCGACTGAATTGTTTGAGTATCGCTCCAGTGCGGGCATCCGCGATGATTAACCGATCTAGGCTGATATGCAGGAGACGATGTACGCGCGTAATATTCGTAGCTTCCAGTTGTTCGAGCGATGGTTCGGTTCCGTCGACTGAATGCGAAATAAATGGGGCGCGAAGTTTGCCAATCATGATGATTTCGATGTTTTCCGTAAATTCGCGGGCCTCGCCTGGTTCAACTGTCAGGGAAAACACTTTATTGAGTCCGTCATCACTGCAATCCGGCATGAGCCAGTCATAGTCTCCGACTTCCAGCTCGAGAGTCTCGGTATGAACTTTTCGGATGAGACGGTGGACTCCGAAGGCGTTCTGGCCAACATATGGAGCGCCATAAGTAAGCGCCCGATGAATGCCCGTTACCCATTTGTAGTCGCTGCCGAACTCACCACCGTTGGTGGGTATTGAAATAGACATCTGTTGAGAATCCGCATCGTATTTCGTGTCCACAAAGTCCATCGTCAGGAAATCGTCTTGTTTTCGCAGTGGCCCCGAGATACTGTGCGAACTAGGCCGAAGAATGATTGCCAAGTCATCAGTTCCTTTTAGGCCACGCAATAGCGGCTTCTCCAGCATCGCGGCAACCCGTGCCTGATATTGAGAAGTTGTCTCGAACTCGCTCTTCTCAGGCGAGAGGAGAGTCCGATTCGCGGCTTCGTACAATTCGGCTGGATCAACCGGCACGAGGTTCGACGGAAGCCGATCTCCGGAGAAGTCTATGTTCTGTGAAGGAACAATCGGGATCGCAGCAGACTTTGTCTTAAGGTTCCGCTGTGTTTGCGGAAACGACATTGCGGTTAGAAGTGGCAACAGCAGCAGGCATCCACAAAGGGGACGCCGGCTTCTCCTCAGGCAAACAACGGATGTGGGAGAGAGCCGGAGAGCGAATCTTTGCGGGCCTTGCATGCAGATTGCATTCCTCACTATGGCGTTGATTTACCGTTCATTCTAATGTGGAGCGATAGGCGCGTCCAACTGAATATGCTATGGGTGGCTCCGCGCAGTTAACGAGCCGCCGGAGACCGCGCAAGTCCAGGGCGATCTCTCTCGGTTGTGGAACGGATTAAAACACGCCCTGGGCATCGTAGCAGGAAAGTACAGGTTGACTGAGTTTTATCTCGTTTGACTTGCCGGCTGACTCCGTTTCAGAGACCCAAATTGCCCCATTCATTCCGACCTTTCCCACCGCAACGACGATGAAGGAGTCGGATTTGATTCCCTTGAGTTGGAATTGTCCAAGTTCGTCGGCGTCAAATGCCACTAGGTTTTGAGATGTTTCAGGGTTCGCGCTTGCATTAATGCTGCCTGTGGTTAGCGCGAGTCTGATCTTGATGAGACCCGCGAGGCACTGTATTTCCACAATGTTGCTTTCCGGTCCGTTCGGCCCCTCTTGCCGTAGAGCAGCTGTACGTGCATCCTCCAATGTCCTGGCGAGATTGAGTATGCCACTCTTTGCTTGATCGGCATTCTGGGCAGGGATCACAAATATTTTGGCAAAACGTGCTGGCTTCAAATCGCCATTCGCAATTTCGGCTTCCACGACTCCGCTGATGATCCCGGCGTCACTCTGAGTGTGAGAGTTGGCTGCGTCGGGATTTTTGATTGCGGTCTGGTGCGGCGAGTTGGGCGATGATGACTCACTGGAAGCCTTTGCAATCATCGCAGCAATCACTTTGTCACTAACCCCCAAATTTTTCAGGGCAATGAGATCGTCGGGATTCATGGCATAATTCCCCGGATGCGAATCAATGGAGCTAATAATGATGTTTTCCGCGAGACCCGCCTTCGTCATCTTGATGACGGTGGCATTGGTCATCACCGTCTGCGCCAGAACAAGACTGTGGCAAAGAGCCAAACCCAAAAGACACGTTAGCACTCTTCGCATGGATTCCTCCCTAACCTGATCGATTCCGGCTTTTGTGTCCGGCAGGCTCAGTTTGGGTAGCCGTCTTAGTTGCAGACAGTTTATACCTCGTGGGTGAAGCGATTGCGTCCTTGACTCCGGAACGCCCTCGCGCATACCAGCCACTGCTCATAGAAGAACATGGCCGTAGATCGCGGGAGCGATATTCATCGCAACGGCTGCGGGGACGCCGCTGCCAGCGGCATCCCCGGCGTTTTCGGTTGTCTGCTTCTCTACCTCAGACGTGCTGCCGACAATCAGCTCCACGTAGGCCGCTAAAAACGGGCTGGGCTGCTCGTCGGGAGGGCCAGAATGTCGCCCCGGCGCTCGTCCGGGGCATCGCATGAGGGCGGGCAGACGGGCAGGGGGCATGAAAATGCGGAGCCGGTCTTGCTGGCCCCGCGAGAGTTTTTGTTAGTGGCAGGTTAGGCCGCTGCTTTCTTCGCGCGCTTCGATTCCGACCTGGGCGCGGCCCTTTTGCGGGCTATCCCTCTCTCCTTCGCAGCGAACTCCTGCTTGACTGTCGCGGAGATGGCCTCCACGTCAACCTTGTATACATGCGCAGCATTGCGAAGAATCTTCGCCGCGTCGGCCTGATTGTGCATGGACAGGAGAATGACCGTCTCGACCAAAACGCGGCCCAGCCTGCCTTCCTCGGCTTTGGGAAGAAACGCGGCCAGCAGTTTCGTTGCGTCCGAATCTTCCTTCGGCTTGCCGATGCCATGTTGACGGATGAGAACGGAAAGGCGCCGTTCGTCCAGCATCGCTGTCAGCCGCTCGGCCAGAAACAACAGGTCGCGCTTCATCAGCCGCACGGGTACGGCGTTGGCAATGGCTGCGAGTACGCGAATGCCGGTGGTGTTGGCAATGGCCTCCTCGCGGCGCTGCTTCTCTTCGGCAGCTTTTGTCGCGGCATCGTTGTTGGCTCGCCGTTGCTGCTTTTTGGGGTGATGCACCGGGCAATCGGGATTGGCGCACACCTTGCGGATTTCGCCCTTCTCGCTGCCATCGGCAACGATGGCCTCGGTAACGAATTTGCATGTCTTGTATTCCGGGGCGTCCTGTTGGAACTTGTTCTTCGGCTTCTCCTGACGGATTTCGACATACTGGTTGCGGGGTACAACCGGGCTGCCTGCGGCGGGTTTACCGTAGGCTGTCGTGATCTGTACCAGCTTGGGTTTCGCCGCAACGGTCTGCTTCACATACGCATCCACTTTGGCCGCATAGCAAGCAGGATCAGAGCAGGAATCGTGCTGCGCCGCGATGCCCTCGAAGAGCAGCGTGTTGTGCCCGGTACGTTTTGGGCATTCAACGCAGGAACCCGCCTCGGGCACAAGCGTTGCATCCTCTTTCGAGAACGGCGCGGCGGCGAGTTCCAAGAGAATGTTGTGCTCGATCCATTCCCGCAGATGGCGAACGGGCAGCAGGATGCGCTTCGCCTTGCTGCCGCCCGTGTAGCTCTCCTGCCAGCAAGCGGTCAACGCTGCCTCCTGTTGTTGTGACTGCAACTTCGCCAGCAAAAGTGCATGGCCCAAGCCGATTTCGTCCTTGGTGAAAGCTTCGACCGCTACGGGCGCAAGCTCCGTCAAGCGAAGGCGGGAGGTTACATACCCGGCGCTCTTGCCGCACTTGGCCGCAATGAGTTCGACGGAATACTTCGGCTCCTCAAGGCGCAAGAGCGCGGCGAAGCCCTGCGCCTCGTGGAGCGGATGAACGTCTTGGCGTTGGAGGTTTTCGACTAGCTGCGCCTCCAACACCTGAGCGTCGGTCATTTCGCGGATGCATACCGGCACGGTCTCTTTCTCGGCCATCGCCGCGCCACGATACCGGCGTTCTCCGAATACGATCTCAAAGCTGCGCTCCGCGCGGGGCCGAACTAACAAAGGCTGCAACACGCCGTTTTCGCGGATGCTGGCGGCAAGCTCATGCATCGCATCCTCGTCGAATGTCTTGCGTGGGTTGGTAGGCGATACAACCAGCCAATCGAGCGGCAGGTCGCGGTACTCGGACTGTGTTTGCATTGTGGTAGTCATGAGGAGTCTCCTATTCCAGTTGAACCTTGCGTGATGGCGTAAGCGGGCACACTCCCAAGCGCACCCGCTCAGAAAGTGCGCGTTAGCTGGCCGCTGCGAACTGCTCCGGCTCCGTGGCCGGTTCCGCGATTTCATCAATGCGGATGGCAGCAAGAATCACAGCAGAGGTACGCTGGATCACCTCAAGGCTTTCGGCCAGCAGGGTTGCGTTGCCGTTATACATCTGGATGTAATCGCTCGATGCGTTGCCCATCTCCAGGCCGATAGCCTGACCCACGATGAAGGCCACGGCCTCGGCTTCCGTCTCGCGCACAGTCGCGGTGGTGAAGGTGCGGCGCTCTGCCTTGTGCAAGAGTTCATGCGCCGTCTCGTGTACCAAGGTGACAAACTCTTCTGGCTTCGACTGGCCGGGAAGCAAGGCGATCTTGCCGCCGTAGCTCACGCCCAATGCCGGGGCGATTCTCTCGTTGAACTCAAGCGCGATATTCTGCTGTGCGAGAAAATCAATCAGACGGTCGCGCTGTTCGCCAACTTCGCCGGAGATGTTGTGCTCGAACTCCGGCAAGTCCTCGCCCTCGGTCTGTGCCACATCGAACACAAACACGGCGCGGAAACCGATAAGCGTCGGCTGAGGCTTGATGCTGCCGTCTACGGCGCTGTTCCGTGCGGCCTCGGCGTTCTTCCTTCGGTATCCGATCATCGGCGCGAGAATCTGGATGCCCCTCTCGCCGCGCTTCACGAAACGGCCCATCTCTTTCCATGTGCCGAATCCGGCAACGCGCGTAGCCGTGGGCCGCTGCCGTGCAATGGCAACGATGTTGCCAAAGCTGTAATTGTGGAACCGGGCCATCGCGCTCAGGTATGCGACCAATGTCTCGCTCTTGCCCGCTTCTACCTGTCGGACGAGAAAATCCACGGCCTGCTTGATGATAAGTTGAGTCGGATTGTCTTTCTGCGCAGTCCGCCCCTGATAGGGCGAATCGCTGCGGTTGCGCTGCGCCGCATTTTTCCTGTGCGGCGCAGCTTGGTTGCTGGTTGTGCCATTGCTGGCGGCAGTGTCTGCGATGCTGGTAGTGTGGTTGCTGAATTCCATGACGATGCTCCTGCGAAGCCCCGTGGGGCCGATTGGCGTCCAGAAGCAAGAGCACCCAAACCAAATTTTTTCCGTTGAGTGCCCCCGCTTCATGGCTCTTGCAACGGGCGGAGGCGGAAGGTTCGGTCAAGGGCGCCGATCTGTGGCGTTCATCGGAGCACAGTGGAGACCCTTGACGGGTTCTTCCGCCTCTGCCAAGCCCGTTGCCTGAAGCGGGGGCGCTCAAACGAGAAAGAAAGTTGATCTATTTCCGAATTGCTGTATGCTTGTACGCACGTACGGGCGCGTTGGGGTAGATCAGAACGGAGTTTGGGAGGATTAGGTTACTCGACTGGCGATTCGTAGGAACTACAAATCATTTCTGGTGAGATATGCGTTTGAGCGGTATCCCGGAACACTGCGCGTAACTCGGGGTTTCTTCAACCTGTCCTGGCGCCTTTTGATGATCTGACT
>DATJUG010000050.1:0-45580 GCA_035502635.1 Bryobacteraceae bacterium
GCCAAAAACTTCTCCTGCACGTGAAGGCCGGCGTTGAAGTCGTCGAGCCACAAAAACTGACCCCCTTCGTTGACCTCGAGAAACCACCACTGGCCGTTATTGTCTACCGCAAAATCGAAGCTGCCATATGCGATCTGTGATCGAGCCGCGAACGCAAGTACGGCCGCCTCTATTTCAGGCGGGGTGTCGATGGATTGAACCTGCACCAGGCCTTGACCGGCATCCTGCCGCCAATCAATCGCTCCTGTTGGATTGTGGAGCGCATAAGAGTACACTGCGCTTCCGAGCAGCACCATCCTGACGTCGAACTGTTTGACCACCATCTCCTGATAAATTGCAGGCGCGTAGGTCAATACTTCATCTGCCGGCAGCATCTCTGCGGTCAATTCGAACGTTTCCGTTACGGCGACAGAAGTCTGCACCTGTTTCTGCCAAATATGCGGAAAGAACGCCTTACAAATCGTCCGGCCCGCGGTCTGCTGGAAGTAGTTACGCACCGCTTCCGGCGAGTTTGTCATCAAGGTAGCGGGAACCTTCATCCCACAAGCTTTGGCAAGCAGAAGCTGAACCGATTTGTTGTTGATGAATCGAGAAGCCGAATACTTATTAATGCAGCGAACCGGCAGCGTCTCCAGCAGGTACATCACAGAGTGGAAGAACCAGCGGTACTCGGCAACCGCAAACTTCCGGTCCTCGGGAGCGGCTTGCGGATTCAGCTTCGGAGGTTCGGGCCGCCTCACCCATACCACGTCTCCGGGTTCAAGCACATACTCAGCCAATTGAACAAGGTTAGTGCTAGAGAGTGAGATCGCGGCTTGTCTCTTTTGGGCCCAACCTAAGCCGGCCCAACAGGCAACGCCGAATCCTGCCTGCTGCAACGCCCATTTCAAGGGTGCCGCATGATTGTCGTTTTCCGACGCAACGATCAGAATCTTCATCTCGTTCCTTCCTGTAGCACGGATGGAAAAACGGAAGCGCGGGCGCCGCTCGGCGAGGACGCCCGCTACCGGGTTACCGAATGAGCCTCCTAATAAAGGCTACTGTCGATGTCGCCACAGCCGTCGCCATCGCCAATGCCGGTGTGCGTCTGGGTTGCGAAGGCCCCTGTGCAATTTGTAGTGTGGGCAAAAGCACCACTAACCGCCTCGACTTCTTCCCGAGTGAGTTCCCGAGCGCCTCTGCGAGCGAGTACTCTATCCGATTTGTTGGCTGTTTTTTGATTGGTTTCTTTCATTAGTTTCTCCTTGTAATCACCTTTCTAATCGCATTTGCTAAAACGTGGTGTCCGTGTCGTGGCCGCCGTCGTTATCACCGCAGCCCGTGTTGGTAATGGTCAGACTGGCTAACGATGCAACGTCGGTACAAATAGGGGGTCCGCCTCCGCTCACGGCTTCGGCTTCCCTAACCGTAAGTTCGCGGGCACCCCTGCGAGCCAGGACTCTTTCAGGATTGTTCGCGGTTCTCCCGGTAAGTTCTTTCATGTCGCTGTCCTTACCCGTCGCCATCGCGTTGGCCGGTCTTGGGATTGACCGTGATGACATTTGTGATTTGAGGACCAGCGCCCGCTACGTGAGCCATTTCCTCCGGAGTAAGTTCCCTCGCTCCCACCCGTGCGAGGACTCTCCCTTCGTTACCCTTCTTCTCAGGTGTTGACATACATTGCTCCTTTTTCAAATTTCGGGTCGTTCAAGGGCCCAAATTCTTCCGCCGCGTTTCGCGCAGATTCTGTTATTACCGGAGACGCGCTTGTACGAGCGCGAAACATCGCAGCATTATCCAACGCAATCACCCGGCTGGCGATGGCTACCGTTTCAGGCCGGTGCGCGGCGAATACCCGTGTGATCTTCAAGTCCGCCAGCATAGCGGCGATGGCCTGCTCCGTGGCGATGTCGAGATGGCTTGTGGCCTCGTCCAGGATTAGAATCGAAGGCTGACTGTACAACGCCCGGGCGAGTAAGAGGCGCTGTTGCTGTCCGCCCGATAGCGCTCCCCCCATGTCGCCGATCATCGTGTTGTATCGCATCGGCATTGCTTGAATCTCATCATGCAGGCAAGCCATTCGCGCACACGCCTCCACCCTGGACATGTCGGCTTCGTCTGCCGCAAATGAAATATTGTCAGCGATTGTGCCCCCAAATAGGGAATCGTCCTGTAGTACGAATCCGATTCTGCCGGGAACAGCATTGAGTCCCCCGGCAAGCGAACGGCCGCCAATGGCGACAGTGCCCTGTTGCGGCGCAAGAAGGCCCGCAATCAGCTTCAACAATGTGGATTTGCCGGTGCCAGACGGACCCGTAATGGCCACGCATTCTCCCGGCTGAATGCAAAAGCTAACATTCTCAAGCAGCCACCGATCGGTATCCGAGTAGCGAAACGACAGGGAGCGCACCTCTATTGCCGCTTCTTGTGTGGTCGCGGGGGAAAGCTCGCGTGCCGCCGCCTCCGGTTTTTCCAACGCAATGTCGCCCAGCCGCTGTATCTGCAGGGAAAGCATCCGGAACTCGAACAGCCGATCCACTAATGCAGAGACTCGGGTTGTAAACTGCCCCTGATACGCAACGAATGCAAACAACATTCCGACGGTGAACTGCCCATTCAGCACCCGTTCGGCACCGTACCAGACGACCGCCACCCACTGCAATCCAAAGATCAAGGTGTTAACCGACTTGAGGAGAATGCCGACTCTTTCGGCTGCGATCTGTGCGTTGGTGTTGTCGACCACCAGATTCATCCACAGCGTCTGGCGGCGATTCTCCCTGCCGAATACCTTGATGGTTCGGATGCCCCGCAAGGTCTCAATGAGAAAGCTCTGCTGCTTTGCCATCCGGATAATCTGCTCTTCGGACAACCCGCGCAAGGTGCTATACGCAAGGTTTCGCAGGAGGATGTAAAGCAGCACGGCCCCCAAAACAATCAAGGCCAGACTGATGCTGTACAACGCCATGACGACCAACACGAAAACCGAGATGATGCCGTCGAGCAGCGTTTCAACGAAGTTGTTTGTCAGCGTTCTCTGGACTGCTTCCGCGCCATCGAAGCGCGAGAGAATGTCGCCGAAATAGCGCTTTTCAAAAAACGAGACCGGCAGCTTCAGCAAATGGGAAAAGATATTTGTGTACCATTGCAGCTTAAGCGACGTCCCGAAATACAGGGTTGTCCAGCTTCGCAAACCCCCGAGCAACGCTTGCATCACCACAACCAGCGCAAAGCCTGAGCCGAGCAGAACCAGAAGGCTCGGATGGTGTGCCGCAATGACTTTATCCACCGAAAGCTGGAGGAATAACGGGCTGATCAGAACCAGCAACTCCAACATCGCCGCCAACACGAAGACTTTTGTTAACGAGCGCTTCAGCCCTGCGATACGACCGGTCAGTTGCTTGACCCCGAACGAGCGCGTCTCGCCGCCCGGAGTAAAGTTCGCGGTGGGCGTTAGTTCCAGCGCCACACCCGTAAAGTGGCGGCTGGCGACGGCATAGTTGAGTTTTCGAAGCCCCAGGGCCGGATCGTGTACAACAATATATTTCTTGGTGGCCTTTCGCAGCACCACAAAGTGCTCCATGTCCCAGTGCAGGATGGAGGGAGTTTGCAGGCTCGGCAGATCCTCAAGTTCAATTCGTAACGGTCGGCCAGATAGGCGAAGTGCAGCGGCAAACTGCAGCAGATGGGCTAAGGTTGTGCCGCGTAGAGAAACACAGAAGCGTTGCCGGATGGTGGCAAGATCGAGGCGGAGCCCGTGATAATGGGCAACCATTGCCAGGCAAGCCAGTCCACACTCAGCGGCCGCAGTCTGGAAGATCAGCGGTAAACGATGCCTGGAAAGGAACGGCTGATTCGCGAAGATCATGGCTGCGACTTTTCGCGAACGGAAGACGGTTCAAACAACTCGAAGAGACGCCGGCGTCCGACCGGCAATGCCAGCTCCACTGAGGCGCCAGGCGCTAGGGATTGCTTGAACGAGGATGCGGCAGAGGCTTCATAGGAAACCTCCACGATTTGGCGCGCGTTGGAACCGGCTTTTCCTGCCGAAGCCGCAAGATTTGAGACGCCGCGGGCGATCACCGGCATTTGAGCACTTGGATTGGCGCAATGTAAGCACCTCATTGCGATATGCTCACCCGGCTCGATAGCGACGTGCAAGTAGGGAACTGCCACGAAGGCTTCGTCTTCGAGGCCAGTGAACTGCGAGCTTTTCACCGTGGGCACGCGCAATAAAACGCCTCGAACAGGTATCGTCTCCGTGTAGGTACAGAAGAAAAGAACACAATACGTCAACGCAGCCGCCCCAATGGCGAGATATCCCAGAAGCGCGAAAGAGAAAGGACGAATAAGAAGGACTTCGCCGAAGAACCTTTCCTGTTTCGAAAGCACCTCGGGACGAAATAAAGGCAGGGGCCCGGTCGCACATTGGATCTCGGCTGGGTGCTGCATCGCCCTTCTTCGCAACGGGCTCATCCGGCACTCCGAGTGAAAACGACCGTCCAGGCACTCGGCGCTTCGTCTCGAACAATGGCGTCCCGAAAGTAATCGCCGGGTGTCAGAAATGCTCGAAGATCTAGTGCGCGCCCGTCGAAGACCAACGACCCTCCGGATGTAGAAAGGATTATCGCCGAGTTTCTTGTTTAGCATACAAGAAAGCATTTGGAGATCTGTCTAATCCTGGATCAGTTTCGAAGAACGAGGGTGGTAAGCGGACTTTGTATATCTCTTCCCGCTAAATTCTTTTTGGAAATAACCAAATTGAACGCAGGTAGTCTCGTTATCGCGGTCGGTCGCGAGCGCCAACACCGCGGCTGGGTGCTCCGAGGTCGGGGAAAAAGCCTACCAGAGCACAGAGAAATTCCCTCCACGTGTCCTTTGCCTTGCGGAGAATGCCCCGGAGAGAAGGCGATCTATGGAACGGCGGCTTGAGAACAGAAGTGATGCGATATTCTATGACAAGTTCCACCTTAATCCAGCACGCCGGACCAAGGCGCGCTTTGTGGTCGTTGGGGCCATTAAGGAACATCCGCATGCTGATCAACCGAAGACGGGGCTAAAAAACATGCGCTACCTACTCTTGAAAGCAACGCGCATGGCCGTTACCAATGCCGACTACGTCGCTTTTCAGCAAATTAAGAACGTCGCGTAGGTTGCCGCTCTCTACGAATCCTTGCGGAGAGCCGATTAACCATTTCCTGCACCAGTCTGGATCGACAGTTCTTGACTGGAATCCCTGTCGTTTTCGTTTTCAGCTAATGCGGGAAGAAGACATAGCGATTATCGAACAATATATGCCGCCCGTAGTGAACACCGTCGCGACGGAAATGTGCGCTGAGTTTAGAGTGGACACCCGAGTAGATGCAAATGTTGTGAGGGCGTTTCATGAATGGGCCGTTGGCAAGTCGTTTACCACAATCAGGACACTTTGGGCCAACGAAACATTCCTGATGTTCCGGTGGCGGGATAAGCGAGTGTTCGTGCATTCCGATCAGAAAAGGAGCCCGTTAATACTGTTTGCTCGTAAGAAATTCACGATTGTCGCAGACGATGTTACCGCGGATATCCGCTCACACTTATTGCGGGTGGTATCTGAACTGTACTTGAGATGTCTAGCGGAGTTAGGCGGTACCAAAATCCATGGTGGCGCATACGTACATAAGGATGGTGCGGTCGTAGTCATTGGCCCACACGCGGCTGGTAAGACAACGCTGATATTCGCCATGGCACAGCGATCGGGGAATGGTTTCTTAGCAAACGACAATATTGTTCTGCTGCACGGGAGCCATGGTATTGTCGCCTATCCAGTTCCTATGCGATGCAGGATCGGAGTAGCGACTGCGCGAAGGCTCGAGCGATTTGGCCCGGTTCTTAATAATCACCTGCCGCTTTACTTAGAACAGCACGAAGACTTGAATAAGTCTGCCGCGGCGTCACAGCCGGATAGTACCTTATTATTCGGCTCGAAAGTAAAGCTAGCGCTCACAGCACGCGAGATTCAGCAATTACTTGGACTTCCGCACTACGGTCCCGCGGCGGTGTCTCGAGTGTTGATCCCGAAATTGCATTTAGCGTGTTCTGAACCACGATTAGAGCGCCTTACTGTTGATGACGCGATTCGCTGCCTACAAGACAATGTAATTGAGTTGCCAGCCAACTTCCGCCACTCTCACTATATTCGTCGAGATATCCATGCTGAAGAACAGGATGTGTCCCTGATCCGCAAGGTTGGGGCGAACGTACCTGTGTATCGTCTTGAATTTGGCGCGGAGTACGCAGTCAACGGCGTCGTAGCGCCTTCGCTTCTTAACGCCGTAGGCGAATAACTCCAGGAAATAGTTCTGACCAAAGTCTCTGAGTTTATGACAATTGTCACATCGGCACTTCGGGGTCGGCAGGCTGCGGCGCCGCTCATCGAAACCCTTCAACCCCGGGAGGTACCGCCAGATTTGGTGCGTCATTATGATCGAGTTGACGAGCGGGGATGATGGGTGGTGTGGGGCGGGCGCATGACGGATCGGGCCGAGCGATTGTCGGCTCATGGCCGGTGGCGGGCGCTGACGCTGGCCGAGCGCCTCGCAGCCGTTGAGGATGAAGACTGCATTGACCATTTAGATGAGTGGGAAGTGCGGCGACGCCTTGACCACTGGCGCGGGATTCCTCCCTTCGACGATGTTGACGTGGTAGCGGCCCAGCTCTCGTCGCTCGGTACGACCGAGAAGAAGTTCGTCGCCGCGCTAAGTGCTCAGGCGGACGTATTGGCCTCCGCCGTTCGGTGGTCTGACGCGCTGTGGGATGTTGATGCCGACGCCTTCCGGTCATCCACGCCGCCTGAACCAGCAGTAGTTGAGCCGCTCGTTCACGTGGCGCGCGAGCACTTGCGAGCACGGGTCGCGGATACCGTGGCTCAACGAACGTCTCTACCTTTCGATCCCGGCAATGTCGATTCCCTGTTCGATAACCAGCTGCAGCAGCGGTTGTTGGAGATGCTCAATCGCACTCTGGTGCTTGAGCTCCATGTCGCGCGCCTCGACGGTAAACTCGCTGGTGCCACGCCCGAAGAGCGCTTCCGCAGCTTTGTCGAGGGGCTGTGCGAGCATGGCGCATTGCGCCGCCTGCTCGGCGATTACCCCGTGCTCGAGCGGCGGCTCGCGCGTTGCGTGCAGCAGTGGGTGGAGGCGAGTGCCGAGATCCTCGAACGCCTGGCCGCTGATAGCGAGGCGCTGCGTGCGGAGTTTTTTCCGGGCCAGACACTAGGGACACTGCAGTCAGTAAGCGCCGACTTGGGCGATCATCACGGCAACGGCCGGTCTGTGCGGATTCTTTTGTTCACCTCCGGCGCTCGCGTCGTCTACAAACCGCGGCCCTTGGGAATCGGTCGGCACTGGAACGCCCTGCTGGATTGGTCCGGCCAAAACGGGTTCGCTCCGGGCTTTCGCACTGTACGGTACGTCGAACGCGAGAAGTACGGCTGGATGGAATTCGTGGCAACGCGCCCGTGCCGGTCGCCGCACGAGGTCCGGCGCTTTTATGAGCGCCAAGGCGGCTACATTGCCCTGCTATATCTGCTCGGCGCCACCGACTTCCACCACGAGAACGTGATCGCCGCCGGCGACCAACCCGTGCTAGTCGACTTGGAAGGCCTTTTGGGAGCGGCGATACCGGAGCCCAAGTCTGCGCGCAGCGCTGGTATTGTCGATTCCGCGCTTGCCAACTCCGTGCTTCGCACTGGGCTGCTGCCGATCCCTTGGGGGCAGACGAGCCCGGATGCCGGGGATCTAAGTGGCCTCGGCGCTATTGAAGGGCAGCCGACGCCCTTCCCGGTGGGGCAGTGGGATAACGTCGGCACCGACGAGATGCGTTTCGTCCACCGGCCGGTGGCCGTATCAGGTACCCATCACCGCCCGACGTTGAATGGCGAACCGATTGACTTGGTGTTGCATGCGGATGCGATCGTCGACGGATTCAGGCAGGCCTACCGTATGCTATTAAGCCACAGGGACAAGTTGCTGGCGCCTGAGGGTCCGTTGCGCGGGCTCGAGGGCGAAGAGGTGCGAGTAATATTGCGCTCAACGCGGACCTACGCACTACTGCTCGAAGGGTCCCTGCACCCCGACGTACTACGGGACGCGCTCGATTGCGACTGGCTGTTCAGCCGCCTTTGGTTGTCCGTGACAGACCAGCCGGCCTTTGCGCGGGTGATCGCCGCAGAGCAAAGGGCGCTGTGGAGAGGCGACGTGCCTCGTTTCGTCACGCGTGCCGAGTCGAGGGATGTCTGGACCTGCTCGGGCGACCGCATTTCCGAATTCCTCTCCGAATCACCGCTCGATAGCGTACAGCGCAATATCAATCGGCTGACGCCGAAGGACCTCGAGCAACAGACGTGGCTGATCCGCGCGTCGCTCGTTACGGCGTGCACGGGACTCGGTATCCAACGGCCCAGGCGGGCGCTTCCCGAGTTCGTCGATGTCGGCGATGCGGATCCCGGACAGGCGATCGCGGCCGCTGTGGCGATCGGTGATCGGCTCGAGACGCTCGCGGTGCGGAGCGACGGGGGTGACGTCGCGTGGGCCGGACTGCGCCTCGCCGACGACGCACGATGGTCAGTAGCGCCTATTGGGCCGGAGATGTACGATGGAACGGCTGGTATTGCCCTGTTCTTTGCGTATCTCGCCCAAGTCACCAGGCAGGACCGCTATACTTCGCTTGCGCATGCCGCCTTTCGGACAGTCTGCCGACAGCTCGCGGACACACCCGGAATGCGATCTGTCGGGGCGTTCGACGGACTGGGCGGCATCATCTACGTCCTCAGCCACCTGGCTGCATTGTGGCGACGACCGGACTTAATAGCGGAGGCGACGGAACTTGCGATTGTGGTGGGCTGCAGGGTCGAGAACGATATGAGTTTCGATGTGGTCAGCGGCGCCGCTGGAGCTATCGCGGGCTTGGCCAGTTTGGCTGCAATCGATCCCAGTGGCCCCGCGCTAGACATCGCCCGACGCTGTGGCGATCATCTCATCGCCCGCGCGACACCGATGACGTGTGGCGCCGGATGGATCAACGCTGATTTCGGCGGACGCGCTTTGACCGGCTTCTCCCACGGAGCGGCGGGAATCGCGTGGGCCCTGTCGCTACTCGCGACGCTGTCCGGCGATGAGCGCTACCGTGATTGCGGCTTAGCAGCTGTCGAGTACGAACGCCACCTGTTCGATCCGGTTAAGCGCAACTGGCCAGACCTGCGCAATGGCCGACGGCCAGCCACTCTGCCCGGTAGACCCGAGGCGTTCCTGACTGCCTGGTGCCACGGGGCTCCAGGCATCGCTCTCGCCCGGCTACATTATCTGCGCGAGGGCATAGACGAAACTGCGATGCAAGCCGAAGTTGAGGCGGCCATTGCGACTACGATCGCCGAGGGATTTGGGGACAACCATTCGCTGTGTCACGGCGATTTGGGCAACCTCGACGTGCTGATCCAAGCCGAAGAGCGCGCGTCCACGCCAGCGCTCGTCAACGCCCGGCACCGGGCTACCGCCCTCGTGCTTGAGAGCCTTCGGCGAGACGGATGGCTCTGCGGCATCCCGTTGGACATAGAGTCGCCTGGGCTGATGACCGGGATCGCTGGCATCGGGTACGGATTACTACGGCTGGCAGCACCGCGCCGTGTACCGTCCGTGCTGGCGCTCGCGCCGCCCTGTGAATGTTTTCCTGCTGAGGAGGTGCGATAAATACGGATGACGAGCATCAAGCCGCTCTCCTTTTTCGGTTTCGTTAGTGCCGCATATTCGTACTCGAACCACACTGCAAGTTCCTTTCCCAACACGTATGGATCCGGTAAACCTCGCCGGGCGGTTTATGCCGGGATGCCTCGTTCACGAGCATTGCATTGTTGATGACGCGATAGATATAATTGCTTCGCGTCAAGAAATAGTTATCTCTAAGGAGGTACGATGCCCGCCTCAGAACCCAGACTCAGCCGCGCCATTGAATTGTGGCAACCAATCGCTCGGCTTTACGCGGTCTCGACGTTGGATTCAATTATCGAGATAGCGATCGGACTCGCTAGCGATGTGACGTCCAACCCGTCTAGATATAAGAGCGTTCCCGACGACGTGAGCCGTATCCTGGATGCCTTCCGGACAAAAGTCAGCACGGATGCGGAATGGCCTAACGCGGCCCAACGGACGCAGCTCTACGCGCCCCTGCTCGGCAGCTCGTTTGAGGGCGCGTGCGGGGTGATCCGAAGCGCCGCCGTCACGCTCGCCGAGCAGCCGGAGGAATCGTCTAACGAGACGCTCCGCAGTGCGTTCCTTGATGCGGTGGCGACCTCCTCGGCATACTTGAAGACGCTCGATAGTCAAGGTCTTGCCGTCGCCCTAAGCAAAACGCAAGCCATGTTCGTCAACGCGATCCACGTGTTGCAGACGCCAACCGTGGGAGGAGCGTTCGGGGTCGCTCCCGCGCCGAATGGCTGGCCGTTCGATGGACCGGCCGACGGAGGGGCAGCGGTGCTTGTCGAAGTGTTGACCGAAGCGCTCGGGTGGCAGTTGCGGCCGCTGAACCGGCATCGTTTCCTGCTGCTCCAGCGCTCCGCGTTTCACGGTGCGAATACTTTGACTAAACTGTTTCGCGCGCAAGCCGACAGCCCGGAGGGTATCGACGACTTGATGAACGCGGGTTATCTATGGGAGAAGGCGCTGCAGAACCTGCTGTTTGCGGTCGACATGCGGCAGGCTTTGGTGAATCCCGCCTATCGAGCAAGCCTCAGCCAGCCGGAACAGTCGCTGCTTCCGCCGCACCCGTCCGGTACGGTGGGCGTGCAGGGAACAGAGATCAATCCGAACCTAAGCATTAGGCCGCCGGTTGGGTTCTCGACGCTAACGGTACGAGCGATTTGCTGCTCAACCGGCGACCTGCCATGTTCGGCTAGTCGCATCATCGCTTTTGGTCCCTTCACGCTGGCCGCGAATCGTTAGCCGCCGATTGTTGTGCTGAACCGGAACGTAGCTTTACATTCCGTTGAAGGGGAGGAATCGCTTTTCGGCCGAGCCGGGTTGACGCCTGACGCTCACCGCGGCCTGTTGCTCCTCGCACGGCTCGCGGGCGAACAGCGTGCAAAACAACAAATCACGCCGGCGCCACCGGGCAGCCAGGGGTTCGCTTGGCTGGCCCACCGTCAGATCGACGCGCTGCTCGAGGAGAACCCACTACGCTCGCTATATAACAGAATCTGGGACCGCCAGCGCGCCGCACTGGTCGAGACGATGACGGCGCTGGAGCGACGAGGCATCGAGGCGCTGACCTTCAAGGGAGCTGAAATCCATCTGCGCTACTTCGACTACGCGCTCGGCGGGATGGGCGACGTGGATATCCTGGTGCGGCGCTCTCAGATTGAGGCCGCCCGGGCTGAGTTACACGGTCTTGGCTATCGCCACGGCCGCCTGAATCGGGAAGGCCACCCAGACTGGATGGCCGAGATTCACTGGTTCTCGCCGCAGGAGATTGCCGCACACGAGGCGGACCACTACGAGCTGGCACAACTGATGCGAGTCGAGCGTTTTCACGTCTCGGTACGGGAGGCCGCGCTGCTGCGGCTTCAGAGGGTTCGGCTCCCGGTGTTGCGTGAAAGCGATGGCGGATGGCTCCTGGGCGTCTGCGTCGACCTCCATCATGGTGTCGCGGCGAACCTTCCCAGCGAGCCTTTTTTTGCCGCCGCTGACCCCGGCACGTGCGGCGCCGCGCTATCGATGACGGCCACTGATCTCGTCTGGTCCACGACAAGCCGCTATTACATTGAGGTGGCGGCTGAGGCCAAGCGCTCGCTGCGGGATCTGGCGTATGTTATCGCCGCGCTGGGCGATGCGATCGACTGGACCCGTGTGGAGCGCCTCGCAGTCGATTACGAGCTGGGAGCATCGCTGTACTATCCGCTCGCATTCCTACGGCGGGCGTTCGGCGCCGCCGTGCCTGACGCGGTGCTCGAAGCCAGCTCACCACTGAAGACGCCGCGGGGTCGCGACTGGGGATGGCAGCTCGGTGTGCTGTTCGATTTCATGGAGCCGTGGCCGCTGTGAGCGGGGCGGCGCAAGAGGCGCCAAACCGCCCGGTCATGACTTTAGAAGCATTGAGCCGCGAACACGCCCCGGCAAACTATCCGATGTTGCTCACTTACTTGTAGGTGCCGGCCGGTCGCGCGCTTGACCGCTGCCGGGAGCACCAGGAATGGCTAAATCAACCCAGCCCGTGCGCGCTCCAGCCTCCGTTTCTCCGAGGGCTGCGCCTGTGCCATCCCAAAGCAAGCGGCAGAATTCGCGAATCGGCTTCATCACTTTCGCTCTATTCGTTACGACGTTCTGCCAGACGGGTCAATTGGCTAAATTGCCCATTCAGTTCATCTTGAAGGATGAGCTTTCGGTCAAGGCCAACGAGATGGCCCTCTTTCTGGCCGTTATCCTTATTCCCTGGTACGCAAAGCCGCTCTTCGGAATGGTTGCTGACAGCATACCCCTTTTAGGCAGTCGGCGGAGAATTTACCTCATTCTCAGCGCCTTGGCGGCGGCCGCATGTTGGATCGGCATGGCGCTTGCGCCGCGGCGGTTCGGCGTACTGTTGGGCATCGGCATTTTGTTGAACTGTTTTATCATGGCCGCGAACGCCGTCGTCGGTGGTCTCCTCGTTTATGAGGGTTGTCTGCACGGAATCACCGGACGACTGGCCTCGATGAGGGTCTTCGTCAAGAACGGCGCCATGCTGCTTGCCGGACCAGTCGGTGGTTTTCTGGCGACCCGCGCATTTGGATGGACTACCGGACTCGCTGCAGGATTATACTGCTCCCTTGCGCTTCTTACCGCACTAGCCGTAAGAGAGGACGTGGCCCATCGAGAGAGCGGAGTTCTCTCATCCCTCTATCGCGAATTCAAAGTCGCTGGAACGTCGCGGGGGCTGCTGATCACCGCGGGCATGCTGTTCCTCGTTCACATTGAGCCTGGCTTCGGCACTCCCCTGTTCTACGTCCAGACGGAATCGCTGCATTTCACTAGTACGTTCATCGGCGGACTCGCAGTCTTATATGGGGTATTTGCGCTTCTCGCGGCGGCCGTGTATATGCGTGCCTGCCAAATGCTAAGCCTCCGTCTATTACTCATTTACTCGATCATTTGCACGGCTCTGACGACCGTCCCGTACCTGGCGTATCACTCCCGGCCCTCTGCGATCTGGATCGAGATGATCGCGGGCTTCGGAGCCGGCCTAGCGCAACTTCCGCTGTTCGATCTTGCGGCTCGGGCGACGCCCAGAGGAAGGGAGTCGCTGGGGTACGCGATCATGATGAGCGTGTGGAACTTGGGGATGTCGGTCTCAGACGTGCTCGGATCGTGGCTCTTCGAAAACTATCACCTCACGTTCCATAGCTTGATATGGCTCAACGCCGCGACGACCCTGTTGGTCCTATTCTTCATTCCAGCAATTCCGCAGCAACTGATCTCTGGACGAGAGGGCGAGTTCAACTGGGGCTAGATCACCCTACGGGAACGGGTGAACAACGCCTTGAATTCGCTTCCGCCAAGCGGGGTCGATTCGGGACACAACGCGCGCCCAACGATCCTGCCCTAAGCCGAAGCTCATCGGTAATAACTGGGGGACCACTGCGCGGATTACGGTCACATTTCGCCGGCGCATGCTTGCAGGCGTGAGGTCCACCAGTACAGCCTGAAACTGCTGTGCTTCTAACGCTCGAAACACCGTACTCAATCCAACCTGCGGGGCACAATCCGGCACTGCCGTCGCTTGCTCCGGCAATGGCGCTCCGGCTGTAGGTATCAGCTCCCCAACCAAATGGGACGCGAAGGCATCCCGGGCATAGTATTCTCCATGTTCGCGCGGTTCCATGTGGCGCCGAAGGGTTGGCGGAGCGCCATGCTGCCGGCTGAACCCCAGGAAGTTCACCGCCGCCTCGCAGCACGCCCTTTGGATGGCCTCGCCTTGTTGTAGGGAGGCCGCCGCCCCGAGCGAGAGGCGGGGTGAGGCACCGCCATCGACGGTGATCGCGGCGAGGCACACGGAAACTTCGGGCAACCAGCCGATTTCCATCACAGTGATTGCGCTCGAGCCGCCCGGCAAGGTGCTGTGTGCGAGCCGGTCCGGCAGCATCGATTTCCATACGGCGCGCGGCTGGGTTAGCCGATACCACCAGCGCATCACCGCGTCCCGTTCTACCAGCTCCAGGACTGCGCCCAGGGCGGCCGCTGAGTACGACGTCCGCGCGGCGCAACCGATCGAAGTAAGCTGGCACAAAGGAGTGGGAGCCCCGTCCGGCCAGACGCTGCTCACCAATTCGAGAGGAATCCAAGACAGTCTTCCTTTTAGCGCGTCATATCCCTCGGTCCACCAAATCCGGGCTTCCGGCATCCACTGACGGTAAGGAAAAGCCGGGGACGCGTATTGCTCTTCCGTATACAGGTGGAGATCCCGCGGATTCACTGCATCTGGAACGTCCTCGTGCCGGCCCTCCCAGACTGCTCGAGGGGCCGCAGCCTCTATGCACCAACGTTCGATGCCCTCCATTGCCGCCTTGATGCGCGCCTTCCGGGGATCGACATCGGCCCCCATACAGACCTCGACTCCACGCACCAGCGGGCGCGCGCGCCAGCCCGCGAAAAGAGAAAGCGCAGGGCCACTGGGGTCGACCGGATTCGCGAGCGAGACCGGAAGGCGCTCGATGCGCCTCACAATCCCGCAGCGCGCGTCGACAAAGCTCCGCCAATGAAACTTCGTTTCTGCCTTCGGCTCCCGGATGTCTTTCAAAGGACCTTCGATCACGCCGGATCCCACGGGTGCGCTTGCCGCGCGGGCATGGGCAGCACAGCACGGATTCGCGTGCTCCCACCTGAAAAATCTCCGCTTCCCGGTGCGCGTATCGAAGATGTAGACTGGCCGCTCATTTCCGCCCGCGGCACGGAGAGAAGCAGCCAAAAGCCGATACAGGCGTTCTGAATGCGGCATGTTGGCTTCCAGTTCACCGTGGAGCCGCGCGTCCATTTCTCGCGCACTGCGTCCGAAGGCCGCATAAAAGAAACAGCCGCTGCAAACGTTACAATCGGACCCGGTCTGCACTGGGCCGATTGCCAAGTAGGGGCCAACGGCAAGAATCGGCAGCACCGCTTCCGATGCGGCGGCCATGATTGGATCCAAAGTGTCCGGGGTCGCGAACAGCAGAGTACAGGGAAAACTTTTCGTCGTGGGTCCAAACGCCAAGCGCCCGGCGAACTCTCGAAGCCTGGAGGCGACTCCTTCAATGACGCCGTTTGCAGCTCGGAATTTCACTCGCGGAGAGGCCGTGAGCACCACGCTTCCTTCGGGGCCGTTCATTGGCTTTTCCTCGAGCACATCGGCAGGAATGGCGCCATGGATGACCACGCCATTTTGAATGACGGCTTCAACGCGCCAGGTATTTAGAAAGTCCTCGGCGTCGACTGCCCGCGCCAAAATCATGTCCGCCGCAAGCCCCCGCTCAATCCGTCCGATTGGGACCTTTAGGGCCGAGGCGGCGCACTCTGTCGCTATCCGTAGCAACGTGTCGGCCGATAATCCGGCGCGCCGCATAAGCCGGAGCTCTAACGCGAGGGCCTGCTCTGGCAGTATCCCTTCCTGCGTCGCCGCAAAATCGGTCCCTGCCACGAGTTTTCCACCTCGATCGTGGAACCTCGCTACGAATGCCAGCATTCGCTCAAATCCATCGCGAACGTACGCGAATCGCGCATCCTCTATATTCCGGCGCCAAGCCGAATTGTCCGCCCCGGGCAGGACGATCGCGCGTGACATCTGGGCCAAGATCGAAAGGGTAGGGACCAGCGCCGCTCCGGTTGCGACGAACCTGTCGATCGCTTCTCGCACGTGCGGCGCGTCGGGATCACATCGCGACCATGCCAAAAACACCCGGCTCAGCGGAGGCAAGTTCTCAACGCGCGTCATCTCTGCAAGCCGGTCCGAGGTCAGCACCTCCCGCGTAAAAGAGTGAACGTGTTCGACAGTATCACCGCCGGCCCTACCGAAGGCCCCCGGAAAAATGGAGCTGAACTTCGGCATGGTCCCCGACCCGAGGTGTGCGGCCACCCGCAATCCCCGCGCGTGGGCGCCGGAAACCGCATGACTCAGCAGATCGACCGGAAAGCCGAAGTAGAGTTTCAGTCCGGCCGCCCCGTCCCGCGCCAACTCATCGAGATGTGCGTCCACCTCCTGCCGCGAACGGATTCCACGAGCGCCGAAAGCCAAGGCCCGCGGCTCCGGCGGAACACCATCCAGAGGCGGGCCATGCGCCAGCACCCGCAAGGGAGTCCGGGCTGCGATTCTCCAGGCAGCTACACGCCGGCACTCCCCTCCCACGTCGCGAACCGCCATAACGCCCGCGTTCAGGAACTGCGCGCCTGCCGAAGGGGGCAGGAACGCTAAATGCACGTGAGCGTCGATCAGACCCGGCAGGAGCAAAAAGCCGTTCCTCGGCGCGTTCGCTGCAGTTGGCTCAACCCGTAACAATCGGCCGCCGCCGAACTCGACCGAGAACACTCCGCGTCGACCGAGCAGGCCGACACCGGATAGCCTCACGATTCCGTCTCCACTTCGCATCCAGTGCGCGAAGACGTCGCGTTATGAATCACGAACAAGGAAAGCGAGCCGACCGGCGCCGACCGTCTCAAATCCTTCTCAGCCTCTCGTATGACGTCATCAGCCAATCTACGAAGTTCGAATTGTAATCGTGCGGCTTGAGGATTCTCAGCAGGCAACGAAATGCTCGGGCGAGAAAATCCGCTGACCGTCGCAGAAGATGACGGTCTCGCGCCGCCCTCCTGCGCAACCACTCGTTCAGCCGTTTCGAAGAGCGCCGCTCGAAGATCCTCGTCCGGCAAGGCGTCGTCCGCGTCGCTAAAGAACGTACATGCGATCCGGACGAGCACCTCGTGGTCGCGGCCTTGGCCGTCAAATCCTTCGGACACTCGTTCATGCACCTGGCCGAACCAGTCCCTATAGGCTTTCCGCAGGCGGGCCGGTGTTGCCGCCGTTTGCAGAACGCCCCATCCCGCTCCTCTTTTGCCTTCCCTCTCGATCTCCCGTTCGATGGCTGCCAGTAGGGCCGGCTTGCAGCTCACTTGGTGCGCGTGTCGCCGGATCAGTCCCGCCACGCGAGGCAACATGAACCGCGCCTGCCGCCACGTGTGCAGCAGGATGCGCAAGGTCGCCGCCCGACCCCGGAAATCTGTCGACCGGAACACATCCAGGGTCATCCGGATCATAGCCTTCCACTCTTCGAACCGCTGCTGCCGCGCGAGGCGAATTGGACCCTCGGCCTCCGCGCTCACTTGCGCCACCATTCCCTTGATCCGCCGCTCAAAGCTCGGCCACGAGCGCAAACGCGCCAGCAGATCGCGATAGCCGCGAAGTAACTCTGTACGTGTCATCTGCTTCGGATTGATGTTGGTTCTCACCGATGCCAGGCCGAGCGTCTCGCCGGAAGCATCGAGGCCGGACGTATCGACCACGCGGCCCTCGTGCTTCAATCGAGTCCACAGTTTTGTCCCTACCGGCGCATTCAGCATATTCAGCGTTCCGCCCGCTATTCCGTTCCGCTCGAGGAATTCGAGTTGCCGCTCGAATATGCTGGCGTCGTCGTGATCGAACCCGACGACCATTCCGGCTTCGATCGGCAGCCCGTAACTCTGGATCGTCCTTATATCCGCCGCCATATCGGTCCGGTAGTTCTGCGGCTTGTTCGTCTCGATCAGGCTGTCGACGTTCACCGATTCGATTCCTATGTAGACTCCTATGAAATTCGCTTCGGCGAGAAGCCCCAGAATTGCTTTATTTCTGGCAACGTTGAGAGTGACATTGGTAAAGAACTGCATGGGACGGCGGAACGTCCTATTCAAAGTGATCAGCGCTTTCAGCATTTCCTTCGCATAGGTCGGATTGCCAATGAGGTTGTCATCGCAGAACAGGATCTTTCTTGCGCCGAGCCGCTCCAGTTGCCTCACCTCTTCGACCACCTGCTCCGCCGATTTGTGCCGTGCTGTGCGGCCGAACAGATAGGTGACGTTGCAGAACTCACAATCGAACGGACACCCCCGCGTGGTCTGCACGGCGGCTGTTCGATACCGTGGCAAATCCGCAGCGATCAGATCCCACCTAGGGACGGGAGAATGCGCCATGTCAATCCGAGTGACCTGCCGGTACTCAATCCGGTGCTTGCCGCGTTTCCAATCGGCAACGAACCGAGGCCATGTCTGCTCCGCTTCGCCGATAAACAGAATGTCGAAAATGTTTCGATACTGCTCCGGGGCGGCGGAGACGCCGGGACCGCCCACCGCTGTCGTAAATCCCCGTTTCCGGAGCAGGCGGCCGAGGTCCGTCACCCGCTCGATGTGAGCGTCGTACCCGGTCACGCCCACCAGGTCGTATTGTTTGGGGAAAACCGTCGATTCTCGAATCGGCGACCGCACGGCCTCGTCCCATAAGTCGACTTCGACGTCCTCGGGCGTGAGTGCGGCGACAGTTGCCAACCCCAGCGGTGCGACCGAGCCTTGATGGTGGTTGGCGAACTTGGCGTTTCGTTCCAGACGGGAATCGGGATCGAAATCCGGTGCTATGAGAAGAACTCGCATCAAACCTCCTTGTAGTCCTGCCACGCACTATGCGGCCGTAGGCCAGATCGGATCGAGAGCGGTGCTTTCGCTCGCCACCGACGTGTAACGCATTCGACACGCGCCCGCCGTGACCTCTTCTACGACTCGGCGCAGGTCCGACATGAAAATCTCCCCTGCCTTGCTAAACGAGCCGTGCTGCTCGAGTAGTCTGCAGCCGCGTTCCACCCGCTCAGATTCGAATGCAAGTCGCCGCGCAACTACGTCTTCGTGCGGCGTGCCGTGTTCCAGCAGGAGAAACAGGCACCGCGCCACAACCGCGAATGCGTGCGCTCCGAAAAGAATTCCGATCAGCGGCCGCGGGTCGGCGCGCCAGGGCGAAGGAAACCGCCGCGTCTGGTCGGAGTCGATCATCGGAATCAGTTCCATCAGGCTGGCCAGCCACACGTGGCACGTTTCGTGGACCAGCAGTTCCACATACCAGAGCGGACCGCGCGGATCCGCCCGGAGGAAGACTGCGTTTGGCGAACTCATTTCCGAATAACTGAACACCCTATCCGAAAAGATCGGCGCGACGAATCGCGTATGAAGCGGTAATGCCTCGCCCATTTCCGGCCATACTTCGGCAATCGTCAACAGGGCTCCGTTTACCTCGTCGACGAAGCGCGAAGCATCCACGGCGAACGTCATGAGGGTATCCGGCGCGTTCCCCGCGTCCAGCGCCTGCGCCATCCGAATCCGGCTCGCCGTTAACATCCTGTTAACAGGAAGCCCCAAATACATTCCCGGAAGGCTGAGTTCCGGCAGCCTGTAGGCGCCCACCGGCAGGCCCGTGACCGATCGCGGCGCGGTGCCGTCGCCGTCGAGCAACGCCGCAACCTCGTTCCGGGCAAACCGAATGACGCCCGTTCCCTCTGCTGTGAACGTCAAGCCGCCGTCTTCGATCCGACAGATCGCCTCCTGGCCGGTGCCCCCTAATTTGAAGAACAATGGAGTGCCCGGCACCGCGACAAGGCCGTCTACCGCGGAGACCTTAATGCAAACTGTGGCCCCGGGGTCCTGCAGAAGAAGGGGGTATATAAGGAACGGCGCGAGCCGCGCCCGAATTGCCTGTGCGTCTCCTTCAACCAGAACGCGGTCTCCGCGTTCGAATGCGTCCCGGATCTCGGCGATCCAGGCTCCAAATTCGGGAGACGCCGCTACCTTGAGCCGCAGTGGTTCCGGAATGGCAAGGAATCGGTTTGCCAGATCGGAGAACGTCGCGTCAGTCCGTCCGCCCAAGCCGCTGTTGCGCAGATGGTGATCCAGCACCGCAAGGCGACCGCGAGCCACACGGTTTTCCCAGTGCCGGTGGGCTTCGCCTCGAATAGGAATCGCACGAATGACATCACGAGCCTGCACCATGTGCCTACCCGAACGCCGAAAGGTAAAGCGCCCCTTCGTCGTACCCGTCGATCATGAGTAGCTGGTCGACGCGGCTGTCTCGCAGGGCGGGAGTGATGAACGGTCGTAAGCCACTGGCCGTTGCTGTAAGAATCAGGTTTTGCATCATCTGTCCGACTTCCAACAGCACGACGCTGTAAGCGCGATTGTGGCGATAACGCCACATAAACTCGGTAAATATGCCGCTCAGAATAACCACCACGCTCGCGTCGCGTAAGGGCACTTGTCCTACGCAGAGCGACTCGAGTGAAAGCCCACCCTCGAATGAATTTCTCCTGACCAGCCGGTGTCCCACTGGATCGTACCGGTAGATCGTGTCGTTCTGAGCTCCCTCCGTTCGAATCGGCAGCACCCATACGCCGAGGTGGGCGAAGTGCGTCATCAGGGGAGTCAGTTGCGTAAATGCGGGATCTGCATCGACGACCGCTCGATTCTCTCCGATCGGTCGCAGGCCGTACCATAACAGATTCGCTAGCTCCTGAAGCGGCAGCGTGCGGCACGTCCACGTGCGGAGGGTCCGTCGTTTCAGCAGCGTAGGGCCAAGTGGCCAGTTTACGTCCCGCAAGGCATTTGGCAACGCCACGATTTCGTCGGATGAGGAACCCGCAGCTATCTCGCGATAAGGGAAAGGGTCCTTCCGGCGATAGTTTGCCACGACCCGTTCGCGGAGCTCCATGGGGCACTGGTCTGCGCGGTCAATGTCGGCGAAGCGGGTCCCTCTCGCCGTGAAGTGATACAGGCCCGCAGCCTCCCAGTTGTACTGCTGCCACAACGCGATCGCCGAAGTGTCTGCATTCTCGTCAACCGGCTCGAGCACACCCCGGTCGAGGAGCGAATCGAGTAAGCGCTCCGCCGCCCCATCCGGCAGGTCCAGCTCGCTACTCAAACGGCAAGCCAGTTCGGACCGAAGCGTCGGTGCTGTCGCAGTGGCCAGGATCTCCAAAAGCGCCAAAGACTTCACCGCAAAACGCTGACCCCCCGGCGGGGTGACCAGTGTTACACCGTAATCGCCCTCCCTAGCCGCAAATTCCAGGAAGGATAAATCACGAAGGGCGATTTTATCGGACAGCTTCATCATTTTTCAGAGCGGCGCGCGGCCGCTCCAGGCTCCACTCTAACCAAGCGCCATATACCAATACACCGATTCACGCGCTGCGTCCAGTCCGAAGAGTCCTTCTATGGTGGCTTCGTCCATTCCGTGGTGAGCAAAGGTGCTTATGCCCAATCCGAGCGCCACCAGGTACGATGTCCAGGTCAGGTGCCCCAGATCCATGTGGATCACTCGATAGGTGCGGGGCTCCCGGTAACGCCACATGTTTCGCTCTACTACCGACGTATAGAATACGATGGCGCGCGGCTTGAGTTCGCCTCGCTCGGAGATCGTGTTCAGCGCCGGGAAAATCTCTTTCGAAAAACTGCCCTCGGCCAGTTGTTCCAGGCCCTGCTGCTTTACCGAGTAATGGTATAAGCCGGCGGGTATGTCGTTGATCGGCTCCAGCACCGCGAGATACCCCTCCGTCGGATGTCTGGCTCCGCCAGAAGGGCTGGTCCGGCGCAGCAGAGGCTCCACAATCGGGTATCGAATTCCGCCCGTCTTCCCGAGTGTGTAGAACAGAAGCGTTCCTAAACGTCCCCGGTCGATCGGAGACGCCGGCGGCTTTGCCAAGAGCGCATCCTGCAACCTGTGCAGACTGACTCCTTTCAGCGAATCTCCGCAGACCCCGAGCTGAATGAGCGGAGAGTTTGGATATTCCTTAAAACGAGACGGTTCCTCCCAGCTCCCCTTGTACTGTCTCATCAGCCGTTGGTCGGCCGTATATGCTTCCGAACGGCTATAGTCGAGAAACGGAAAGTCGCGAGTAAAGAAGTGGTAAACGGCCGCCGCGTCCCAACCATAACGCCGCCATTGATTCCTAGCTTCTGCGACCTGATCAGCGTCGGCGTTGGTCTCGGTGCGGAGCAGATTCTTTTCCTTGCAGAATTGAATTAACCGAGACGCGCTCTCTTTACTGACACGGGTTCCCGCACACAAAAAACTGATGAGGTCACAATCCCTTCGCGGTTCCACTGCGTACGCAAGTAGGCCGATCATGTGGGGAGTGCGAACTTCATAACTCGTCTTTGCCCCGAGGTCAAATAGAAGGGTACGCCTCGGAGAACGATAGAATCCACAGACAAGCAACTCGTTTACGACAAACCGCTGGTCCTGCGGACGTTCTGGCTCATCGTATGAAGGGCACGCCATGATCAGTTCGAAGGCGGACCGTTAAACCAGCACTTCTTCGGCCCCGACAACAACTACGAAGAGGCGTTTTCCTAGCCAAAAATGGTCAGCGGTCGAGTAGGCCAGAGGTGAGTCGCAAGCGGGCAAACCGCTACTAAAGCGGCTCCGACTCGGTTTCGATGGGAGGTGCGATTCTTTCTTGCGTCTGACTGTGTGGCAAAGGCGCGACGTTACAATTGCCCTGAACAAGCGCCGGGTTAAGCGGTGGGAGTTCTTGAAGAAACGCATCGATGTCCGTATCGAGCGCGGTATGACGATCCTCTGGCTGATTTGACATTATCCGCCCTTTCTAATTGACTGTACTCACGCCATTACCGGCGTGTGAGCGATTATAGGACAACTGATAGCCAACCGCAAGGGCCAGCCTTGGGCGCAGAAGCTCGCAGGTTCAAAATCGCACCGCCCCGACCAGACCTCCACTACATCGGCCGTACGGAACAATAAATGCTAGACCGCTGAAAATAATGAGACGTTTACGGTTGCAGAACGACGGGCGCGAACCCGCTTTTGCGGCAACGGAATCAACGAAGGCAACCTCTCAGTCTTTCGGCAAGAACGGCGACGTTTGGCTCCTCCAGAGAGCTCTCGTGATCACCGGGAACTTCGTAGGCCGCAAATTCGCCCCTCACAACTTCCGTCCAACCCGGAGCATAGTCGATTCCGGGCCGGTCTTCGGCTTGGAAGAGTGCCACCCGGGCATACAGAGGCTTAGGTTGGTAGCGGAGAGCCAGTTCCAGAAGCACATGGGCGAATTTGCGGGATCGCGCGGCATGGTGCTCGCCGGCGTGGTAGCGAGCCCGCTCCAGGAGATAACGAAACACGCCCGCTAAATCCAGGCGGGTGATTTTGTCCCAGTGATAGTGAAGTTTGCTTTTGAGCTTCTCGCCGAGTGGGATCGCGCTGTAATGTTGGGGATTGGGGGCACCCAACAACGCCACCAGCCCCACCTCCTGGCCAGCCGCTTCTAACTGAACCGCCACTTCATACGCGAGAATTCCCGAAATACACCAGCCGCCAAGCTGATACGGTCCGTTATGCGGCTGGTTCTGTAATTCACGTATGATCAAACGCGCGACATCTTCCAACCGGTCAGACGGACGGATACTTTCTTCGATTTCGGGCGGAAGCCAGACCTCATGGAATTGATATGCAGGGCGCAAGTGGGAAGCCAATGCCTTGAAAAAGACGCCGCCATAAATCCAGTGAAGGTACCTCTGCTCAGAATTACTTACCCATTCGAGTAAGTTGACTGCACTCGCAAAACTATTTTCGGAATCGAGCAAACGAGACAGCGCCTCGATCGTTGAGTGCTCGAAGATTGTGGACAAAGTGAGCTTCTTGCCAAATTCCGCATGGATGCGCCGCGCCAACTCGGCTGCGAGCAGCGAATGTCCCCCGAGATGGAAGAAATCGTCGTAAATGCCGGGACAAGCGATCTTCAACAAGGAGGTCCACAGCGCGGAAAGGCGCCGTTCGGTGTCGTTACGCGGGGCAGTTCCTTTGGGTGTGGCTGGTCCCTCATGGATTGGGTCGGGCAGCGCTTTGCGATCCAGCTTGCCGTTTGGAGTCAAGGGGAGAGCCGGCAGTTCGACGAAGCGCGACGGAATCATGTACTCCGGCAGCCTGCGGCATAGATATTCGCGCAGGTTGCTCGTGACAAAGCTTCCTTGTATATACGCCACCAACCCGTTTTCGCCGGATGCATCGCGCCATGTTTTTGCAGCGGCGCCGTGAACTCCGGGAGCTTTCGCCAGCACGTTTTCGATTTCCTGGAGTTCGATGCGGTATCCCCGCACCTTCACCTGGTTGTCTGCCCTGCCCAGGCATTCCAACTCCCCGCTCGGGCGCCAGCGAGCCAAATCGCCGGTGCGATACATGCGCTCACCGGAGGCAAACGGAGAAGGCACAAAGCGTTCGGCAGTCAGTTTCGCCCTATCCCCGTAGCCTCGTGCGAGGCCATTTCCGCCGATGTACAGCTCGCCCGTTATTCCAGTGGGAACTAGCTGTAATTGCGCGTCAAGAACGTAAACCTGGGTGTTATTGATAGGGTGTCCGATTGGGACCGCGCCCTGGCCGGGTTCGACCTTTTGCACGGTCGACCATATAGTGGTCTCGGTCGGGCCGTACATATTCCATAACTCGCCGCTGCGGACGACTAGCTTGTCGGCAAGCCCGCGCGAGAGACTTTCGCCTCCACAGAGGACTTTCAAATGGGAATTTCCACGCCAGCCGGCATCAATGAGCGAGCGCCAAATCGCCGGCGTGCCTTGCATGACGGTGCAGCCTGAATCGCGCATGACCTCCATCAACCGGGTCGGATCGCTCACGACCTGGCGAGACGCGATCACCAGCGTGCCGCCGGAGATCAGAGGAAGAAAAAGCTCGAGGACGGCGATATCAAAGGAAAGTGTAGTGACGGCCAAAAGAATATCGGATGAGGAGAAGCCGGGCTCGCGCTGCATGGAGCGAAGAAAATTCACCACAGCGGATTCAGGCACTTCCACACCCTTTGGAACGCCCGTGGAACCAGAAGTGTAAAGGACATATGCGAGGCCGGCGTACTGGCCAGAGCGTTCAGCATGGCGCTGGATGATAGTTAGAGCCTTAGAGGTGACGGAGAAGTGAGGTTTGGCGTCGCTGAGCAGAAAATCGCGCCGTTCCGCGGGAAGACTTGGATCGATCGGAAGATAGGCGGCGCCGATTTTGAGTATTCCGAGTAGCGCAACCAGCATTTCGACCGAGCGCTCAATGCAAACTGCAACTAACATTCCCGACTTCGCTCCCTCCGCCTGAAGCTCTCTCGCAAAATTGGCTGCGCGGCAGTCGAGTTCGTGGAACGTCAGTTGGTGATCTTCAAAGGTGACGGCGGTGCGCTGGGGAACTTGCGCGATTTTCGCTTCGACGAGAGCACTGATGGTGACTGGCGGAATATCGATCGACGGACCCGCTGCGGCGGTCAATAGAAGCTGGCGCTCGTTTGCGGTCAACAACGGCAGCAGGCCGATGGGCAGATCGGGGTTCTCGACAACTGCTTCGAGAAGCCTCTGCCAATGATAGATCATTCGCGCAATGGCCGAGGCCTCAAATAGCTCCGAGTTGTAAATGAGACGGCCGGTGAAAGTCGAGGGTTGGTCGATGACATCGACGAAGAGGCCGAATCCCGAAGCGCCGCTGTGAACATCGAGCTCGCTCAGCTCCCATCCTTGGGGTGACTCCGAAGAGGGCCGAAGCGAAAACAGAATGTTAAACAGTGTGTTGCGGTTCGATTCGCGTCTCGGCGCAAGCTCGCGCACCACGGTGTCAAACGGTACGTCACTATTGGCGAGCGCTTCGAGTACTTGCTCCTTAACCTGATTCAGGAACTCGCGGAAAGAAACGGAGGAATGGGCGCGGCTCCGAAGCACGACCGTATTCAGCAAAAAGCCGAGTAATGGTTGGAGCTCAGGACGATTGCGGGTACTGACCACCGCGCCGGTTGTGATTTGCTCTTGAGCCGAGTAGCGGTAGAGAAGAACATGGAACGCGGCGAGCAGCGTCATGTAAAGGGTCGCGCCTTCACTGGCGCTGAACTGGCGGATCGCTCTGGAAAGCTCGGCGGGCATGCCAAAGGTTTCCATGTCGCCCTGCCAGCCGGGCGCAGCGACACGCGGATTCTCGATCGGGAGTTCAAGCTGGGGCGCATCGTCTCCCAACGCCTTGCGCCAGTAGCTGAGTTGAGCCGCGTAATCGCCGTTTGCGAGCTTCTGCTGCTGCCAGATAGCATAATCGCCGTACTGGATGCGCAGATCTGGTAAAGGCGATGGCAGACCGGCTGAAAAGGCCCGGTAGAGCGCGGCAAGCTCGGGGACAAAGACGCGGTAAATAGAGACGCCGTCGAAAATGAGGTGATGGAACGTCAGATAAAGCCGGTGGTCGTCTTCGGCGAGACGAACCAGACGCGCTCTCAGCAGCGGTGGACGGCTGAGATCGAATGGGCGCTTCGCGTCGTCGCTCGCCAGCCGAATCGCTTCGCGGGCGGCGGCGTCTGCGGGGAGATGGCTGAGGTTAATGAGTGGCAGCGGCACGTGCATGCTCGGAAGAACCACTTGAGTGACCTTGCCGGACGAATCGAGGAAGGCAGTTCGCCAGATCCTGTGCCGTCGAATAATTTCGTTGAAGCAGGATTCGAGCACGGCCGTGTCGAGTGGTCCTGTTTTGCGGACCGTGATCGACTCGTTGTAAATAGGCGCGCCGGGCGCGAATTCTGAGTGCAGCCAAATCTGCTGTTGTCCGCAGGAAAGAGGAATTTCTTCACCCGGTGCGGGCTGGATCGAGGGTTCGGGTTCTTTTTTCAGGGGCCGCAACTCGCCTCTGCGCAAGCGTTCGAGCGCGTCCCGCCGAAGTTCGGAGCTTGTCAGCATGTAAGACAGGCCGTTTCGTTCAGAAATTCGAGTTTGGAATCGACCGGGACGCAATGGGCGGGATCGAAACGCACACGCAGATGCGCCAGGCCGCGCAGGCCCAGATTTTCATGCCAAATGATCCGTTGAGAGGCGAGCTCCAGATTACGGAGCCGGCGTAACAGCGTGTCAAAAGCGACTTGCCCCTCGATCCGCGCCAGCGGTGCGCCGAAGCAGTAGTGGGCGCCCCAGCCGAATGCCAGATGGCGGTTGTCGGTACGCTTCACGTCGAGCGTATCGGGATTGGGGAAGCGCTCCGGATCGCGATTGCCCGCGGCAATGACGGCAATCACAGATTGCCCGCGGCGGATCTGCTTCCCGCCAAGCGTCAGATCGTCGTGCGCCACCCGAGCCGTGTGCTGGATGGGACTCTCAAAGCGCAATAGCTCCTCGACCGCGGAAGGCATGATCGATGGGTCATCGAGCAAGAGCTGCATCTGTTCCGGGTGCCGCAACAGGGTCAGCACTCCGCTGCCAATGAGGTTGGTGGTAGTCTCCTGGCCGCCGATCATCGTGAGAATGCAGTTGGCGACGATCTCTTCTTCCGTCAGGTAGGCGCCATCGGCGGAGGCGGCAGTGAGCGCGTTGACGAGACCCTCTCGGGGATCTGTTTTTTGCCTGTGGATGGCGTCGCGGAAATAAGCCGTCATCTCCTCTACGCTTTCGAGCACGCGCGCGATGCGATCCGGATTGTGCTGGAAGTTGCCGAGGATTTCGGCGAAATCGAGCGACCATTTTTTGAGTGATTCGTGGTCTTCGACCGGAACGCCAAGCATCTTGGCGGTCACGATAGCGGGCATGAGCTCGGCCAGATCGGCGACAATGTCGGCGCTTCCGTCGGCGATGAAGCGATTGATAAGGGCGTTGACCACATCCTGGATGTGGGCGCGTAGAACGGCGACGCGCGCCGGAGTGAAGGCGCTGGCGCAGATGCTTCGTACGCGCGAATGATAAGGCGGGTCTCGGAACAGCATCTGCCGTCGGGTCACTTCGACGATGGGAACCAGCGGCGCGAGACCCATCTTTGTCAACTGCTCTGAGCTGAGCGTACGGTCCGCTGAGTAGCGCTGGAGCACAGTGACGACGTCCGCATAACGCGTAACCGCCCAGGCATGCAGAAGCGGGTCCCAATGCACCGGGTCCGATTCACGCAACTCGCGGTAGAGCTGGTAGGGAGCAGCCATGATCTCCGGCTCGAGAAGCCGGCACAAGCTTAGCGACGAGTCCATGGAATTCCAGTAGCCCCCGATCAGGCGATCAGGCGCCTTACCTCTTCGTCGCTGAGCGCTTCGAGCTGCGCGACGAGTTGGCGATCGACCTCGGCGGCCAGGCGCGCGATGGTCTTGGCTTCGAAGAGATGGCGCGGCGCGAGCTGCACTCCGAAGAGCTCGTAGACGCGGGCGGCGACCTGGGTAGCGAGAAGCGAATGCAAGCCCAGCAGGAAGAAGTTATCGTCGATGCCGATATGGTCCACGCCGAGCAGCGTCATGAGCATGCGACTCAGTTGGTCTTCCGTCGAGGTGTTCGGGGCCCGGTAGCCCACATCGCGAATCAGGTTCTCCGGGGTGGGATCGGGCAGCGCGTCGCGATCCAGCTTGCCGTTGAAGTTCAGCGGTAGAGCGTCTAGCTGGCTGAAGCACGAGGGGACCATATATTGCGGCAGGCGCTCGGAAAGGAAATCGCGCAGATCGGATGCGCAGAGCGTATGGCCGTCGCGGGGCACGATATAGGCGACCAGGCGTCGGCTGCAGCATTCCCCGCGCGCCACGACGGCGCTGGCGGCAACGCCGGGATGGCCGCTGAGCACAGAGACGATTTCGTCCGGTTCGATCCGATGTCCATGCACTTCCAACTGCGCGTCGGCGCGGCCGCAGAAAGCGATTTGCCCGTCTGGCAGGAGGCAACCGAGATCGCCCGTGCGATAAAGACGGGCGCCGGGCACCGGACTGAACGGGTCCGGAAGAAAGCGTTCCTGCGTGGCATCGGGACGGTTGCGGTATCCACGGGCCACGCTGGTGCCGCCGATGTAGATTTCACCGATTTCGCCGTCCGGCACGGGGTTTCGATCACTGTCTAGAAGATAGATTTTGGTATGTGCGATGGGCGTGCCGATAGCGGGCGCAAGCAGATCCCTGGCAGCGGGCGTGACCGTTCCGGAGGTTGCCACCACGGTGCATTCGGTGGGTCCGTAGTTATTGACGACCGCGACGGGGAAAGTGGGCGACGGAGCGCGATGCAACGTATCGCCGCCGGTCAATAGGTAGCGGAGCGCGGTTCCGGCCGGCCAATCCTGTGCAAGCAGCGGCTCGGCCAGCACGGTAGGCACGAAGGCGATACTGATCCGTTCCCGAATCAGCCAGTTACGAAGCGCGTCGACGGAATGGCGCGCCTTTTCGTCGGCGAGAACCAGTGTTGCGCCAGCCGTGAGATGGGGCCAGATCTCCCACACAGCCGCATCGAAGGCAATGCCTGCCAGATGACTGGCGCGATCGGCCGCAGTGACATCGAAGAAACGCCGGTGCCAGAAAATGAGATTCAGAAGATTGCCATGGGTAACCTCGACACCCTTGGGTTTACCGGTTGAGCCGGAGGTATAGATCACGTAGGCGAGGTTTTCTCGCGTGACCGCCACCGGGTCCGGCAACGGATCGCACGCGTCGATGACGCTCTGAGCGGTATCAAGGTCGATGACCCGGTTTCCATTGATGGAGGCGCGGAAGGCGCACGCTCCGCGAGAAATCATCAGGCGAGCTTGAGCGTCGTCGGCAATTTGATTGATCCGCGATGGAGGCCACGCGGGATCTAAAGGCAGATAAGCGCCGCCCGCTAGAAGGACGGCAAAGGCGCTGGTAATCAGATCGAAAGAACGTTCTAAACAGAGCGCCACCGGCACATCCGGTCTAACGCCGAGCGAGACGAGATGACTGGCCAAGCGGCGCGAGCGCTCGGCTAACTCCCCATAGGTCATGATGTTCGAGCTGTCGGAAAGCGCCGGGGCAAAAGGATTAGCGGTTGCTGCTTCTATCACCAGATGGGCTACGCAGGATCGGCGCCTGCACGCCTGCCCGTTGGGGAGCCAAGATGTGCTTTCCAGAGAAGTTCCTTCGGAGGAGGAATTTCCGACTGGGGCTGTCGTTTGAACGTCAGATGAATTGGTCATGACTGTATTACCTTTTACGCGAGCGGCTTAATTTCTGGGGCGCCTGTGAGTGCCTCTGCACCGCAATTGAATATGAACACTGGATTTGCATCACTGCCTGTTTTCTTATCGGTCTAAGCGTGTTTTTCTGGAGGGCAAGCTTAGCCCGAAAAGCAGGTGATGTCAGCCAAACGCTCGCAAATACAGGATGTGGTGCGTTCAAAAAAAAATGAGGAACGTCGGATCTAAACCCGAATCCCCCATGCGAGACCGCTTAAGTAGTTGAGTGTTTGCCCTTCAAGGGGTTCAGGGGCTGACCCAGTACCTCTGAAAGCCTGCATAGTCGGTTGGTAGGCTAGCAAGAATATGACGGCGAAGATCGAGAATATCCAAGTCGCCTTGTTTGCGATACAACACTTCTCCAGCCGGTGAAAGCAGGACCGTGTAGGGCACACCCGATTCCCAATTGGGATCAAATGCCTTCTGCAAAGCTTCCGTATCCTCAGACGCGAAGAGCAGGTTGCGGTTGGAAGCATGCACTCTCTGCAGCAGTTGGAGTGCGCTGTTCCTTTCATCGGGCATATTGGCGGAAACCGTAACCAGATCAAAGTCACGGCCACGGTACATCCGGTAAGTATCGACCAACTCCGGCAACTCATGAACACACGGGCCGCACCACGTCGCCCAAAAATTCACGAGTAGGTATTTGCCGGTTGGATTGCCGCGCAGTTTTTTCAGCTCCGATGCATCCGCAGCCCCCAAGGTCACCGGTTCCGCATTCAGCTTGGCTTCCTCGGCTTCGCTGCTTTCCTGCTTATATTTCCACTTGGTCGAGCAGCCAAATACGCCAGTGTGGGTGACCGGAACTGGTTTGTCTGCCAGAAGCGCTTCGATTGCGTTTTGGGCGTCGCGCGATTTCACGAGCTCTTTGCGATAACTGTTGTCCACTCGGCCTTCGTAGCGCAAGATGCGTTGTGTATCAAAGATGAAGACGTGGGGCGTCGCTTTCGGCCCGTAAGCATTCGCTACCGATTGCGTCGCGCCGTCGTAAAGATAAGGGTAATTGAAGTGCCGATACGCGGCACGGATCTTCATCTCTTCCAAACTGTCGCTCATGTCGGCTGAATCCAGTTCGTCGATGCGGATTGCTTTCGGATCGTTTGGCTGTATGGCCACCAATGCGACACCCTTGCTTTCGTACTCGGATGTTAATTGCTTGAGGCGGTCTTCATAGAGCTGAGCGATGGGGCAATGATTACAGGTGAACACGATCACGAGAACCTTGGCGGATGAGTAATCCGCCAGCTTATGCATCTTCCCATCGATGCCTGGCAAATCGAAATCCGGCGCGTGCGAACCGATCGTGAGCGTTGGATGCGATTCCTGCGTGGTAGCGCTTGAAACAGCGGCACTGAGCACGATCGCGCAAGCAAGAAAGCTCTTCACGCTACTTGCGGCCCATCTATGCAAGTTTGCGGGCATAAGTGAGTAGTTCTCGCATGTCCTCGTTATCATTTGTGTCTTTCTCAAATTCGATCGCGACCAGATGTGCAAAGCGAATGCTCTTCAGCTCTTGTATGACGCCCGGAATATTTGCGATGCCGGTTCCAAACAGCACGTTATGCTCCGCGCCAACCGCCTGCACATCTTTCAGATGGACCAGCTTCAGTCGTGATTGAAGCCGTCGAATGGCATCTAAGGGATCATGCCCGCAGGCAGCCATCTGACCTACGTCCAGCGTAGACCCGATCGTCGGAGAAACGGTTGAAAGCGCCCTCAAAACGTCGTCCGCACTCTCATAGGGAAATCTCTGCGGAAACCAGTGATTGTGGATCCCGAACGTCAGCCCGGCGCGGGTGAATTGGCGATCGATCTCGTGAAGAATGGGGCCGGTCGCGTCCCCGGAAACATTCGAAGCGCCAAATATTTTGGCATACCGCAGTGCGAAATCGAGATCCATCTGGTTCTTGATGGTTGCGGTGTAATAGGAGACACAGCGAATGCCGGCGGCGTCTAGTTTATGGCGCGCTGTTTCCACCATTTCCTGTGCCGGCGGTTTCATCAGCATGAATTCGCCACGCGACATTTCGATTTCCCGGACCTTATTGGCTTTTAGTTGGACGATCATGTCGTCGAGCGAGAGCAGATGATAGGAAAACGTGCCGACTCCAATATCGAGGTGGAAGGAGTCTGTGGAAACGCCCGGTGCCGCAGGAATCTGCGCGACGCCGAGGCATGCAGTTGCCAACCGGCCGAACGAGCGCCGGGTAAGAGATCTCACCTGCCCGATTCCTGTTGCTGAGCAGGGCGAGGTGTTACGTCCGCGTCGATTAAGCCGAGCGCCCATTTGATCGCTTCGATATACATCTGCTGAAATTTTGGATTGTCCCAATTTTCAGAAACGTGCCCGAGCGTCGAATAGTAGACACGACCTTTCCCATACATCTTTGCCCAGGTCACTGCGAAATCGCGATCGGTGCGATGCACACGTGGATTGTTGAGGTCGAGCTTCGATGCATCGAGGCGCATGAGCACGCGGCAGCGCTCACGCGAGAACTTCTTGATCTGATAAATCTCGTCGGTAATGGTGAACTCGTGTGGCCATTGCGACATGCCGGGGAAGTTCGGATCTTCCACGATGATCGGCGCTTGAAACGTTTTCCAGGGATGCTCGTCGAAATAACCGCCAATCATTTCGCCGTATTCAGGCCATTGAGTGAACGTAATGGTAGCGCTATGGACGCCGACGAACCCCTTGCCGTCATCGTGGATAAATGACAGGAAATCTTTCTTCTGTTGATCGTCCATCTCCAGCGTCCCGCCCGTATAGAACAGGACTGCATCGAAATTATTTAAATTCTTGGCGTTGTATTCCAGCTTCTTCTTGGTAAGGGCTTCGGTATCGGTGCGAATGGTTGTGTCCCAAATGCCGGTCTCGCGGCCCAGGCGCTCAATCGTCGCGAGCGCGTGCGACACGGCCTCATGCCGATAGCCTTTCTCTTCACCGATCGCCAGCAATTGCTTGCGATGAGCGGGCGTTTGCGCCGTACTGCTCGCCGCAAGCAGAACACCGGCGGCGAATATCTTCAGTAACGAAAGCATTTGCGTCAACGGCTCGCGATTGCCGCGGCATTTTTCGGTGGCAAGATTTTTTCTACCGGCATGTCCGCGGGAAAAGCCAGATTGAAGAAGCCGACCATCATTTCATCCCAGCTCTGTTCGCCCCATGGAACAGCGCGCTTGGGATCTGCATTGTCGGGATTGTTCGGGGAGTTGTCGAAATGAGCCGTGCACTCGATCTTGGTCCCCTTCGGCAGGACGATGGGCTCTTGAAGCGTGTACCAATTCTGCCAATGCCAGTTGTAGTGCGGCACGCTCAGAATGGTTTGGGTTTCGCCGGTCGGAAACACAAGTTTGTAGAGGAAGTCCTTGCCGCGCCCGTGCATGTGCGGATGAAGACCGGTGAGGCTCACCTGCGCTGCTACCTCGAAGGTCGAATCTACCCGATAATCCGGATCGCCCGGCGGGATTAGAAACGTGCCGTTAGTCGCCGAAAGAGTGAGCACGCGCTCGCTCGGCGGCTCTTTCGCGAAGACAATGCCCAAGCGTGTTTGGTCGCGCGTGGCGTGGCCATTGGGGGTGTAGTGGACCTGAAAGATGATATCCGAACCAGCTTTAATCAGCTTGGCCTGTCCAGGGCGGAGGATCTCGGCAGGCTGCCCCGGCGCGTAGCCAACCAGGAAGTCGCTTGGAAGCGCGCTGGTGTCGGGTTGCTCCTTCGTCTTCACCTGTGGCGCGATGAAAAATTGTCCGGCCGGCTCTCCCTTGAACCAGTTGGATTCCGGCTCGCGAATGAAGGCGATGATGTGGTGCACCACCGCGCGATCTGTCGGGCGTACTTCCGCGGCTTGCACCCAGGTGTCCTTCGTGAATCCGGTGGGAACGATGATGTGCTGGTAATCGATCACACCCGTCGCCGGGATATCGTACGGGATGGGAAGTTGGTAAATCTTGTCCGGCGTGCCGATCTGCCATCCTTCAACCCACTTGACAGGCGGCGGCATGTCGTGGGGGTCGCCTTCCGGAGCCTTGGCATCGGCCCAGTCAGCGATGGTCTTGATTTCCGCGTCGGTTAAAACGCTTCCATTCGTGAACTTGCCATAGCGCGGATCGGCGAACCAAGGCGGCATCTTGCCCATCTTGACCGCTTCTTTCATGGCAGCAGCCCAGGGCCGTGTGCTCTCGTAAGTGAGCATCGAGAACGGCCCAGCCTCCCCCGGACGATGGCAGGTTTGACACCGCTTCTGCAGAATCGGCATTACGTCTTTCGTGAAGGTGGGAGGATTGGCCGCTTGCGCAGCGAGAGCCGCGGTGGCGAGACCCATCGATAACAAGCAGCGCAAAATAAACAAGGGGAAGTCTTCGATTTCTGAAGATATCATGGACTCTGATTTATGCGCGCAACGCCCGTTTTCATATTGCTCCTCGTTGCGTTGCTACTCGTGATGCCAAATGGCGCGCACGATGTGATTACCACCAAGCTTACCTACTCGCGCGACATCTCGCGCATCTTCCTCAAGCGCTGCACGAGCTGTCATGGGAACGGAGCGTCGATTCCTCTGGCTTCCTACCAGCAGGTCAGGCCGTGGGCGGTCGACATCAAAGAGCAGGTTCTCAATCGCCAGATGCCGCCTTGGGGAGCCGTGAAGGGTTTCGGCGATCTCGCGCCCGATAAGGGATTAACGGAAGAGGAGCTGTTGATTATTGCGGCCTGGGTGGTCGGCGGCGCGCCGGAGGGCAATCCCGCTTTATTGCCCGCGGCTGCGGCATCGGAACAAGCAATCCAGCTTGCGCCACTGCGAGAAGGCCTGCATGTGAATCAATCGCAGAAGCTGGCGCATAGTTTTCTGCTTGCGGGTATTCGGCCGGAGGCCGTGTCCGAATTGACATCGGCACGCATTGTCGCGCAGCTACCCAATGGCCGTACCCTGCCGCTGGTGTGGCTCTTCCATTACGATCCGAAATGGAGGCAAGCTTTCCGGTTCCGCACGCCCATACCGCTACCGGCCGGTTCGGTTGTCGAAGCGGATGCGCCTGCTCAATTCGTACTCGAAGGGGCGCGCTAGATGCCGCGCACAAGTATTGTGAACTCGATGGTATTGACGACGCCGCGCCGCTGAACCTGCGTCCAAATGCGATGATATCCCGGGCGCGGAAAGATCACGTTGAACTGGATAGCGGGCGGTCTTAAAAGGAACGGATGCGTGTGAATGAGGTCCACTAAGTCTTCGCTTGCGATCAACATGTGAGCCCACGCGCCTAAATAGAGCTCTAGTCCCTCATATGGATCCAGATCGAAGAAAAGGCGCGTCTCCAGGCCAGCCAGAGGCGATTCGGGTTCCATCCGCAGCTTTGCTGTGAGATTGGCGCACTTCTGTGGAGCGACCGAAGAGGTCAGATGCGGCCGAGACTCAGGACCCTGAACGAACAGAGTTGCTACTGAAAGTTGTGGAACCGAGCCAGATGGGTAATAGTCGGCAAGCAGGCGGTACATTCCGGGCCGTGGCAATCGAACGCGAATATGAAAGGCACTGCCGTCAAAGATCGGATGGATGTGCGCAAAGAATTCGAGATCCTCACTTACTACGAACAGGTGGATCAACTTTTCGTGAACTATTTCATAGCTCGTGACCGGTTTGCCGTCGGGGTCAAAGGCGCGCAACGTCAGGGAAGCTTCGTCGCCCGGGTGCAGGACGGGCGGCTCAACATCGACACGGAAACCGTATTCCGCACGATCTGGCACCTTCAAAACAAGTGTCATGCCGCAGCGCGGGCATTTGCCCGGCTTATCCATATGGATGTCAGGATCCATCGGGCAGGTCCAATCGAGAGGGCCCGGCAGATCTGGTTCTTTTTGCGTTGTAGATGATTGCGCTGCGAGTAATCGAGGAGCTGCTATAAGCCACGCGACGAACTCGCGCCGTTTGAAATCCATGCGCTCCAAGCTGAAACACTCAGGCTAGCAGTTGGCTCTACGACTGGCTGCCCGCCGCCACGGCCCGACTATTTCGCCGCAGCGCGATCGGATGTTAACGCATATGGGCGACGCTTCGCCGCATCTCTATTTTTCGAGCGTCGCCGTATACATGGCGTCCAATAGATCCTGAGACTGCCCGTCATAATCGGCATCCAGGGACCACATGAACGAACCGCCAAGGCCTCGCTGCCAGTCGGAATACCAGATGCGGTAGTAAGTCGAGAAGCTGTCGTCGTAGGTGATGTAGCCGGGTTTTCCGTCGGCCCGGAGCATGTAGGGGACGAGTGCGTAGGTGTCGTAGAAAGTTTGCCACCCGTCCTGGTCGATGCGCTGCTTGATAAAAGTACCGTAGTTTTCCGATAGCACGGTCTTGCCGCAATGGGTGCAGCGCCCGAACAGCTTGTCGACGTTCTGATAGAAATAGCCGTAAAACGGCGTGCCGATGTTAAGTTTACTGGGCGCAATGTCGAGCTGCTTAACATAAATGTCGATTGCTTCTTGGACACTGCCTCCCGGCTCGCACTCGTATGGCTCCGGGTTAGTCGGATCCGGGAAAATAGCGGAATTGAGTTGCCCGTCGTCCGTCCAGGGACCGGCGCAATCGTAAGTCATTATGTTGAAGTAATCGACAATCGGCGTAACATCCGGAAAGTCGTATCCCGTTCCTCCCCAGGGCGCCACGTCGGCCGAAAGAACATAGCGCGGCGTCGGGAATGCGGCGCGAAGGGATTTCATCAGGGCAAAGAAGGTCTGCTGATCGAGCTCCGAGGCTGGATACTCCCAGTCAATGTCGACGCCGTCATAGTCATTTTCCGCAAGAAAGTTTTGCAGTTTGGCGATCAGATTAGGAAGCGCGGCACTATTTGTTTCCAGCCCCCCGAAGTCGCCTCCCAATAGGAGCAGCACCTTCACGCCCGCGGCATGCGCTTTCGCGATCAGTTCCGGTTCCAGGAATCCATCTGGAACCTTTAGATTGCCCTTAGCGCCAAAGCTCACCCCCGCGTGGTTGATGTGCGTGAGCTTGCGAAAAGGAATCTGCGCAGCGCCATAGGGAGGAACCTGGGTTCGACTCCAGTATCCGTAGTCGCCTATCAGCCGCTTCGGAAGTGGAGAACTGGCCGTGTCCTGAGCGTGAACCGATGGAATATAGGCAACCGCCATGAGGGCGGCGTAAGCGGTTATGCGAACAAGATTCATAAGGTACCTGTGCGAAGGCCAGTATATCGATTAACCGCCCTGCACGCTTTGTGGCGGTTCGACTCGCAGGTTTCCGCCTGCACTCAATACATCACGAAACACCAGAGCGTATCGCCAGTAGCCACAATCACGTATTGATGACCATCGAGCAAGTAGGTTTGCGGCGGGTTGCTGACGTAGCCAATCCGAGTGTTCCACAGAGGCGTGCCATTTGCCGCGTCGTGAGCAACGAGGCTTCCCGCGCCATCGCCGGCAAAGATCAGTCCGCCGGCGGTCGCCAACAGTCCACCGCCACCGCCACCGTCGCTGTAATAGCGATGTCGCCACGCGACCTTCCCGGTTTTGTAATCGATGGCTGTCAAGTAGGTTCCGCCTGACCCGATCTCATCTTCTTCCTTACCGCCGAGGCCCATAGAGCCGCGCGGATCAAGATCGGTCAGATAGAATTCGGAAAACGAGTTGTGCTCGGAAACGTACAGCAGGCCTGTCTGCGGAGAGAACGCCGGCGGCTCCCAGTTGATTACGCCGTCGGATCCAGGTGAAACCAGTGAGCCGCCTACGGTCGCATCCTTCTCGGGGTTGACCTTCGGTCCGCCGAACTTGTTCTCGCCTTCAGCCCAATTGGTTAGCGTGCCCCACTTGCTGGTAACAAGATGTTCTCCCGTCGTGCGATCAAGGGTGAAATAGTATCCGTTGCGTGACGCCGTTAGCGCGAGTTTCCTCATTTTGCCGTCGAACATTGCGTCGACCAATACGGGCGTTTGCGCCGAGTCGTAGTCATGCATGTCGTGAGGTGAGGTCTGGAAATACCAGGCCATCTTGCCCGTGTCCACATTTACAGCGATCAGCGAGCAAGTGTAAAGGTTATCGCCTTTGCCGCGCGTGCCATTTGTAAAGGCTGGAGTGGGATTACCCGTACCGAAGATGTAGAGGTTCGTCTCCGGATCGTATGCGCCGGGAACCCAAGGCTCGGCGCCTCCGTGTCTTGCGGCGTCGAGACTTGCCCAGGTATCGAGACCCGGATCGCCCTTCTGCATCGGCACCGTGTAATGCTTCCACTGCAATTCACCGGTCTCCGGATCGAATGAATCGAGAAACCCGGGAGCATCGATATCGTTTCCCGTTCCGACTAAAACGTGGTTGCCTATAACAATGGGGGCAGGCGTCGAGAAATAGCCGTCGTCCACATCGGCGATCACTTTATGCCAACGCTCCTTGCCTGTTTTGGCGTCGAGAGAGACGAGATAATCATCCGGCGTTTCCATAAACAGGTAGTTGTTCCACATGCCGAGACCGCGATTCCCGATGTGCGTGCCGCCTTTGGTCTTCCAGAAGTAATGCCACAGTTCGTGGCCATCGCGGGCATCTACGGCCCAGGCGTTGTCGGGCATGGTGAAATAGAGCGTCCCATCTACTTCGAGCACCGACGCTTTGATAGTGCCACCCTGAATATCGATATCGCCGGGGCCCTCGCCTCCGACAATTACCGGCGTACTTTCGTGATGATGCCTCCGCCGATGTCCGCTTCCTTCATCGGTTCCAGGATTCACTTGGGTCATCCAGGCAAGCGTCAGATGCTGGACGTTGGAACGATTCACCTGCTTGAGTGCGCTGTAACGCTTACCGGAATAGTCGCCGTTGTAAGTCGGCCAGGAATCCACGAGCGGCTTAAGAATATCAGCCGGATTCAAGCCGTTCCCTTGTGCGTTAACAAGAAGCGGCGTAACAAGTAAAGAGGCTGCGAAAAAGATTTTGCTGAGCTTCATTTCAAGGTCGCCAGATAGGCGGTCACGTCATGGATATCTTTGTCACTGTACTGCGATAGCAGATCGCGGTGGACCTTCAAAGGATCGTGAATGACTACCTTCGGCGTATCTCCGGCTCTGCGAAAGGTTCTTTGGATTCCGTCAGCAAGAGTCAGCGTGATTAAGAAATCATCAACCCGGACCAATTTGCCTTCCACGATTTCTCCCGAAGGCAGCGTGATCGTGGCCGTCACAGTGCGGGCAGTTGTTGCAGCTCCGTCCGCCGACTCCTCTTCTTCGGTGCCGCCCGCAAGCCAAGCGTCTTGCAACCGCTTCGGATCGGAAATTCGGCTTGCGATCTTATTGAGATCGTTTGCCGCGGAATGGCAGCCGCTGCACTTCGTCACGAAGTAGGCTCTACCCTCGCTTGCATTTCCAACGAGAATGCTTGGCGCTGGTCGGCCGGCTGACGGCGGCGCGCCTTGCCCTTCGATCGTCTCGACCACGCTGCGCACATAAGCGGCCACCGCCTTGGCGTCCGCGTCACTCAGCCCGATCGCTGGCATGCCCATTTTCTGACGACTCCCTTGAATGATTGGAACGATCAACTCACCATTGTGATCGCTCAGCGCGACTTGCGAGCGCAGGAGATTCGGCCCTCCCAAATCCCCGCCTCGGAGATCTGCGCCATGGCAACCACGGCAGTCGATGCCAAACAGCAATTTGCCTCGCGCAACTTGCTCTGAATTTTCCGCCGGACGCCTCTGTCCTTCCACGAACCCGCCCCTGCGGGCAGGCTCATTCGGTGGTGAAGCGTTCTGCGCACCCGGAGTCTGCGCACCCGGCGCGGGGGCCGCCGGCGTAGAGTTAGCGGTCTGTGTTGCTGCGACCCTTGCGGAAGAAAGCATCAGGAAGAATAGCGATGTACTTGCGAATGCTCGTTTGGCCAGAATGTTCAACCTCGTTTGGTGCACACGTATGCGAACGCAGCTCAAGACGTATTGTACGAGGCAGTGTACGAAAAAGCAGCGGCGCGGAGACGTGCTGCGCTTCAGCCCAAACAGGCGCGCCGCTCGCCCTCGAGATGCAATTGTTGCAATCGCAATAATAGCGAAAGATTATCTTTTCATTCGAAATTAGCTGATATCAGCGGAAAATCGTAAATAGGCGTTGCGACCAAATCAGTTTGGCGTTATACTGGCGACGCTTCTAAATCCTGTTTGTATTTGTGCACCTAGATTCGCATTCTGAAAATATTGCAGGGGAGACTTAGCTGATGCCGGGACCGTCTTATCGTATTCACCCAGCGATTGGTATTGCTCGGGTGGGAAATAGCGAAGAATATAACATTGCTCCGGAAACTATGGCCGGATTGCCGGTTCCTGGAGATCCGAAGGTGGTTGGCGGTCTCCCCATCCGTCCTGGGACGGAGTCCGATCATGTAACCAGCAAAGATCTGCGGGATGACAACGGCGGCCTCAAAAGGCAGGGCGCTCGTTTCCGAATTTTTCATTACCCGGGTGGACAAGAGGAAGCTTATCCCAGCGGAAAAGGTTCGGAAGTACAAATCGGCACAAATGTAGACGGCAAGATAGTAAAAGATATCATCTGGACTGTCCACTTAGCGAATAAGAAAGCCAATACGTTCGTTCTAGTGGAAACGGAAGACCAGCCACAGGGCATCTCAGGCTACGAAGAGGGGCGCCTTCCGCCCATTCGGAATTGGCCTACACTTGCACCCGATGCAGCAGCGCCGCAGCCGCCTGACAAGCTAGCCGTACTGAATGATGCCACGCGCGTTAAACGGTTCACCATCGACCCGGGACCGCGCACCGTTTCGGGCCGAAACGCGCCACAGGTTCGATTCGATCGAAAAACGCAGGCCTCTTACTATGATGCGATCCGGCGGGCTGCCGTCCCAGTCCCTAACTATCCCAAATCCTTTCCTGAGGATTCGTTCGTGGACGTGGACCTGCCTAGCGGACCGATCGACACCTTGGGAGAGATTCGCACCGACGAGCACGGAAGATTGATTGTTACCGGCGGTTATGGCCGCGCCGCCGGCTGGAAGGTGAATGGCCGGACGGTTCCTCTTGATGAGGACGTGAACAACGATCAATGGTTCGACGACTCCTCCGATGGTCCGGTTATGGCTGCTCTCGTGTTCGAAGACGATACGGCCGCCGATGTCCATGGAGCCTGGGTCACTGCCACCGATCCTTCGTTTGCCCCGCAAATTCTCAACGTTGTCTCGTTGTGGGACGACATCTATGACGCGTGGGTGCGGAAACTTGACCTGGCTCCCGCTATTTACAGCAACGAGTTCCAGCAGAGTTATCAGCCCACATTTGATGATCAGGTGTTTCCGATTTTTCAGGCGGCTGCTCTCCAGCAGTGGACCACGAATCTAAGTGCCCAGGGACGCTCGGCTCACGACCAGGTCGGCAGCATCACGGGCGACACCGATCCTACATCCACGTTGCTGTCCGGAATTTCCGCGATCTTCCGGAATCCGAATAATAAGGATCAGTTCAGTGATTTAACGCTCATGCCTCTACACCTGGGCGGAGCGAATGAGTCCATGCTGGCGCTTCGAAAGACTCAGTACTTCTTCCTGGAAAAATGGAACAGCGGTCAGTTCAAGAAAGGCTCCGGGCCCGCGTTCGGTCCCGGCGAGTTGCTGGACAAGGCGACGTTTGTGAATTGCCTGGGCGGCCGATTCTCTCCCGGCATAGACTTGACTTTTGTCGTACGCGAACCGAACTTATACATCAAGGATTGGCGTAACTCGGGCGGCGGTCCATTCCGTGTCTGGGCAAAGCCCCTTAACTATGGCGCCATCGTCGATGGCAAGCCAGTCCTCTCGGGTGGATATGTGCCCCGGCATGTCGAGGACGGTCTGGAGCCCGGCGACCTATCTAAATGGATGGCCATTCCGTGGCACACCGATTACAACTCGTGCGCCACTCATCCGCCTTCTCCGAATCCTCCGGGCAACAGGACGTTGTTCTGGTCCTGGCCGGCTCAGCGTCCGGTTGCGGTCTTTACCGCGGCCGATGTGTCGATAGAGATCGATCCGGATACCAACCAGCCCGCGCCCGAATTGGGGGACCAGCGCTGGTCTGTCCGAGGATTGGGGACCGAATCCGCGCTGCCGCAGAATTGGGGGCGTTACCAGGATAATTGGCAGATCCTGGAAAACTGGAACAAGATCGGAACGATCCTCCAGAACACAGCTATTCAAAGCGACGGCGTCACAGTCGGGGACGAGAACTGGTTTCTTGAAACCGAAAGCTTGCTGATCGAGACGAGCCATCCCCAGGTGCAGCCGTTCCCGAACTACCTCGAGACCATCTTCGACGAGCGCGAACTATTCTTCCGCTTGATGAGCGATAGATCGCCCGATCAGGAGACACTGAAGCAAGCGCGAGCCTATACCAACCATTGGCTCAAATGGGCCGAAGACTTTTCGAATGATCCGGCCAAGGCGCCTCAGGATCAACTATTTTTCCCATACACCGAAGATGCATTCCAGGAACGGCTGGATTTCATTTATCAGGAACTGGTGGACGATTCAAACACCAGCGACCCAGCCACCAATCCCGTCTTCAAGACGCGGCAGGACCTGATTATTCGAATCATCCAGTTTGCGCCTTTCAACGGGACCGACGGATCCTGGTTGCGCAATGTCGGGAAAACAGGTCCGATTGACGAAGTTCGCGCGCTGATTTACTCCATCCTCATGGATGAGCTCGGCGATGGCGACGTCTCGAAGAACCACTGCAACATTTATCTCGACCTATGTCATTCCGTCGGTTTCTATCCATTTCCGTTCAATAGCCGGGAGTTCGCGTACGATCCGCGATTTCTCGACAGCGCATTCACAGTACCGGCATTCGAATTGGCAATTTCCCAGTTCACTGATGACTATTATCCGGAGATCTTAGGGATGACACTCCAGCTCGAGTGGGAGATTGTAGACTCGAAAACGACGCGGGACTTATTTGATTACTTCAACGTCAACTCGCACTACTATGTGATGCACATCGGTATCGATAACGCCGTAAACGGCCATGGGCAGCGGGCGGTGGAAGCTATCAAGATCTATCTCCAAAATGCACGCGCAATGGGTGGGCAGCAACAGGTGGATCAGGAATGGCGGCGCATTTGGAACGGATTCGTGGCCTTCGGCAATGTAGGTAACTTAGGCGAGGATTTGCGGCGACTCATTCAGCATCAGCCGACACTCGAACAACGCATGCTCGACATGATCCGGCGAAAGGCGAAATATGGCAGTTCCAATCACCAGCAACATATGGTCGGCGGCACTTACATCAATGAGTGGTTCGCTGATCCGCCTGGATTTTTGAAGGCGCTAGCCGAGCACGGCTGGATTACTCCCGGTGATTGGGAGAACAGCCAGATCCGTTCTCTCATGAATTTTCAGACCGGACCGATGTATCGCGTATTCACCGACGACGAGATTCAGTTGTGGGCCGACTATACAAACTCCATGGGTAAGGTGCCGCCTCCTGTTCCACCCGTCATTTCGCCAGCGCGGGCAATGGCTGCTTTGATCGATCAACTACGCCCCGTACAGCGGGGTGTCCTTGGACATCAGCAGTCCGTAATGGCAGATGCGAAAGGCGAAGTGCATACCATGGCGTGGTGGTTCGAGCAACCTACCCGAGCGATTATGGAGGCGCTGATCTTGCCGTTAAATGGTCTGATCGTGCCTGGCAATCCGGAGGCGAGTAATTATATTACCGAACTCATCGCGCCGACCGGCCCCATGGGCCCCGTATTCAACACGGATGCCGAGCCGCCGAATTCCGGCACCTGCCGGGAGGTCGCAGTGCGTTGGGTAAAGTCCGGGTGTCCGTTGGTAGACGTGTTGCCTCTCACCTTGAGGCTGAATGCTCTCGGCAGCAAGCGCGACAGGCATCCAACGGGTAAAATCCTGGGAATGGGAGCAATTCACTAGCGACCCTCCATGCAGGCGAGCGGCAATTGTGAAGTCGTCATTGTTGGGGATGGCGTCGCGGCGTTCGCCACTGCTCTTGCCCTCGCCCGGAAGGGCGTTCGGAACGTCCGTGTAATTGGCGCCGCTCGCGCTGATGGCAAGCGCGTCGGCGAGAGCATTCCACCCGACACGCGTACGCTTCTTCAGGAGCTCGGAATATGGGATGCCTTCCTCCGCCAGGCACACCAAAGATGTCTCGGGAGTTGTTCACTCTGGGGCAGCGAGCAGGTCGGATACAACGATTTCGTGCTCAACCCTCATGGATGCGGCTGGCATCTCGATCGGAATCTTTTCGACCGCTTGCTAGCTGAAGGAGCCATCAAAAGCGGAGCTTGTTGGGAGTCTGGAAAGAGGTTAATTGGGTGCGAACCCTTGCATGATCGCGGGTTTCTCTTGCGGTTCCGCTTGACCGATGGCCAGGAAGAGTTTCTCGCCGCCCGCTTTGTTGTGGACGCAACGGGCGCCGGCTCGGTGTTTGCGCGGCATGCCGGCTCATATCGTCTATTTCTGGATCATCTGGTGTTTGTCTATGGCTTCTTTGAGTCGCCGGTCGATTCGGCGCGCTGCTCGAAGCCCACGATGCTCGAGGCTGTTCAGGATGGGTGGTGGTATTTCGCTGGCCTCCCGGAGCGGCGCGTCGCTGTTGCGATTGCAACCGATCCCGAAATAATTCGTTCCCGGATGTTACACCGGCGCGATAACTGGTTTGCCTATCTCCTTCGAACAAAGTTAATAGCTGCGCAGTTGGATAACTGCCGTTTTCTTCCAGAAGAATTGATTGTGCGCCCGGCGCCGAGTTTTCGTTTGGATCGTGCGGCGGGGCCCGCGTGGCTCGCTGTCGGGGACGCTGCCTCTGCTTACGACCCAATTTCGTCCCAAGGAATTCACAAGGCGCTATCCGATGCACTTCGTGCGGCAGATGCGGTGGCAGATTCGGTCCATTCGGACCGGGGCACCTGGAAGGAGTTTGACCATTCCATTAGACGCGAGTTCGAAACGTACACAGCGAACCGCAACTTTCTTTACACCCAAGAGCGCCGCTGGCCCCATTCCCAATTTTGGGCCACCCGCCACAAGCGCATGTCGCTGCGAAATGAAAACTGACTGTCACCATTCGGAATTGTCCTCTGTTTGCTTGGGTTGTGAGGCTGCGATTTGCATCAGGAAGCTGATCAGATCATTGACATCGGCCGTGCTGAGCTTCGAACCGTAGTTAGCTGGCATGAATGATCGCTTCTCTCGTTTGATGCTCACCAAAGTAACTTTATCTAGCAAATGAAAAACGCCATCGCGGCCCTCTAACTGCAGCGAGAAGTTATCTTCATTCCGAATGACGCCCGTATATTGCTGGCCATTCTTGGTCACGACCGTCGCGAGTGGGTGAGGCGGGTCCGAATTATTATTTGGATCCAGAATTGCCCCGCGTATCTGCTCAATCGAATGCCCATGCGAATAAGAGGAAAGATCGCCCGCGATAAAGCCGCCCTCACCACCAGCCATGTGGCATTCAGAACAGCCCGCTTGCTTGAAAAACAGATCGCGCCCTCTTGCAGGATTGCCGGGCAACGGCGCCGTCCTTCGCTCGCCTTGCAGAGATCGCAGATAACCCGAAACGGTAGAGAGCTGTTCCCTATTGAGCCGCGATCCGAACGCGGGCATGCCTGACGCGGG
>DATJUG010000051.1:0-31889 GCA_035502635.1 Bryobacteraceae bacterium
GGCAATCCACGACCTTGTGGAAGTAATCAGGATTCTGGACGTCAGTCGGTTTCACGCACACTCGTGGCCAGCAACGTGGGGCCAAGGTTAACTGGTTTTGCGGTCGATTATATCAGGTTCCGAGCCCGGCTGGAGAGATGTTAGCGCTATGAGCATTTCAATAACGCGCACAACGGGCACCAATGCGCTAAAGCGAAAACGCCCTGTGCGCTCAGGCAGCATTTTCTTCTGCCCATTCGGCGAAGAGATCAGGCTCGATTTCAATGGCACGGACTTCCACTTCTTCAATTGAAAATTCGAAGCCATTTTCCTCGGGCTCCCATTCGCTATGACGCTCCTCGTGAACGGCCTGGATATATTGGCGCGCGGCTTCGGTGAGACGCTTCTTCTCGTGCTGCTTGCGGAGTTGCTGGAGGTTGCGGAGTGCGGCGGTATCTTTTTCGCGCTGGCGGCGGAGACGGGATTCCTGAATGGAAAGATTATTGAGCTGGCGCTGGTAAGTGAGGAAGATTTTGGCTTCTATCAGGTGCTTGCGGATTTCAGCGTCCTCGTTTGGGAACTCGGCGGCGAATTCGAGGCGGCCGACGGCATAGATGCCCAATTCGAGAGCGGGAATGCGGAGCAGGCGCCATTCGGTGTCGGCTAACGATTGAACGAGATTGCGTTCTTCGTCACCCGTGGGTTGGTGGCGGGCAAAGAAGCTGGCAACGTGAGCTTCGTAGGCTGCAGCGTCATCGCCAGGGAGCAGGACGGTGCGGCCGGTGAGTCCTGTTTTGACCGCGTTCAAGGAAGATTTGGCCTTGCCATCGGGCGAGATGGGGCCGGTTGAGAGTTTGGAATTCGCCTGGTTGGCAGCGATTTGGGCAGTGGTTGACATGATCGGTTCGGCTCCTTGGAATTGGTAACCGCTCCTTTACAGTCGCGGCTCGGTTTTGCAGAAACGGCTCACGAGCGGGATGCCGCGTGAGCCTGATGGAACGTAGCACGGCGAAGAGCGAAAACGAACTTCGGGGCTGTGGAAAAGGTGAGTAAGTGGATGGGTGCGAAGGAATTAGGAAAATTTTATGGGTTTGTGAACGGCGAACTGTGGCCACAGCGGTGCTTGCGTGTCGCGAATAACTCCGCCACATTCGGATAGGTGTCGGCGAGATATGGGCAGCGGCAGCACATGTCCGGGGGATCGTGTTCCAGGATGCGCCGTCGAAGGGTCATGAATTTGGAATTCAGCCAAATCTGGTCGATCGGTGTTTGGGCCGAGACTTGCCCATAGGGTGCCTCACCGTGAGAGTGGGGGCACGCCAGAACATGGCCGCCTGGACCCATCGAAATGTGAAAGAAGGGGAACGGACAATAGGGGGTCGGGACAAAGGGCGTGCTTGCGCCGGCTCCTTGGACCTTTGGGAACAACCGGGCAAAAGAACGTAAGAGCTTTTGTTTGAGACGTGCCGACGGGGCCCGCAATTCGAAAAAGTTTGGCTTGGTTTGGACCTCTAACCCCAATTTGGCGGCTGTTTTCAGGGCGGCACCAAGCCAGTGGTCAGACAGCGCCTTCTGATGGTGGAGACACTCCTGCTCCATATCGAGCCCTTCGAACGAGACAAGATGCCGGAAGGCCAACTGCTGCACGCCGAGTCGCGCGGCCAACTTCACCAGGTCCGGCAGCTCGTGGATGTTGCGCTTCATCAGAACAAAGTCGAATCGCACGCGAGGGGTCGCGCTCTGCATTGCGTCTCGGCGTGCGATAAACCGCTTCACATTGCTGATTAAATGGTCGAAATCTCCGTCGCGGCGAATGGCATTGTAAGTAGCTGGAGTAGCGCCATCGATTGAGATGCACAGTTGAGTTACGCCGTACTCGATTATCGCGTCAATGTTCTTGTCGTTGAGCAATAAGCCATTAGTGAAGAAGTTTATGTTGGGAACTTTATAGCCAAAGGCCAGCCGTAAGATTTCGACAAACTGTGGTGACATGAGCGGCTCGTTTCCCAGGGACAGGCTAAGGTGATATGCGTGAGGCAGCACCTTGGAAGCAACAAGATCGAACTCATCCGGGCTGAGGTGCACGGTCTTCGCACGCCGGGTAGATTCGAAGCTGTGAAAGCACATTACGCATCGAAGATTGCACCGATTTACAATGTCCATTTCAAGATGCAGGAACCGCCGGCCGCGCGAATAAAGGCCAAGCGGGGAGAATAAATCGCAAAAATCATCGAGTGATTGGCATTGCGTCAGGCTCTCGGGCAAGGACATCATTAGGCGATCCTACTATCTTACTAGCGGTTTACGGGGCATAACCTCGACTTCTGAATCGCTCCTGGTTGCTAGGTAAGCAGCAAGCGTCGGGCGGCGAATTCCAGATAGCTCCCACTAACACGGGATGCTGCGGCGCTATTTCGCGCAAAGGCGCCGTACGCAGGAACGGATCAGATAACCTTGACGCTTGTATCGGGTCAGAGGAGGGTACAGGAGTCCTGTACAATGTGGAAGGAGCGCTCAGTGCCGACAGAAACAACATACACGGGTCTTCGTGAAAACCTGGCCAGCGTTCTCGATCAAGTTGTGGACCAGCAGGAAACGGTGATCGTTCGCCGCAGGGGAGCCCGCGATGTGGCTCTTGTTCCGGCTGCCGAACTGGCTGGCCTCATCGAGACCGCTCACCTGCTGCGCTCCCCTCGGAATGCGCAGCGTTTACTCATTGCGCTGCGACGTGCGAAACGTGGAAAACGGAAGCCGACAAGCTTAGCGGAGCTGCGGCGCGAAATGCTGGGTGCAACGGCAAAGTAAGCGAGTCGCCATTTTCCAATCGGAATTCCGCGAGGATTTGCGATTTTGGGTAAAGTCCGACCGCAGCACGGCCATGCGGGTGCTGGATCTGGTTGAAGCGGTTATGCGCGACCCATTTGAAGGCCTGGGCAAACCCGAGCCTCTGAAGTATGTGCTGGTTGGATGTTGGTCACGCCGCATTACGCAGGAGCATCGGATGGTGTATCGCGTCACTGACGAAGCCGTTGATTTTCTGCAGGCTCGCTATCACTACTGATCTCGTGATAGAGTTAGCGGCGGACTCCGCGATTTATTGTCAGGAGGTCTCCGTCTTTTCCCGAAAAAGATCGGAGAGGCTGAGCGCGTTTATGGGGAGTAGTTTCGTTCAAATTACTTTCAGCTCCTCCAAGCGTCTGCCGCGTTTCGGTCTGTTAGTACGGCAAGTCTGCACGGTCCGCCCCGTCCTTTAACGGAAAAGAAACCTCTCCGCGGAGCAGCTCGATGTATTGGGCAGCAATGGAGCTGGGACTGATGCCGTCGTAGTAGATACGGTAGAGCTTCGAAAATCCATCGGTATAGTTCCCGTTCTCTAGGCGGATCCTCGGGACGCGCCCTCCGATTGTCAGAAACCTATGCGCGAGTGGTTTCGCTATCTGCCGGCGGCCTTCCTTGAAGCTGCTCCACACCAGCTCTGCCCCCTGCTTCCGAATGATCGCTGTCAATTCTTTCCAGTCAAGGAACAAAAAGACCGAGTGCATCAGACGTCCCAGTAACACATCCCGAATTGTTTTTGGGTTGAGTGGACGCAAAAATAGCGGCATCGACTCGGGAATATCGATGTTCGCTTCCAGCGGGATGGCCTCGAATGGCAACTTGCCTTCGAATTGCTGATGGATCCATGGCAATGCCTCCGGCGCAGCCGCCTGAATTCCCGCCCGAAACTCTTCGATTTTTTTCTGCGGAGACTTTTCCTGGTTGGCATCTACGTACACCCATAAACACTCATCGATGCAACGGAGCACAGGTTTTTCGGCTGCGGCGTCGGTAGCTGCTTGCAGCTCGAAATCGTAGCTTTCCAAAGGGGCGTGCGACTCACCGATTATTACCTCAGCCTCACGTCGTGGATCAAAGCCTCGTTCATTTTCAACGATGTCCATTACTTGGTTGTAAAGCCTTCTCTGACGGATCACACGCTCCAACTGTTTGAATGCCTTTGGTCCGTTCTCGTCGACAAAGGAGTCGATTTTGGCTGCAATGTGCTCCGGCGACCCTTTCGCCTTGAGGAGTTCGAAGATTTTGTCGTTTATCGTGCCCTCCTTCACTTCTAGAAATCCATTTGGCTTGCCCGGCGGGGCCTTGCAGAAGACATCGCCAAGATCAACACACGTAGTGGCGTCGGACCAGATGGCTATGGTCAGCGGATCGGTGTTGAGCTGCATTAACAAACGCCGAATTCCGTCGGGATTTGCCGATGCGAGTTGCGGTCTGTCCTTACGATGGCAGACCGTACGAATAATGTGATCCTGAAAATCCAAAAGAACCCAGATCAGCGCGTCATTGAGACGGCGCCATATCTGGACGCACCGGTTGAAATAAAAGATCATCGCGGGCGGCATGGCCTTCCGGTGCTCTGGAGAAAGGAGACTTTCCATGTTCATGATTTCGTCGATGGACCGCCGATGAAGCTCTTTCCATACCACATGGCACTGCTCGCAGAAGGCGTCGTGATTTGCGGCAATCAACTCTCTGGTCGCAAATCGGGAATCACCACCAGCGGGCGTCCTGAGCATCTCGATAAGGGATGGCAATTCGTCTTGCAACGGGATGTGTTCGGTTCGCCTCTCTGGCATCTTTTCAATGTAAGCGGGTTCGTTTCTAAGCAGAGTTCATAGATTATATGGCACGAATTTCGGGGTGAACCTCAGCGCTTTCGTGAGATTACTACCGAGAAGTCGTCTGTTCGACGGGCAGTCATGGGAGGATCTCTTGGATCAGCTCGCTAGCCCAAAGAGGCAATTCGCTGGCCTTAGTCACAACTCTTCCGGATCGAATTTCAACTATCAGTGTTGGCTCGGGTCCGGAGTTGTCGTAGATGATTGTTTCATGGACGAGACTTAGGACTTTCTTAGCATTTGAAAGGCTTCTGGCATACCGACGGCGGACATCATCATCGGGAACATCGTGACCACCCTGCGCCACCCGCTCGTGTACACGCTGAATGCTTTTCTCAGCGCTGTCGAGGCAGATATAAACCAGGCGTACAAAGAAACCTAGCATCAAAGCCTGGTTAATGGCCCGGGTTGTCCAGATTCCTGATAGTGTGGTTTCGATTGCGAAGTCCTGGCCGGAGGCGACGTATTCTTGCGTTCGGCGAAGGACCTCTCGACCTGCCATGATTGCTGCCAGTTGAGGACTACTCGCACGGATCCTGGTGGCGATCGCGTCTGCTTCTAGTAAGTTGTCCCGGCCGACGAAGTCGATCCGTCGGATAATGCTGCTCTTGCCGGAGCCATTTGGCCCCGCAAAGATCGTGAGAACGGCCACTGTCAGGCCGCTGTTTCGTCCAGTTCTCGCAGGACTTCGTAATTTCGATCGCCTGGTGCGCCATCAAGGAAACGGATCTCAAATTTGCGACCGCTCGGATGCTCCATCACGTCTACGTTTTGCTTGGCGTCCCGGTAAAACACCGGAACGCCCGCCCGAAGAGTTTCTATTCTTGCTCGAGCGCCGGCCAACCGGACCGCGGATTTGAACTCTTCGTCGAAAAATTGACCGGTCTCCATAGCTCGATCATAGATTAGTTCTTGCAAGTCCGGTTCGCCCTGTTTTAACTTCCGGCCGGTACGTGAAGCCACTCCGATACCGGGTTGGCAGGGCTGGGCCGCGCGAGCGTACACGCGCCTCTGAAGACGGCGCTATTGCTGTCCACAAATAAATGCGATGATCGAACTTTTGGAGGCTACGTTTGCCAACCATTGTTGGAATTCCGCGCGAGACGTTCCCCGGAGAACGCCGTGTCGCGCTCATACCGCGCCAGTGTGAGGGGTTGCGTAAAGCCGGCGTCGAGATGGTTGTCGAGTATGGCGCTGGCATGGAGGCCGGATTTCCGGACGATGCCTATGCCGCCCGTGGCGCGCGCTTGGCGAATCGGCCTGATGTATTTCGAGAGGCGCACATCGTTGCGCAGGTACGGTGCCTGGGCGCAAATCCCGATGCCGGACGGGCAGATCTCGAACTATTTCACGGGGGTCAAGCCGTGGCCGGATTTGGAGAGCCGCTGACCGCTATAAGGGAATGCGGGGATCTGGCAGACGCGGGCGTCTCGTTTTTCGCTATAGAGCTGATGCCGCGTATCACTCGCGCACAGAGCATGGACGCGCTGTCCTCCATGGCGACCATTTCGGGGTACCGCGCAGTGCTGCTCGGTGCGAGCGAACTGCCGAAGATGTTCCCGATGTTGATGACCGCGGCAGGCACTATCACGCCGGCGAGAGTGTTTGTGCTGGGTGCGGGCGTCGCGGGCTTGCAGGCTGCGGCCACGGCCCGGCGCCTGGGTGCGATTGTTTCGGCCTACGACGTACGGCCGGCGGTGAAGGAGCAAGTGGAAAGCGTCGGCGCGAAGTTCGTCACGCTGGATGTGGATGCCGGCGCCTCAGAGGATAAGGGCGGCTATGCGAAGGCCATGGATGAAGCTTTCTATCGACGCCAGCGGGAGTTAATGACGGAGGTGCTGCGCGAGCAGGACGTGGTGATCACGACCGCCGCAGTGCCGGGCAAGAGAGCGCCGATCTTGATCACGGCGGAAATGGTGGGCGCGATGTGCGCGGGGTCGGTCATTGTCGATATTGCGGCGGAGCGCGGCGGAAACTGCGAACTGACGCGGCCGGGCGAGACCGTGGTGCATCATGGCGTGACCATTCTTGGACCGCTGAACCTGCCCTCGCTGGTGCCCTATCACGCGAGCCAGATGTATTCGTGCAACATTGCGGCGTTCTTACGGCTGTTGGTTCGTGACGGCAATCTAACTGTGAATCTCGAGGACCAGATCATTCGCGAGATCCTGATTGCGCACGAGGGCAAAATTGTAAACGCCCGGATTTCAGAACTCCTGGCAGAACAGGCGGCCAGAGTATGAGCAACTACGAAATCGCGATTTGGGTTTTCATGCTGGCGGCGTTTCTCGGGTTCGAGCTGATCCGGCGCGTGTCGCCGCTGCTGCATACGCCGCTGATGTCGCTGACGAACGCCATCTCCGCCATCGCCGTGGTGGGCGCGATTCTGATCACGGGCGAGAAAGAAGCATCCACACTGACCAGAGTGCTCGGCTTTTCCGCCGTTGTGCTCTCGACCATTAACGTCGTCAGCGGGTATCTGATCACGGATCGCATGCTCAAGATGTTCAAGAAGCGGGGCCCGGGACAGAAATGATCGAAACCATCTTTCCCGCGCTCTATATTCTGGCGGCCGCCGGATTCATTCTCGCCATCAAGTGGATGAACTCGCCGGCCACGGCGCGGCGCGGCGTGATTGTTGGCGAGATTGGAATGCTGCTGGCGGTGGTCGGCACGCTGCTGCGGCGTGAAGTGGTCACTTACGAGTGGATTCTGATCGCGTTTTTCATCGGATCAGCCATCGGCGTGCCCATCGCATACATAATGCCGATGACCGCTGTGCCGCAGCGGACCGCGTTCTCGCACGCTTGCGGTGCGCTGGCTTCGGCGCTGATCGGGACTGCGGAATATTATCGCCGGATTCCACATGGGTTCGTCATGGGCGCGCTGGTGCTCGAAACGCTGCTCGGGTTTCTGACGTTCACAGCCAGCTTGATGGCGTTCGGAAAGCTGCAGGAGGTTTTGCCGCAGCGGCCCATTACGTATCGCGGCCAGAATTGGGTGAACCTTGGCGTCTTCGGAGCTGCCGTGGCGCTGGGGATTGCGCTGATCGTCTCGCCGGAACGTTTATGGCTGTACCCGATCTTTGCCGCGCTGTCGCTGATCTTCGGCGTGCTGCTGATTGTGCCGATTGGCGGCGCGGACATGCCGACCGTGATTGCGCTACTGAATTCGTATGCGGGCTTGTCGGCCAGCGCCATGGGTTTCGCGCTCGATAACAAGCTGCTGATCATCGCGGGCGCGCTGGACGGCTCGTCGGGATTCATCCTGTCTGTGATTATGTGCCGGGCCATGAACCGCTCCTTTAGCAACGTCTTATTTGGAGCATTCGGCACTATTCAAACCAGCGCCAAGCAGACGACGGAGCGGACGGTGCGATCCGCCAGCCCTGAGGAAGCGGCGGAAATTCTGGATGCGGCGCGCAGCGTGGTCATTGTGCCGGGCTATGGGATGGCGGTGGCGCAGGCCCAGCACAAGCTTCGCGAGATGTATGACGTGCTGATGAAGCGTGGCGTCGATGTGCGTTTCGCCATTCACCCGGTGGCCGGCCGCATGCCCGGCCATATGAACGTGCTGCTTGCTGAAGCGGATGTGCCCTACGATCGCTTGTCCGAGATGGACGACATCAATTCCGAATTTCCCAGAACCGATGTCGCGCTGGTCATCGGCGCGAATGACGTGGTCAATCCGGCGGCGCGCACCGACAAAAACAGCCCGCTCGCGGGCATGCCGATCCTGAATGCCTACGAAGCGCGCACGGTGATGGTGATCAAGCGCAGCATGAATCCGGGATTCGCCGGCATCGACAATGACCTATATTACATGGATAAAACGCTGATGCTCTTCGGCGACGCCAAGGCCTTCGTGGCGAGCGTTGTGAAGGAGCTGAACGCGGCGGTGGGAGCGGCGAGGTAAGATTTCGCTGGTAATTTATTGATAATCGCGCACAACGGGCACCAATCGCCCTGTGCGCTCGTCCGGCCACTTTCTTCTGGTCCTTAAAAGCGCTACACTACATCCATCCATTAAGGCGATTTCACAATCGTCTTTGGAGACCTTGACTGAGCGGGAGGAAGGCATGAGTGCAGCATCCAAACCTGTGGCCACCCCGTTGTTCCACGAAGGTAATCAGTATTGGGAGGAATTGCGCTCCGAGTTGAAGCGCCAGATGGACCAGATCAATCATGCGGTTTCCCGGCACGGCTTGACGGACGATGAGCTCGTTCGTTGGCGGCTTGGCTCGGGGATCGATGTATTAAGGTCGCGGCACCCCTCGACCGGGATTAAAGCGGACATTAATTTTCGATCGTGGGGCCCGGTGATCAGCGGCGAGATTACGGGCTATCAGGCGGACGATTACCGCTTCTTCCCGGAAGAATTCGAGGTGCTGATCGCGAAAGACCTGGATGGAGCCGCGGTGGCCATCTTCGATGAAGGCCGCAGCTTCGCGCCCGCCGAGTTGGCGGCTTATCTCATGCAGCATTTCCGGCGCTGCTTCCCGGACATCTCGCTGCCGTGCGAAGACTGGCGGACTCTGCGGGCGGAGAGTGCGCAAGAGCCGGTTGCCGCAGCATAATCGAACTGCGGTGCAGAATTCGAGTCCCCTCCGACGGCTCCTGCTTCTTGACCCGCGGTGAACCACTGTGGTTCAGAAAGGCGCTAAAATTGTTGGTATGGCGTCTCAAGTGAAGAGTGTGCCGAAGAAAATTCGACAGAGTATCACAATTCCGAACGCTCTGGCGGACGAGGCAAGGCGTGTTGCACAACAGAAGCGCCTGACGTTCAGCGCAGCCCTTGTTTTCCTTGCGGAGCGGGGCGCTAGGGCGGAGCATGAAGCCGAACTGAGGCTTCGGCGAAACTACAGGCGCTACTTGAAAGAACAGGATCCGGCTAAGAAGCTGGAGGCCGGTGATGATCTGATTCGCTCCATCTTCGGGGCGGACGCAATTGCCTAAGATCCGGTTTGCGAAGCTGCCGGACGAACTGCGGAAACACCTGCTCTCACGGATTGATGAGCGTGCCATCAAATACGGTGATTTAATGCGTCTGCAAGAGTGGGTGGCGTCCGAGCCGGAAGCACCTGATGGCAACTGGTACAAAGATTTCGGATCTTTCAAGCTTTGCGGAACCGGCGAGTTTCCGAAGACTGTTCTGACGAAGGGCATGAAACCCTTTGGGGATGAAATTGAATAGGGTTTGATGCGCATTAAGGTCATTGATTCGCACACCGGCGGCGAACCTACTCGCGTGGTCCTGAGCGGCGGGCCCGATTTGGGCCATGGAAGCATGCTCGAGCGGCGCGAGCGCTGGCGTGCCGAGAGCGATACTATCCGCTCCGCGATCGTGAATGAGCCGCGTGGTTCCGATGCCATTGTTGGCGCTTTACTGTGCGAACCCGCCGACGCATCTTGCCAATTCGGCGTCATCTTTTTTAATAACGTCGGTTATCTTGGCATGTGCGGCCACGGCACCATCGGCCTCATCGCAACGCTGGCGCATCTAAATCGCATTCGACCGGGACATCTTCGCATCGAGACGCCAGCCGGGATCGTCGGAGCGGAACTGCATGAGACCGGCGAAGTGACGGTGCGCAATGTGCCCAGCTTCCGCCATCGTGCCGGCGTGCCGGTGGATGTGCCCGGTTATGGCCGAGTGACCGGCGACATTGCGTGGGGCGGAAACTGGTTCTTTCAAGTGAACCAGGAAAGCCCGATCGAGCTTTCGCTACTCAATCTTGACGAGCTGACCGCATACACATGGCGTATTCGACAGGCGCTTGAGGCGCAGTCGATCACCGGCGCGAAGGGCAGCGCAATCGATCACATCGAGTTGTTTGCGGCGCCGCGCAACCCTTCTGCGCACAGCCGCAACTTCGTCCTGTGCCCCGGCCGCAGTTATGACCGCTCGCCCTGCGGCACGGGCACCAGCGCGAAGATGGCCTGCCTTTATGCCGATGGAAAGCTCGAAGCCAACGAACTATGGATCCAGGAGAGCATCACCGGCAGCACGTTCGAAGGACATGTCGAAGTCGTCAACGGCGAGATCATCCCATTCATCAAGGGCTCGGCTTTCGTTACTGCGGAGGCTGATTTGGTGATCGATGAGGGCGATCCGTTCTGCTGGGGCATTCCAGCCTGATGGCGGACTCGTACGAAGCGCTGATCATTGGCGGCGGCATTGTCGGTGCGGCGTGCGCGTATGAACTGGCGCGCGCCGGCGTGAGCGTGGCGATCGTGGAAGAGCGTGGAATCGCAAGCGGCGCGACTAACGCCGGCATGGGACATCTCGTGGTGCTGGATGATTCCGAAGCGCAGTTTGCGCTCTCGCGCTATTCGTTGGAGCTATGGCGAGAGCTTGCGCCTGACTTGCCGCTGGATTGCGATTACCGGCAATGCGGGACGGTCTGGGTCGCAGCGGATGAGGACGAAATGCGGCTGGCTCGGCAAAAGCTGGAGATCTACACGCGCGGCGGGGTCGAGGCGGAGTTAGTAGATGCGCGGCAGCTTTTTGCGCTCGAGCCGAATCTGCGCGAAGGGCTTGTGGGCGGTCTGCTGGTTCCGGGCGATGCGACTGCGCATCCAACTTCGGCCGCTCGATTTCTGGTCGAACAAAGCGGGGCGCAAGTGATCACGAATCGCGTAGTTGAAGTCCTTGATGGCGAAGTTCGTCTGAGCGGCGGCGCCTTGATGAGCGCGGGGATCATCGTGAACGCCACGGGTACGGGGGCGGCGCTGGTCACGCCCGGACTTCCCGTTCGCGCCCGAAAGGGACATATTGTGGTTGCCGCTCCGGGGCTGAATTTCGCGCGCCATCAAGTCGTCGAGCTCGGCTACGTCAAATCGACGCATGCGGAAGAAGGCGATTCCGTCGTATTCAATGTGAGACAGAACCGGAATGGCGAATTGCTGATCGGCTCCTCGCGGCAATACGATGCAGATGATCCAAATATTGAACCGGCTGTGATCGACCGAATGCTGGCTCGGGCATTCGAATACATGCCGGCCTTGGCTCGCGCGCCGCAGCTTCGCAGTTGGACCGGTTTTCGCGCAGGCACGCCGGACGGTCTGCCGCTCATCGGGCGCTGTCCTGGATTCAACAACGTATTCGTTGCTACCGGACACGAAGGCCTCGGCGCGACCACTTCGCTTGCAACTGCCCGGCTGATTGCGGACCAGATCCTTGGGCGGGCTTCCGAGATCGATGCTGCTCCGTACAGCCCTTCGCGTTTCAAATTGGAGACGATGTAACATGCAAACCATGCAGTGGCGTGGAGTAATCCCGGCAATGACGACACCGTTCCAGACGGATGGCTCGGTGGATTATCTATTTTTAGAGCGGCAATGCGCGTGGTTGATCGACAACGGCTGCACGGGAATCGTGGCACTCGGTTCTCTAGGCGAAGGCGCGACGCTGAGCTTCGATGAAAAACTTGCAGTCCTTCGAACAGTTGTGAACACGATTGGCCGAAGAGCGCCGGTGGTGGCCGGCATCTCGGCGTTGAGCACAGCCGAAGCCCTCACGTTGGCGAAGGCGGCTGCGGATGCAGGTTGCGAAGGTCTGATGGTGCTGCCGCCTTATGTGTATGTCGGCGACTGGCGCGAGATGAAGGCGCATGTCAGCGCGGTGCTTAATGCCACGCCGCTTTCGTCCATGCTGTATAACAATCCGATCGCGTATCGCGTCGATTTCCTTCCCGAACAAGTCGCGGAGCTGCTCGGCGAGCATGAGAACCTGCACGCGATCAAGGAATCGAGCGCGGATGTGCGCCGCATTGCCGCGCTCCGGACGCTCGTAGGCAATAAGCTTGAGATTCTGTGCGGCGTCGATGATCTGATCGTCGAAGCGATTTATAGCGGCGCAACGGGCTGGGTTGCTGGCCTGGTGAACGCGTTCCCGCGCGAATCGGTGGAGCTGTTCGAGCTTGCGCAGCGCGGCGAGCGCGAAGCCGCTTTCGAACTCTATAAATGGTTTCTGCCGCTGTTGCGTTATGACACCGTTCCAAAGTTTGTGCAGCTCATTAAATATGTGCAGGAACTGGTGGGAGTGGGCTCGGGCCGCGTGCGACCGCCACGCCTGGAGCTGAGCGAAGAGGAGAAACGGGCCGTGCGCAACACTGTCGAAAACGCGGCCTCATCGCGTGCGCCAGCCTATGCCGCTAAGTAACGCAGCCGCAACGGTCGATCGCGAAACCGGTTTCGTCCGCGAGCTGGGGCTGTTCGATTCGACCATGATCGTCATTGGCGCGATGATCGGCTCGGGCGTTTTCATTGTTTCCGCTGACATGGCGCGCAATATCGGCAGTCCGGGCTGGTTGCTCGTTGCATGGGTATATACAGCGGTGGTGACAGTCGCGGCGGCGCTCTCCTACGGCGAACTCGCTTCGATGATGCCGCAAGCCGGCGGCATGTACATCTATCTGCGCGAAGCGTTCTCGCCCATCGTCGGATTCTTTTACGGCTGGACGCTGTTCACCGTTATTCAAACGGGCACCATTGCAGCCGTTGCGGTCGCGTTCGGGCGGTTCACCGGAGTTCTGTTGCCCTCCATCTCGGAGGGCAATTATTTGATACCGCCGATCCATCTTTCGAGTGGCTATGCGATTTCGCTCTCGACCGGCCAGTTGACCGCAATTCTCGTGATCGCGCTCTTGACGTGGTCCAATAGCCGAGGCGTTCGCTACGGCAAGATCGTGCAAAACCTTTTCACATCCGCCAAGGTGATTGCGCTCGCTGCGTTGATTCTGCTGGGCCTGATTTTTTGGAAGCACGACGCCGTCGCGGCCAACTTCGGCAATTTCTGGACGCCGCACGATGTCACGCCATTGACGGCATCCTTGAGCGCACTCACCGGCTTCGGCCTGTTTGCGGCCATCTGCGTTTCGCAATCGGGCTCCATGTTCTCGGCGGACGCCTGGCACAACGTCACCTTCGCAGGCGGCGAAGTAAAGAACCCACGTGTTACCATGCCGCGCGCGCTGGCCATCGGAACGATGTGCGTGACCGGCCTGTACGTTCTGGCCAACGTTGCCTATCTGCTGGTGCTGCCCCTTGGCGCCATCCAGCATGCCCCGTCCGATCGCGTCGCGACAGCCATGCTCGAGGCCATCTTCCCGGGTTGGGGCGCGGTGCTAATGGCTGCGGCCATCATGATCTCCACATTCGGTTGCATAAACGCGCTGATTCTCGCCGGGCCGCGCGTGTATTATTCGATGGCGCACGATGGGCTTTTCCCAAAATCCGCCGGCAACTTGAACCGCGCTCATGTTCCGGGATGGTCGCTCATGATTCAGGGCGTCTGGGCGTCGCTGCTGGTTCTTCCGCGCACTTACAACACGGCGACCCACACTTACGGCAGCTTGTATAGCAATCTCCTCGATTACGTCATTTCGGCGGCGCTGATTTTCTATGTGCTGGCTATTGCAGGCGTGATCCGTTTGCGCATCCTGCGCCCTGACGCGCCACGGCCCTATCGCGCCCTCGGCTATCCCGTTGTTCCGCTGCTCTATATCGCGGGAGGATGCACGGTTCTGGTGTGCTTGTTCGCGTATCGTCCGGCGACCACCTGGCCCGGACTCCTCATTGTGCTGTGCGGACTGCCGATTTACCTTTTGATGAGGCGAACTCCTCAATCTCGCTAAGCTCTTCGGCGCTCAACTGAAAGCTCAGCGCTCCCACAACCCCCGGCACCTGGTCGGCCTTGCGCAATCCGACAATTGCTGCGGTCACCGCCGGATTGCTCAGCGTCCACGCGATCGCTACTTCACCGGAAGTGCGCCCGTGACGCGCACCAATTTTCCGCAGCACCTCGACTAATTCCAGATTGCGGCTGAGCTTTGGCTCCTGGAAATCGGGATTGCGGCGGCGCCAGTCATCCAGCGGAAGGTTTTGTGCCCGCTCCTTAGTCATCCCGCCGCTCAACAGGCCGTTGCGCATCGGCGAGTAAACAAGCGTGCCGATGTTGTTCTGGCGGGCGAACGGAAGAATTTCTTCTTCGATGTCCCGCACCAGCAGCGAGTACGGCGGCTGCAAAGACGTAATCGGCGCGATTTTGAGCGCGCGCTTCATCTGCGCGACATTGAAATTCGATACGCCGATCCAGCGCACTTTGCCTTCTTCCTTCAGCCGCGCCATTTCGGTCCAGCCTTCTTCGATGTCCTGATCCGGCTCGGGCCAATGCACCTGGTACAGATCGATCGTGTCCACCTTCAACCGCCGCAGGCTGTTTTCGCATTCTTTGCGAATCGACTCGGCTTTGAGAGAGGGAAAGATCTTCCCGTTTTCATCCCATCGGCGCTCGCACTTGGTGAAGATGTACGGCCGGTTCGAAATGCCCTCGACCGATCTGGCGACCACCTCCTCCGAGTGGCCGAGGCCGTAAACGGCGGCGGTATCGATCCAGTTGATGCCGGCGTCGATGGCAGCGCGAATCGCCGCAATCGAGTCGTTGTCATCCTGTTGTCCCCAGCCGAATGCCCAGCCGGAGCCGCCCATCGCCCAGGCGCCCACGCCTATATGTGTAATTTCAAGATCGCTATTGCCCAGCTTCTTTCGTTCGCTCATTTGGTTCTGCTTAGTGGATGCAAACGGAAGCTGGTTTTATGCACCACCCTAAGCGGTTCTAGAAATAAGGCGAATAAGTTGGCGAGCACGGCACGCCGAAGTACCAGCGGTTCTGAGCCGCCTTAAGCCCGGGGAAGCAATAGATGTTTTCTACGAAGAACTCTAAGCTCGAATTGCTATGAAACTTTTTACTACATTTTTGATTGCGGCTGCGGCGCTGTCTGCCGCGCCTATTACACAAGTAAAGCTCGTGAACGCGGGCAGCCCATCAGACATCGTAAATAAAGTCACGATTGACGGCGACACCAAGTATAACGTCTATATCGGCCCCTACACGATTTCCCTCAACGGGCAAAACACGGCCGCCATGTGCATCGATTTCTTCGACGGCAGCAAAGTCGGCGACACATGGAACGCCTATGTAACCCAGGTCGGCAGCTCGAACCTGAGCAACACGTACCATCCGACATATGGCCAAGAATATGAGGAAGAAGCATACCTCTTCAGCCAGATCACCCAGTCCGGAGCGGATCGCACCGGTTTGCAAGAAGCCGCCTGGGATATCACGGCGTATGGCATCACCAATTCTTCCTATAAATATCTGATTGGCGACAACAGCTACATCGATGCAGCGCTCGCAAACTACAACAAAATCAACCTTAGCGGCTACGAGATTGTCTCCGATACCATCGCCGGCGCCGAGCAGGAGTTCATAGTGGCAGCCCCCGAGCCGGGCAGTCTCATGCTCTTAGGTGCGGGATTGCTGATGGCCTTCGGCGCGGCTGCCTGGCGGCGACGCAAAACCGCTGCGTTTGCGGCGGCGGCCTAACGCAATCGCTTCCACGCCTCAACGTCGAAGCGCTTCAATCGTCGGCATGGCGCGGCCCTGCGAGTGAATGGCAAAATCGAACTTGCCAGTCCCGCAGGGCTTCAGCGCCTCGCCGCGATAGAAGCTGATGCCGAAGATCCAATCGCGGTTCATGCCGCCGTCGCAGAAGGTGCCGTGGATATCTTCGATCTGGCTCCAGTACCAGCGAGCCGAGACATGGCGGTCCAGAACAGGGAATGCAAAAGCTTTCAGATAAATTCCTCCCGACACGACACACAGCACCAGCAGCCATCCGGCCCAAGCGCGCCGCGCGAGCAGAACCACCAACAGCGGCGCCGCCACGTAGAACAACTCCACCCGGCTCACGTTAGCGGCCGCGAGCAATGAGAATCGACCGGTGCTCAGTGAGGCGGGTAGGATGTGGGCCAGCAGCGGAATGGTACCTATCAGCACTGCGCACGGCAGTAACCACCAGCGCGACACATGCGCAAGCGGCATGCGTTCGAAACGCGAGCCGATCAGGACGAACAGGCTTGGAATCAGCGGCAGCAGATAGCCCGGCAGCTTGTTCAACGAAATGCTGAACAGCACAAACCCGAAGATGAAGATGGCGCCCAGAAAACGGCGGCGCTGGTCCCAATTGATCCCGCGCACCAGGAATGCAAGTAGCGGCGTCCAGGGGAACAGAGCCAGCAGAAGCACCGGGAAATAGTAATACCAGGGCTGCACGTGCTGCAACGCCGCCGAATAGAGGCGTTCGAGATGGTGCTTCAGGAAGAACTCCTTCAGGAACGGCGAGCCGTTGCGAATCGAAACGGCGAGATACCAGGGCAGCGCCACCACGCAGAATGAAACAAAGGCCGCCCACCAACATCGCCAAAAGCGCCGCAAGAACCACAAGAACGGCAGCGCGAGAGCAATCGGCACCAGCCCTTTTGCAAGCGACGCAAGTGCCAGGCAGATCCCAATGCCCGCGAATCGCCAAAGCAAATGTCGGGTTATCTTTGAATCGCGCACAACGGGCACAAACCGCCCTGTGCGCAAGTTTGGCTGCGGCCGCAGCAGCGGCAGCGCCAGCAGCACGGCGAGCGAGAAAAAAACCGCCAGCGGCAAGTCGGTGAGCGAAAGCTCGGTAAACGCGATCCAGGCAGCGGAGCTGGCCAATAGCGTGGCTGAAGCAGCGGCTACTTTGAAACCGAATTCATGATTCAGCAGCGCGAACGACGTGAACAGGAATGCGAGGCTCAGCAGCACCACCGGGAGCCGCGCAGCCACTTCCGGGCTGAAGCCCGCGAGCGTTCCCGCAGCCGTCATCCAGTAGAGCAGCGGCGGCTTTTCGAACCACGGGGCACCCCAGAGCTTCGGCGTAACAAAATCGCCGGTCTGCGCCATGGCACGGCCGATGGCGGCATAGCGCGGCTCGTCGGGCCCCAGAAGGCCAACGCCGCCGAGATTATAAAGATAGAGTGCTGCTATAGCGGCTGCCACTGTTATCAGCGGCAGCGCACGTCGGAGAGAAGACAATCCTCATTGTAGAGTTTGTCCTCCACCTCGCCGGCGGCTAGGGCTCTGCCTGCGCCTCGCTTCGCGTCGCTTCCAGTTTTTGCTTGCGTTTGGCCTCACGGGCTGCCACGGCTTTTTTTGCCCGTGCAGTGCGTTGTGCCTGGGTCATGTTGCTCGCCGCTTTGCGGCCGCCCTGCGCGCCAAGCTCGCGCAGGTATGCTTTGAACTCCTGCTCAGTTGGGGTCACGTTACCTACATCTTACCCGTTGGGAGGTTTCGAATCCAGCGTCTATTAAGGAAGGGCGCAAAACGGTCCCCGATGAAGTCGCGCACAACGCCACAAATCGGCTGTGCGCTTGCGCGCCACGCAAAGAGCCGTCGGCTCCTTCCTTGACTAGTGGCGCGTATCCGCGCCCTTTGCGCTTCCAGGTTTGTAAACTTGTGACAGATCATGCAACGAAACTGCGCGCTCGGTACGCTGCTGGCATTGTGCATCTGCGGCGTCCTGGCTGCTGCCGAGGCCGAGCCGCCCAAACTGGATAAGCCGAAACTCGAGGCCTATATCCGTTACGCGGAGGGTTTCAACTCCGACGTGCAGTTTTCCATCGACGATCCAATCCCCAGCGCATACAAAGGTTACTTCCGGGTAGTTGCACATCTCACCAAGGGACTGAATCGGCTCGACCGGGTCTACTATGTCACGCCGGATGGCCAGCATTTCGTCAATGGAACGATTTGGGACTTGAGCGACAGCCCGTTTCTCGACACGCTCCAGCATCTGCCCACCGACGGACCTTCGTTTGGCCCGACCACCGCAAAAGTGACCATCGTCGTCTTCAGCGACTTTGAATGCCCTTACTGCCGCCAACTCGCCAAGACTCTGCGCGACAACATCCCTCAGAAATTTCCGAATGACGTTCGTGTGATTTTCAAGGATTATCCGATCGAATCGATTCACCCTTGGGCGCGGGCGGCGGCGGAAGCATCCCATTGCATAGCGGATCAGAAAATTCCTGCCTTCTGGGCGTTTCACGATTGGATTTTTGAACATCAGCAGGAGGTGAATCAAACGAATCTGCGCGAGAAAACGCTCGCTTTCGCGAAAGAGAACGGGTTGGATGCGGCGAAGATTGCGAATTGCATCGACACGCATGCTACGGCGCCGATTGTTGATCAAAGCCTCAAAGCCGGACAAGGCTTGCAGATCGAGCAGACTCCGACGCTGTTTATCGACGGCCGCGCAGTGGGCGGAGCAATCTCCTGGGAACAGATGCAGTCGCTGATCGATCTGGAGCTGAAGCGGCCGGCCAACGTGCCGGGACCGCCGGTCGAAAAGTGCTGCGAGGTGCCTATTTCGACTGTCGTTAAGAAACCATAGGTATTCGAAAACGCACCCGCAAGGCGGGGAAACTATGGACCTGGATGAGTTTGGTGCCGATACGAATTGTGAGGGTGGAGTTTGTTTCCTGCCCGCCTTACGCCCAGAGTGGGCGTGTCTGTAAGGTTAATACCAACTGGGTTAGGTTGAGACGTTTGCCAGCGACTGCGGATTTCACGATGAGACCTTCGGGCGTAGACGCCTTCCGGCTGCCGCCATTGATTTTGCATCCCTTTTCGGGCCCCGACGACACGTCGGTGCTGATGGAAAGTTCACGGGCGAGTCTGGCGCTGCAAGGCTTCCTGCCGCGCCAAGAGCTTGCCACGCAAGACCTGGATCAACAACTGCTACGCGGCCGCTACGCCGAATTCCGCATGCTGTACTACATCGGAAAGGATGTCGGCCGGTGGACAGAACAGTGTGCCGAGACTGCCACCGCCGCTCCTGCCTTTGAGGGCCGCCGCATGCGAGTCGAGACCTTCGCGGTGCTGCTGGTGCAGTACGTGCCGGCTCATGTCCGCACGAAGCTCGAGGGCTGGGGCGTGCTCGATTTCTGTTCCCTCTTCCGGCGTTCCTTCGGCTTGCACGCCGTTTTTCAGGAGATGCCGCCCGCCGAGGCTTTTTCCTGCGAGTTCCTGCGGCGGTATCACCGTTATCTCGATCAGTGGTATGACCAGCGGCTCAAAGACACGAACTTCGACCGGCCTGAGCCGAATGAATTCATCTTCGATCTCTATGCTTCCGGCGAATATACGCTCATGCTCGAGCAGAGCTGGAGCACCGACACCGGCGAAGCGGGGTGACGACGGACGACGATGATCTGGATCCGCGGCGTGGTGTTTACGCTGATGGTTCCCTGTGTGATCGCCGGACTGATTCCACAAAATATTCTGGGTGCTGCTCATCTGGAGCCCGGCTGGTGGCGAGCCGGTTGGCTCCTGCTATTCGCCGGTGTCTCGCTCTATGCCGTATGCCTGCTGCATTTTCTGGTTGCCCATGGCACACCCGCTATCTTTTTTGCGCGGCATCTACGCTTCGTTTTGGGCGAGGAACCACCGGCGCTCGTACGCATCGGCCCGTACAAATTCTCCCGCAACCCGATGTATCTGGCGGTTCTGTTAGTCATCTTCGGCCAAGCGATCCTCTACGCCTCGCGCCCGGTTGCAATCTATGGCGCCTGTGCGTTCGCATGCTTCCACCTGGTAGTCACGCTGCTCGAGGAGCCCCACTTGCGTGCCCGTGAAGGACAGGCCTTCGATGAGTATTGCCGCCGCGTCCGGCGCTGGATTTGAGAGGAAACCCGGCGATGGAGGCGCTCAAGAATTACAGTTCTCTGGCATCCGGAACGTGAACCGGGTTTCCTCTGGTGTCGACTGAACTTCTAGCGTGCCGCCATGAGCCCTCGCGATCTCATGTGCAATATAAAGACCCAGACCCAGGCCCTCACCATCGCGCTGCACCGCGCTGCGATAAAAAGGTTGGAACAGACGATCCAACGCGGCCTTCGGAATCGGCTGGCCGGCGTTGGCGACCGAGAGTTCAAACCTTCCCGCGCCACTGATCGCCTGTACGCGAACCGGCTCATCCGGAGATCCATACGCAAGCGCATTGCTCAGCAGATTGGAGGAAGCTGACCGATGCGGCTCCGGTCACAGTTGATGGGAACGGGAAGAGAGCGAAGAATGATGTTTTCGACGAAGGTGAACACGGTGGTGTTCGCGCCGATGCCGAGAGCCAAGGTAGCGAGCGCGGCGAATGTAAAGAGCGGGGTGCGGCGGAGCATGCGGAGGGCGTAGCGCAGATCCCGGATGAAGTTTTCAATCCAGCCGGCGCCGTGCGCATCGCGGCACTCTTCCTTGTAAAGAGCAACCGAGCCTGTCAGGCGTTGCGCCGCAAACTTGGCCTCCTCCGGCGACATGCCGGAACGGATGTTGCTTTCAGTCTCCTGCTCCAGGTGATAGCGAAGCTCGTTGTCGAGATGGCCTCAAGCTTCTGGCGCTTAAAGAGCGACAGAAAGACGCCAGTCAGTTTAGAAACCCAGGGCATGGTTTCTCCCCTTGATTATCTACAATAGACCCGAAGGTTGTAGATAGTCAAGGGGAGTACGGATCTCAGCGGTGCAGAGCTCAGCGGCTTACTGCCCAGGCAAGGCCGTCGGGGTGCTTGATATTTCCGATATGGCCGCTGACTGTGAGCGACGCGGGATCGATGATGGCGACGTAATCATCGGGCGTGCAGGCCACATAGACGCGTGCACCATCCGGCTGCATTAGAATTCCGGCCGCGCCGTGCCCAATGTTAATGCGCTTTCGAACGGCCCGAGTGGCGGCGTCGAATACGGTCACGTCGGAGCCGCCCAAGGTGGAGACGAAGACCAGCTTCCCATCAGGGGTGAACTTCAATCGATTGGCGCCCTTGACGTTGGCATCCAGCGTTTGAACGACTTTTTTCTCTGCAACATCAATCACCGAGAGGGTACCGTCCTGCGCGTTGGCGACCCAAATTTGCTTGCCATCCGGAGCAACGTCGAATCCTTCGGAGCCATGGCCGACCGGGACGACGGTTTCATTCCAGTCGAGCCGTGGAGGGCCTCCTGGACCTGGACCCTTCGGCGCTCCGGGCGGCGGACCTCCGGGACCAGGCCCAAACGCAGGAGCTTGAACGGTAGTCTGGTCAATCATGCTCACGGTGGCGGAACTGACGTTGGAGGTGACGATGTGTTTGAGATCCTCGGACACCCAGAGCATGTGCGTTCGGTTCTGACCGGTACCGAGTATCCAATTAACCTTCTGCGTTGCGGGATCGTAACTGCCGATTGCCTTAGCGGCTTCGGCGGTGAACCAGACCTTATTGTGCGAGTAGACGAGGCCATGGGGACCACGAAGCGCGCCGAGATCGATCTTGGGCAACGCTTGTTTTGTGACCAGGTCAACGACGGACAGCGTGTTGTATGCGCCGCCGCCGTAATTCGAGACATAAGCCAGCTTCCCATCGGTCGAGGCAATCACTTCGTGAGGATCGGGCCCGCATGGCACGGCAGCGATGATTTGCAGGTTCGCGGGGTTGACGATTTCGAGGGCGTTATCGCCCTTGGAGAGCACCAGCAGGGCCGGCGAAGGTGTGCTGGCGGCCTGAAGGATCGCGGCCAGAAGGAGGAAGGAAAGACCGATTTTCATTTCTGCGGCCTTATGAGATGTTCACGATGCTTTCGGAGTTGGCTTCAGAAAGAACGGCGGCGGCGTCTGCTTCGGTGAACTCCTGCGTTTTTGCGGAGTGGTTCATAGAACAGAATTTCGGGCCGCACATGGAACAGAAGGCAGCGTCCTTGAAGCCTTCTTCGGGCAAGGTCTCGTCATGCATGGCTTCGGCGGTTTCGGGATCGAGAGACAGAGCGAACTGGCGGCGCCAATCGAAGTTAAAACGCGCTCGTGAAAGCTCGTCGTCCCGATCGCGAGCGCCATTGCGGTGACGCGCCACATCGGCGGCATGTGCGGCGATCTTGTAGGCGATGATTCCTTGCTTGACGTCTTCGCGATTCGGCAGTCCGAGGTGCTCCTTTGGTGTGACGTAGCACAACATGGATGCGCCGTGCCAGCCGATCATGGCGGCGCCGATGGCGGAGGTGATGTGGTCGTAGCCGGGAGCGATGTCGGTCACGAGCGGCCCCAGGGTGTAGAAGGGCGCCTCATAGCACATCTCGCGCTCTTTTTCGACCTGGAGGGCGATCTGGTCGAGCGGGATGTGGCCGGGGCCTTCAATCATGACCTGGACGTCGTACTCCCAGGCCTTCTTGGTGAGCTCGCCGAGGGTCTTCAGCTCGGCAAATTGCGCGGCGTCGCTGGCATCGGCGAGACAACCGGGGCGCAGGCCGTCGCCGAGAGAAAAGCTGACGTCGTGCTTCTGAAAAATTTTGCAGATCTCATCAAAGTTATCGTAGAGGAAATTCTGCTTGTGCTTTTTGACCATCCATTCGGCCAGGATGGCGCCGCCGCGGCTGACGATTCCGGTAATGCGTTTGGTGGTGAGCGGAACATACTGCACGAGCACGCCGGCATGAATCGTCATGTAATCGACGCCCTGCTCGGCTTGCTCTTCGATGACCTCGAGCATGACGTTCAGGTTCAGATCTTCGACGCGGCGAACGCGATTGAGCGCCTCATAGATGGGCACGGTGCCTATGGGAACGGGCGAGGCGTCGATGATGGCCTGGCGGATGCGCGGGATATCGCCGCCGGTGGACAGATCCATGACCGTGTCGGCGCCGTACTTGACGGCGTAGTTCAGCTTGGCGAGCTCTTCGTCAATGTTCGAGGTGGTGGAAGAATTGCCGATGTTGGCGTTGATCTTGCATTTGGAGGCCACGCCGATGCACATGGGCTCGAGGCTGTGGTGGTGAAGGTTGGCGGGGATGATCATGCGGCCGCGCGCCACTTCCTCGCGGATCAGCTCGGGCGCAAGATCTTCGCGGCTGGCGACGTACTCCATTTCGCCAGTGATCACGCCTTTGCGGGCATAGTGGATCTGGGTGCGAATCGGATCGTGTTGGCGGGACGCGATCCAGGCGGTGCGATTCATGATCCGATTATAGGAGGACGAGCGGGGAATCGGCGTAAGGAGATAGTCCGCAGAGCGCGGTGCGAGAGAATCGGCACGCGGAATTGGTATCCTGACGGGAGCGCATGCCTCGAATAGCGCGATTACTTCCGTTAATGATGCCTGGCGAACCCACAACAAACGATCTGGATTGGACGCGGCTGCAGGGCACCATACTCGAAGGCGGATATCAGCTCGAATCGATTTTGGCCGCTGAAGAGAGCCAGGCAACTTTTAAGGTACGCGTGCTGGGCGATTCATCGGCCAACGCGTATGCCAAGTTATTTGTTGCGCCGGTGAGCGAGGCCGAAGAGCAGGCCGCGACGTGGGAAAGCAGCAGAAAACTCAAGGAGCAGCATCTGGCGACGCCCTTGGGAGCCGGCCTGACAGAGCTTGACGATGCGACGTTTGCGTACGTAGTTTTGAAGCGGCCTGACGAGACGCTAGATACCGCAGTCCAGGAGCGCGCGTTGAGCAAGCAAGAAGCGGGCGATGTTTTGCTCGCGCTGATCCGGGGACTGGAGGAACTGCACTCACATGGATTGGTCCACGGGTGCGTGTCGCCCGAACAGATTATCGCGATCGGCGATTCCATCAAACTTTCCACCGAGTGTGTACGCAGGGCGGGCGTAGCACCGGGGCTGACGTTGCCGAGGGCGAGATATATGGCTCCGGAGAGCGTGGGCGCGAACGTGACATCTAGCGCGGATTTGTGGTGCGTGGGTGCAACGCTGATCGAGATTCTGACGCAACAGCCTTGCGGCGCGGATTGTGCGGAGCAATCGGCGAAGTTGCCGGCGCCGTTCGATGCCATCGCGAGCCGATGTCTGGATGCCGATCCCGAGGCCAGGGTCAAAGTGGGGCAGGTTGAGGCACTGTTCCGAGGGCGGAGTGCGGCGCCGGCAACAGCAAAGCCGGTTTTGGCAGCCGCTGCAGGCGCTGGAATGGGGGCTACGGCTTCGAAGTCCGGCATTCCTGTGAACACCCCAAGCATCCCCGCAAGAAAGTACGCGCCATTAGCCCCACGTGTGCCCGATCGTTCCGAGCCCAAGCTTCGTGCGTGGTGGATTTATGCAGCGGCGGGCATCATTGTCGTTTTGGGATTGATTTGGCTGCTGCGGCCAAAGCACACGCCGGTTCCGGTGACCCGGCAGGTTGCATCGCGAAATGCTACTGCTCCGGCACAAGGAACGGCATGGGAGTCCAAGACGGTCACGCCAGAGGATGCAAAGACGGTTTCACATCCGCAGCCTACGGCAGTTCCCAGCGCCCATCAATCTGATTTCGTCAAAGGACCGGTTTGGCGCGTGGTGCTCTACACATATGCGCACCAAGCGGATGCAGAGAGCAAAGCGCGTTCGGTAAATGCCAAACATCCGGGGCTCGGCGCCGAGGTCTTTACTCCGAGCGGCGGAAGTCCCTATCTGGTTGTGGCAGGCGGGCGCATGAGCCGCGAAGATGCGACCCGCATGCGGCAGAAGGTTCGAGCGTTGGGCCTGCCGCGGGACTCGTATATACAGAATTACCCACAATAGCCGGGCACGGCCTCGGGAACCGTGAAACACTTTCTTCCAACTTTGTTCGTGGAGTGATATGATGGCACTTCCTTATTTTTGCGGGCTGTCTAGGCTCGGCTAGGCGACCGCTCGGACTGACTGGGTTCGGCGCAACAGAGAAATGGAGCACCAGTATGCAGGTCAGTAGCCAGTCGATGGCGACATTGCGCCCTTTTTGCCATCCGATGAAGGTTGTCTATTCCGCTCCCGCAGTTCCGAATTATGTAAGTGTCTGCGTAAGCTACCTGAGCCAACACTGGACGAAGATTGCTGTGGCGGTCATGGGAGGCTTGTTGGCCGGCTTTTTCGCTGGAGCAGTTAGTTCCAGGGACTACACGGCGCTGAGTCAAGTTGTTTACGCGGCAGGAGTGACTACGAACCAACCCGCGCCCGCGGTACTCGAAAATACAGCGGCTCAGAGTAATGCGGCTGAGCAAGCCACGTTGCAAGAAGTGTCGCGGTTGAAAGCAGAGAACCAGCAATTACAAGCCTTGGTGGATGAATTGCAGAAGGAACGGTCGGCTCCTCATAGCCGACGAGCCAGGGCGCACCGCCGCCGGCGCAGTGGCGCGCACGCGTGACCGTGCAACGCTAGTTTCGAATCTCACTGTCAGATCTTCCAGGTTGAAATCCAAATACAGCAGGACTCTCGTATGAACGAATGAGGAGAGTTCCCGATGACGTTGAGATCCCTCTGGGCGCTGGGTTCGGTGGTGGCGACGGTTTTTGCGGCGCCTGTGGGCGGCTGGGCTGGCACAGATACGCAAAGCATCCAACTAGAACAGAAGCTGCAGATTCCCGGAGCCACATTGAAGGCTGGCACGTACGCTTTCAGCGTAGAAGACCGGTTGCAGGACCGTGCCATCCTGCGTATCGCCGCGAAGGACAATGACAAACATTATTTGCTGCTGACAGTGCCAAATGGCAAGCTGGGCTCCGCAGTGGAGAACGGATTGATATTTTTCAGGCAGAAGGGAAAGGAAGAGATTTTGAGAGGGTGGGCGTGCCCGGGGTGCTCGGCGCCGTTGGAAGTGGTCTATCCGAAGGCGGAAGCCGCGAAAATTACAGGAGAGAGCGGCGATAGTGTGTTAGCGGTGGACCCGGAATATGACAAATTGCCCTCGAATTTGTCTCCAGATGACATGAAGGTGGTGACGCTTTGGCTGCTGAGGCCGCAGCGGATAGGACCGGATCACAAAGGCGAAGGTGTGTCGGCGGAGAAGTACGCGGAGGCGCGGCCGGCGGAAACTTCGCCCCGCCAAGTTGCAAGTGCCGTTGCGGCGACCGAATCCCAAACCCGAGCAGCACTGAACCAACCGCAGCCGCGAATGCCAAAAACGGCAACGAATACGTTCGCGCTTGGCTTGTGGGGACTGCTGCTGACGATGGCGGGTTCCCTGTCTTTGGTGTTGCGGCGACGGACCCGGAGTGCCAATGAAGCGAGTTAGAGGATTCGCAAGTGATCGCCCCGTGGCCCAGCGCGATCAGACCTGGTCATTTCTGAGATTGCAGTGGAGACGAATCGGCTTGACCGCCGTGGCGGGCGTCTTCGTTGGTTTCGCGGCGGCCGCCGGCGCTAAGGGAACGCTTGCGATGCATCAGCGAATGGAGACTCCGCCATCGGTGTTTAGTATCCGCCAGGAGAACGCAGACGAGCTGTCGCGCCTGAAGGTACGAAATCGCCGGCTGGAGGCGCTGGTGACCGCTTTGCGGCATCGGGCAGCACAGCCTGAATAGAAAGAACATTTCATGCCGAGGCGCTGGGCGGAGATAGGGCTGATCGTTGCGGGGCTGTGCCTTCTGGTCACCGCCGGGTGGAGAGTGACGGAACGAGCTCTATTTCAATCACGGCCGGAAATTGTGGAAGCGTTTCGACCCGGTCTCCGGCTGCTGGGGCGCTTGGAGATTCCTCGGCTTGGGATGACCGTATCGGTTGTGGAGGGCGCCGATGAAAACGCCCTCAGCGTGGCCGCGGGACATGTCGCCGGGACCGCGGCGCTGGGTGCGAGCGGTAATGCCGTAATTGCGGGACACCGCGACGCTGAGTTTCGAGCTCTTCGCGGCATACGGGTTGGTGATCGGCTTCGGGTAAGAGCCGATCGGACATATGTCTACGTGGTAAGGCGGATTCGCGTAGTAAGCCGGAACGATACGAGGGTGCTTGCGCCGCAAAGCGCGGCTGGGCTGACGCTAGTTACCTGCTACCCGTTCCGGTACGTCGGCGACGCCCCGGAACGGTTTATTGTTCAGGCGGAGTTAGTAGGAACGTGACGTTCGTCACTTGGAGGAAGCAGTGGCGGATCGCTTGTGGCCGGTCTTTGCGTGACCGTCGCCGGCATCAGCGGAATTTCCTTCCTTGAGCGACGGAGTACCAGACTCGCGGGTGCCAGCTTGCTTGGATTTGAACTGCTGGAATGCCGGGGCCTCGATGAATTGCCAATCGTCGCCCTCGTTCCAGGGGCCGCGGGCGTCGGTATCGCCTTCGTCGTTTTCGCCTGTCGAATCGTTGAAATACTGATCCACAAGACCTGAGGTCGGGGGGATCAGGCCCACGCTGAAACGGTCCTTGCCCATGCTTTCGAGGGCAAACGTGAACGCCTTCATATGAGTAATCTCGCGGGTCATCAGAAATTGCAACGCATCGATGGTTCCTTGGTCGTCGGTGAAGTTGATGAGCCGCTCGTAAACGATCTTGGCGCGTGCTTCGGCGGCTATGTTACTCCGAAGATCGACATCCAGCTCGCCTGTGACCTTGAGATAGTCGGCTGTCCAGGGATCGCCCATCGAATTGAAAAGAGAGACGCCTCCGCCGCCCGCGATCGCGATTAGCGGGTCTGCTTCGGCTGCGGTTCGTTCTTTCTTTGTGGGCTTGAGGTGCATGCGAGCCAAGGTGCCCACCACCTCCAGATGGCTCAGTTCCTCAGTGCCGATATCCATCAACAGATCCTTGCGTTTCGGATCTTCGCAATTCAGACCTTGTATGGAATATTGCATCGCCGCGGCGAGCTCGCCATTGGCGCCGCCGAACTGCTCGAGAAGCATGTTTCCGAACTTCGGATCCGGCGTTCCGACATTCACGGTGTACATCAGTTTTTTTACGTGGTGATACATTGTTCTGTTCCTCAGATGGGACGCATTTGGAGTCGGCAAGCAGACAGAGAAAACCCAATCAAGATTGCTAGAAAAAATACCCGGTCATTGTCGTAGGGAGAGGAGCGCGGAGGTACTCGGTTTCCCTAGCGTGCTAGGGTAAACCAATGGCCAGAGCTACCGAAAATCTACAAGGCTCACTCGAATTGCTGATCCTGAAGACGCTCGATCAGGGGCCGAACCATGGCTTCGGAATCACACACCACATTCACAGCGCCTCGGAGGGTCTGCTCGAAATCGAGGAGGGCTCGCTCTATCCGGCGCTGCACAGGCTCGAAAAGGAAAAGTTGATCGCTGGGTCCTGGAAAGTCACAGAAAATGGCCGGCGCGCACGCTTTTATGCATTGACGGCCAGCGGCAGAAGGCGCCTCACCGAAGTGAGGAATAACTGGCGCACTGTGGCTAAAGGTGTAAAGAAAGTTCTGCACTTTGCATAAGAGTTTCGAATAAGAAGGAGAGCGAACAGGGCGACCGCATGCCGATTCAAGACACAAAGGCTACATACAATCGTTTTCTTTTACTGGTTGCCGGTCTCGGGGGACTGCTCTACGGAGTGGATGTCGGCATCATCGGCGGCGCTTTGCCTTATCTGGAAGCGACCTCCGGACTGAACGCCGGCCAGCTCTCAATCATTGTGGCGGCCGTGCTGCTGGGCAGCGTGATCTCGACCCTATTTGCCGGGCTGCTGGCCGATTGGATGGGGCGCAAGCCGTTGATGGTGCTCAGCGGCGTTACGTTCGTCGTGAGTATTCCGATGATTGCTCTGTCGCACGGCTATGGGCCTTTGTTTTTCGGGCGGCTGTTACAGGGTGTAAGTGGGGGATTTATCGGAGTTGTCGTGCCACTCTATCTCGCAGAGTGCCTTTCGGCATCGAAACGAGGGCAGGGAACTGGCATTTTTCAATGGCTGCTGACGCTGGGCATCGTTGCAGCGGCGCTGATTGGCATCTATTTCAGTTACCGAGTGGCGGACGTTACTAAGATGGCGGATGCCGCGACCGTGTTCGCCTTCAAAGATCTAGCCTGGCGCCGGATATTTTGGGTGTCGCTCCCGCCGGGGATCTTGTTCGTAATCGGTAGCGCTCTGGTGGCGGAATCTCCACGCTGGTTATTCCGCCGCGGCAAGAGCGAAGCAGCCTATACAGCGCTTCTGCGTTCGAGAACGACCGAACAAGCCAAGACAGAGCTGAAGGAAATGGAGGAGACCGCATCGGCTGAAGAGGCTGCCAAATCGACCGGCAAGAGAGTCAAGGAATCGCTCTTACGGCGAAAGTATGTTATTCCTTTCGTGCTAGCCTGCATTATTTTATTTTGTAACACCGCGACAGGAATCAATTCTATTATCGGCTATAACACGAATATTCTTCTTGAAAGCGGGCTATCCGATGTGGCAGCGCATTGGGGTTATGTCATATTTACAGCCGTCAACTTCCTACTAACGATTGTCGGGGTCATGTTAGTAGATCGTAGAGGGCGTAAGTTTCTTCTCATGATCGGTACGGCCGGTATCATTGTTTCGCTTTCCATTACCGGTCTGCTCTTCCTGCGCACGGAGAAGCTGCACGTTGACGCGCGCGCTGCCGTCCAATCGCTGGTTACGCCAGATCAGACCACGACGCTGCGTTTCGATGCCGCCGAGGCGGACAAGCTATTGGCGAATGCAGGCGATGCCGGCAAGGGAATACAAACCGGCCGGGCGGCGCTGACGGTGATCTATTCATATGGAGATTTCACGGCAGCGACCAACGTTGTACGTTCGGACGATCCCGCCGCTCCGCCGATTGTAATTACCCGCGCGAGTTGCGTGCCGGGTACCAGAGTCGAGGCATTCTTCAAGAATCCATTCGCAAATCTGGATGCCGCGCGCAGCGCGCCGCTAAGAATCGACAAAGCTCTGATCAGTCCGGTACCCGGTGCGAGGCACGGTTGGCTGGTGGCTCTAAGTCTCTACGCGTTTATGGCGTTCTTCGCTATCGGCCCGGGCGTCTGTGTATGGCTGGCGCTTTCCGAGCTGATGCCCACCCGCATCCGGTCGAACGGGATGAGCATCGCCTTAGTCATTAATCAAGTAGTCTCAACCACTCTGGCGGCCATATTCCTGCCGGTCGTGAGCAACTACGGCTATTCGACAATGTTCTTTATTTTCGTCAGTTTCACCGTAATCTACTTCATAACCGCGGTCTTCTTCCTGCCGGAAACGAAAGGGAAGACGCTTGAAGAGATCGAAGAGCATTTCGAACGGGGCGGGAAGTAGCGAAAAAATTCACTTGTGCCCTAAAGCGCCAAACTTTTGTCGCCGATCATTTATTAGCGGCATGAAAATACTTTGGTTGGCCGATTCGGCGTTAGCGCCGGATCCGGCGCAGTTGCTCTCAGGCGCCCATGCGTGGCAGGTGACGCAATCGCTCGGGGAAGCTCTGTTCGAGCTTGAGCAGGAGCGCGACGCCTTTGAAGCGTGCATCGTCTGTTTGCCGCTTATCGAAGACGATGCCGGCGTTGTGGTGGAAGAAATGCTCCGGGTTAAGCGGTCTCTGCCCATCCTATGTATTCGGGATTCGGGCACCGCGGCGGAGGCGGTGCAACTGCTGCAGCTTGGCGCTTATCACTATTTCGATCGCTATCCGGAGCGGAATTCGCTTGCCGAATTCTTGGCCAAATTATCTGCGCGGCAATGCGGTCCGCCAAGCGGCCGCGGCTCGTGGCGGCAGATGGTGGTCGGAAACAGCCCGGCCATGGAAAAAGTCACCGATATGGTGGCGCTGATTGCGGGCCGTCGATCCACGGTGATTCTCTTGGGTGAGACCGGTAGTGGAAAGGAGGTGGTCGCGAGAGCGATTCACCAAGCCAGTCCGCGCGCCGGCAAACCGATGGTGGCAGTGAATTGTGCCGCGATTCCGGACAATTTGCTCGAAGCCGAATTGTTCGGACATATAAAAGGCGCATTTACGGGTGCAACTAATGCACGCATGGGCCGTTTCGAGCAGGCCGACGAAGGAACCCTGTTTCTGGATGAAATCGGCGACTTGACGCTGGACCTTCAAGCCAAGCTGCTGCGCGTGCTTCAGGAACGGGAGTTTCAAAAAGTCGGCAGTTCGGAGACTACCCGCGTCGACGTGCGAGTGATCGCGGCGACGAATGGCGACCTGCTGGAGCGGGTAAAAAAAGGAAAATTTCGCGAGGACCTCTACTACCGGCTACATGTGGTGCCGATCAGAATTCCACCGTTGCGGGAACGCATGACGGACATTCCATTGCTGGTGCAGCACTTCATCAGGAAAATTTGCGACCAGGAAAAGCTTCCGCTGAAAACCGCCTCTTCTGAAGCGCTGCACCGGTTGTGCCAATACTCTTGGCCTGGCAATGTGCGGCAACTGGAAAATGCGGTTGAGATGGCGATCGTTCTCTCCGGGGATAGAACAACGCTTCTGCCGTCGGACTTCAGTCTGCCCGTGCAGGGGGCACCGAAGCCCTTGGATATGGGCGAGCCGCACATTATCGCGCTGCCCGAGGAGGGGCTCGATTTCGAAGTAGTGATTGCCCGGATCGAGCTGAATTTGCTGGAGCAGGCGCTCGAACGCGCACGAGGGAACAAGAAACTTGCGGCTGACATGCTGCGCTTAAAACGAACTACGCTGGCGGCAAAATTGAAGAGCCTGGAGGTGCTCA
>DATJUG010000052.1:0-12611 GCA_035502635.1 Bryobacteraceae bacterium
GACCGGTTGCATGTTCTCACCTGATAGATTGGTGGGGCGACGACCAGAATCTTCTTGTGCCGTCGACGCTCAATGCCCCGGAAATTCCCCAAACTTGCGAAGCTGATCGAGCCGTATCGCATTGAACAGGGCAAGAAATTCCGGCTCAAAGATCATGATCCCAAGGACACGCAGGGATTGGATCTTAAAGACGAGGCGAACCAGTTCCTGGAAGACGGCATTCAGCAGCTCAACGAGATGCAACAGAAGCTCTATGCCCAGGACCGCTGGGCGGTTCTGGGCATCTTCCAAGGCATGGATTCGGCAGGCAAGGACAGCGCTATCCGCCATGTCATGTCTGGCGTGAATCCGGAAGGCTGCCAAGTCTATTCATTCAAGCAGCCCTCAGCCGAGGATTTGAGTCACGATTTTCTGTGGCGCTCGTGGAAGTACCTCCCGCCCAGAGGCCACATCGGCATCTTCAACCGGTCGTATTACGAAGAGACACTGATTGTGCGAGTGCATCCGCCGGTGCTTCGGCAAGAGCGGATTCCACCGCCGCTGGTCACGAAAAGAATCTGGAAGGAACGATTCGAGGCTATTAACGCATTTGAGCGTTATCTCGAGCGTAATGGCACCGTCGTCCGGAAGTTCTTCCTACATTTATCGAAAGAAGAACAACGGAGCCGGTTTCTGGCGAGACTGGACGATCCCGACAAGAACTGGAAATTTTCGGAGGACGACGTGCGGGAACGCGAGCACTGGCATGACTACATGCGCGCCTATGAAGACACGATCCGCCACACTGCCACTCCGCATGCGCCTTGGTATGTGGTTCCCGCTGACCACAAATGGTTCGCCTGGATGGTGGTGGCTTCTGCCATCATCGATTTGCTCGAATCGCTGAAGCTGTCGTATCCGAAGGTGGACGCGGAGAAGAGAAAAGAACTCGAATCGGCGCGCAAGCTGCTGGTCGAAGAAGGCGGCGCGAGCTGAGGGACGGTCGCAATCGCGGCCCATAGCAGCCTCGGCCATTCGCTTTTTATTCGGAGCGTTTCACGTTCGAATGGCCAGGCAATGTTCGGAACCGCACCTTTAGCCCAATTCCGAACATCCAATGAGGGGATGCGGGGGTCTCATCCGATGGCGCCTCCGCCACTTTGTTACGCTGAGATTCTGGGGAGTTTCGCGTAACTCAAGAACAACCGGTAGTTATGGAACCTATGAACGACAACAACAGCGTTGCAACCGAGGAGGTGCAACCTTTGGCGGAGCACCCGTCGTATGCGCCAGACGAGCGTGAGAGCACGGCCTCTCGCGAGAGCACAATATCAGTGGACGCGGGCGACCGCGAGCGTCTGGCGAAGGAAAAAAGCGAGTTGCAGGAATTGCTGCAGCGGCGCCAAGCGGAATTTGAGAACTATCGCAGGCGCGTAGAGCGGGAACGGAGTGAGCTGTTCGAATACGCGGCCATGGACACGGTGAAAGCGCTGTTGCCGATTCTTGACGATTTCGAGCGAGCGCTCAAAGTGGAGACCGCTGACAAGGAATACGCGCGCGGAATGGAGTTGATCTATAACCGGCTGGCTGAATCGTTGCGCAAGCTCGGCCTGGAGCCGCTTTCGACCGAGGGCGCACTTTTCAACCCGCACGAGCATCACGCCGTGGATATGGTGGACACCAAAGACCACCCCGATCAGACTATCCTGGAAGAATATCAGCGCGGCTATAAATTCAAAGGGCGGCTGCTACGCCCCGCGATGCTGAAGGTCGCGGTTAATCGGTAGGTAGCGAAGCTTAAGCCCTGATGAGTGTCGCCAAACGAGATTACTACGAGGTTCTGAGCGTCTCTCGCGAGTGCGATGAGCAGACGCTCAAGAGTTCCTATCGCAAGCTGGCGCTGCAATATCATCCGGATCGCAATCCTGGAAACCGCGAAGCGGAAGAGAAGTTCAAGGAAGCGGCGGAAGCATACGCGGTGCTGAGCGATTCGCAGAAACGCGCCGCGTACGACCGTTTCGGTCACCAGGGCGTGAATGGCGCCGGCGCGCAGGGCTTCGATCCCAACGCATTCGCGGACTTCGGCGATATTCTGGGCGATCTGTTCGGGCTCGGCGATCTGTTCGGGACCGGGCGCGGTCGCCGCGGCAGAACGCTGCGCGGCGAGGACATCCGCTATGACCTGGAGATCAGTTTCGAGGATTCGATGCACGGCCTCTCCGCGGATCTGCAGATTCCACGCATGGAGGCATGCTCGAAATGCCAAGGCAGCGGAGCGGAACCGAACGGCGGGTTGATCACCTGTTCGGTCTGCAACGGCCGCGGGGAAGTGTTATACCAGCAGAGTTTCCTTTCAATCCGCAAGACGTGTCCCACCTGCGGAGGCCGCGGTAAGGTAATCCGTCAGGCCTGTCCGCAGTGCAAAGGCGAGGGATTCAGCCGGGTCGAGAAAAAACTCAAGGTGAATATTCCGGCGGGCGTAGATAACGGCACGCGGCTGCGGCTCTCCGGCGAAGGCAACCCGGGACCGCCTGGGAGCCAGCTCGGCGATCTCTACGTCGTGATCAAGGTGGCCGAACACCCCATCTTCGAACGCCGCGAGAACGACCTGCATTGCACCCTGCCCATCAACATCGCGCAGGCTGCGCTGGGAGATGAGATCGAGATTGAAACGATCGATGGTCCGCAGAAGATTCGTGTGCCGGAAGGAACCCATTCCGGCGCGCAATTCCGGTTGCGCAATCTGGGTGTGCCGCACCTGAACAGCCGCGCACGCGGCGATTTGTTCGTTCACATCGATGTACAGGTGCCCAAGAAACTCACGCGCGAGCAGCGCCGGCTGTTCGAAGAACTGCGCGCCGTGCTGCCTACCGACAACGCGCCGCACGAAAAGACGGTGTTTGAGAAAGTCCGCGATTTCTTTGGTTAATCGCTTCGCGAGTACTCACTTCGCCGGATAGAACTTCGAGTATTTATTCCGAGGATTAAAAACCTCGAAACTTCCATCCTGGTGGGCAGTCACTTTCAAGTAATATCCGGTATCGGCTTCGGTCACGTTGGCGATAAATGGATCGGAGACGTTGTGCTCCTGTCCGTTGGCGTCAGCAAAATGAAGCTGCCAGATGTCCTCGAGGCCCGGTGACGACTTGACGATATCCCAAGCCGACGCCGCAGCGCCTTTCTTCGACCCGTTGTCGAAAATGGCGACACGGGGCGCAAGCGCGTGAACTAGCGCCGGGCTGTTACTCAGATCCATCCCGTGATGCGATACCACGAAGATGTCGGCGTGGCCCAGCTTATTATTCGGACACATCAATTCCAATTCTTTATCCCAGGTCAGATCGCCCAGATCCACGATTCGCAATTTGCCGAAAGTCAGAACCGTGCCCACGGAGCGCGCATTCTCGGTTGCATCCGCACCCTTCTGCGCCACGCCGGAACAGAATTGATTCGGTTGGCCTGCGCCGGAAAGAGATTGATCGATCAGGTTGCCGTCCGCACTCACCACCACAGCGTCGATGCCTTTGATGGGCAAGTGCTCGCCCGGTTTCGCAATGATGTGGTTCGATCCATCAATGGCGGCCTGGTATTCCGAAACCAGGTGATTCACGGAATTCGTGTTCTCGCGATTGGGGCCGTGATCGATGAAGGTGCCCACCGGCAGCTTGGCAACCAGTTGTGGGACGCCACCGACGTGATCCGCGTGATAGTGCGTAATCAATACATAATCGATTCGCTTGATGCCGGCTAGCTTCGCTGCGGCCGTAATGCGCTTCGCGTCGCGGTAGGCGTTGTATCCCCACCCGGTGTCGATCAGCAGCGATTGATGCTCCGGCGTAACAAACAGCGTCGCCTGGCCGCCCTCGACGTCAACAAAGAAGATCTCCAGTGGCTTTTCGGCTGCGGCTATGACTGATGCGAAGAGGCATGCGCACAAGGCAAGAAAGATCGCTCGCATCTGCCCTGATGCTAGCAAAGCCCTGCTCATCCGGCCGGGAACATCTTTGGATTCTTTCACGTACTCTGATATAGAAATTAAGCAGGAGACGTGGCTTTTGCCTTTTTGTACCCAGTGCGGGACCAGCGTGCACCCAGCCGCGGCATTCTGCCAGAATTGCGGCGCTCCGCAGCCTTTCCATGGGCAGCCATTCACCGACCTGTTGGAGGGCATGAGCGACCGCACGGCTTCCATCTTGTGCTATATCCCGGTCTTTGGAGTCATACCTGCCATTATTTTCCTGGCTTCTCAGAAGTACCGCAAAAATCCGCGCGTACGCTTCAATGCTTTCCAGGCCCTCTATCTGTTCGTCGCCTGGCTGATCGTCAGCTCCGCCGCGCCGACGCTCCTGTTTACTGGTTTTCCCGGCTGGGGCGTCGAGCACCTTCTGATAGGCCTGTTGAAGCTCGGGCTTTTCATCTGCTGGATCTACCTGTTGGTCAAGGCCGCCCAGCAGGAAGAAGTCCGGCTGCCGATCATCGGCGATTTGGCGGCGCGATCCACCAGCGAGCAACTATGATAAGGCGCGCACAACGGCCCCAGAGCCTGTGCGCTTCGATAAGGCGCGCACACGGCCGCAGACGCCTGTGTGCTTTGGTATAATTATTCATTGTTGTGAATAATTACTCGGGCCGAGTTGCCGTGGGTATCGTCGGGTTTCGCGGCTACAGCGGGGCCGAGCTGATCCATATCCTCGCGCGCCACCCGCAAACGGAACCCGTTTTGTTGGAGCACCGGTCGGATTCCGAAAGGCGCAACGCGCCACTTGGACAGGAACCGCTGAAAACCATCCCAGCGATGCCGGATGCCATACGGCAGGAGGGGTTGCAACTCGTCTTTCTTGCTACTCCAGTTGAGGTTTCGATCCAAATGGCGCCTGCGATTCTGGCTGCCGGCGTAAAGGTGATCGATCTCAGCGGAGCATTCCGCCTCCGTGACCCCGAGATTTACTCGCAATGGTATAAGGAGCGCCACACTGCGCCCAAACTTTTGAAGGAAGCGGTTTACGGCCTGCCGGAGTTCTATCGAGAACGAATCTCCGGCGCGCGTTTCGTCGCCAATCCGGGCTGCTATCCGACGGCGGCGAACTTGGCCATTCGCCCGCTGATCGATGCGCAGGTGGCGGATCGCAGCCGCAGTTTTATCTGCGACGCCAAATCGGGAGTGAGCGGAGCAGGCAGAAAGGCATCGCTCAAGACGAGCTTTTGCGAGATTGCGGAGAATTTCAGCGCTTACGGCATCTTAGATCATCGCCACGTGCCGGAAGTACTACAGAATTCGGGCTTGGGCGAGCGGGAATTGACGTTCACAGCACACCTTTTGCCGATCGAGCGCGGCATACTAGAAACCATCTATTTCCGTACCACGCGTGTGGAAAAGCCTGTGGATTTGTTGACGATTTATGAGGAGGCTTATGCGGACGAGCCTTTTGTGCGATTGTACGCGCCCGGCAAGGTGCCGGATTTGCGCGGCGTTCAGCGCACGAATTTCTGCGATATCGGATTTGTTTTCGACCCGGAAAGCCAGCGCGCCGTGGTCGTGACGGCCCTTGACAACCTCGGTAAGGGAGCTGCAGGGCAAGCGGTGCAGAACATGAACCTCATGCTGGGCTTCGCCGAAACCGAGGCGCTGCTGTGAAGCTGGTGATCAAGGTCGGCGGCTCGCTTCTGGAAAATGCCGATGCGCGCAACGCTATTGCGCATCAATTGGCAGAAATTGCCGACAAGCAGGAGCTGGTGGTGGTGCACGGCGGCGGCAAGCAGGTGACGCAATTTCTCGAGGAGCACGGCGTCAAGAGCCAATTCGTGGCCGGTCTTCGAATTTCGGACGAGCCAGTGATCGATGCGGTAATCCAGGTCATCGCCGGCGCCGTGAACAAGCGCCTGGTCTCCGCGATCATTGCGGCGGGCAAAGCTGCAGTCGGTTTGTCTGGCGTGGACGGCCCGCTGACAGTTGCCGAGCGAATGGATCCAGCGCTGGGGTGTGTCGGAAGACCGGCAGGCACGGACGGACGGCTGCTGGATGTGTTGGTGAGTGCGGGCTATCTGCCGGTGGTGGCTTGTATCGCCGGCGATCGGGAAGGAAACGTGTACAACGTGAATGCCGATCAAATGGCAGTCTCTTGCGCTAACGGCTGGTGTGCGGAAAAACTCCTGTTTCTTACCGATGTGGCAGGAGTGAAGGATCAAGCCGGAAGAGTGCTACCGCATATCTCACCCAACCAGGTCAGGGCGCTCATTGAGACGGGGGTAGCGCATGGGGGGATGCAGGCGAAATTGGAGGCGGCAGTGGCAGCACTGAGAGCCGGAATCGGCGAAGTGATTGTCGCGCCCGGACAGGATCCGAATGTCTGCTCTCGTCTGTTGTCCGGCGAAACGCTAGGGACACGGCTGACTCGTGCCTCTATTCCGGAGAAGGGGGCGACGGCATGACCCAGATCGCAGTGGCGGTGCGCAAGGCAAACATGCGCGACATTCCGAATATCTTATCGCTGATCAATTCGTACGCGGCGAATGGGATCATGCTGCCCAGAACCGAGTTCGAAATGTCGGAAAATATCCGAGATTTCTCCGTCGCCTATGATGGAGACCTGCTGATGGGATGCGGCGCGCTTCATTTCTACACGCCTACCAGCGCCGAAGTGCGCTCGCTCGCAGTACTCCCAGCCGTCAAAAAGCACGGAATCGGACGGACGCTTGTGGAAGCGCTCGAAGCGGAAGCGCATGAAAACGATTTACATGCACTTTTCGCATTCACCTACGCCCCTCAATTTTTTGTGAAACTCGGATTCGCCGAAGTGGAGCGCGGCGAGCTGCCATTGAAAGCGTGGAAAGACTGCCTTCGCTGTCCGAAATTCCAGAATTGCGATGAAATCGCAGTATTGAAGCGACTAAAAACGGTAGCGGGTGGCGTTTCATACTACTACGAGCATCCTAGTTCGTTCGACGAACTGGTGCAACTTCCGCAAGTTCGAAGCGCATCTTAGCGGATTCTTCGGGCGCTATTAAGATGATTAATTCTATTTAGTCCTATGTAAAAAATGCAAATCACCGCATTTTTTACTGGATTCCCTACCGCAGGTACCAGTATACTCAGTACCACACCCCTAGTACCAGCCGTACTACTGGGGAGAACGTGAGGAGGAGGAACTCGGTTGCGCGCATTAACAATGGATGTTCAACAATCTGCGGGCCGCATTCTCTGCTGTACCATCTTCCGGCCCGGCGGGAGGAAATTGCTAGCTAAAGGCCATATCTTGAGCGACGAAGACATTCGCCTGCTTGAAACCGAAGGTATGCGCCAAGTCTGGGTGACCGAACTGGAAGACGGTGAAGTCGGCGAGGACGAAGCCGTAATGGCAGTGGCGGAAGCCATGTGCTGCGGATCGGTGGAGATCAGGCTGGCTGCAGGGGGACGGGCCAATCTGATTGCCACGCAGGATTGTTGCGCGCTGGTGGACGATGAGCTCCTGAAGCAGATCAACTGTACCAGCAGCGTAGTGATCGCCACCGTTCCTAATTACCGTTATGCGCGGACCGGCGAGCGCATAGCCACCGTGAAAAGCGCGCCCTTCGCAGTGGCGCAATCGCAGCTCGAAACCGTATTGTCGATGCTGAACGAGCGGGGTGCGATTCTGCAGGCCCGTCCCATCCGCGAGCCCAGTGTAGCGGTCCTGTATTCGGACCCGGTGCATGGCGATCGCGCCCGCGCCCTGTTCGAGAACGTAGTCCATACCCGGCTGGAACGCTTCGGCGCTACTTTGCGCTACTCGCTCTCCGCCATCGAGGAGGAAGAGCACGTAACGCGCTCGCTTCAGCATCTACTCCGCACAAAACCGCATGCCGTGCTGGTTGCTTCGACAACCGCGCCCTCCGGACCTGAGGATGTCATCGGCAGAGCTCTGGTTCGTTTGGGAGCGCAGGTCGAACGGTTTCTGGCGCCGGTTGAGCCCGGCAATCTGATGATGTTGGCCTACAAGGACACAACTCCCATCGTGTCCGCACCGTGCTGCTTCCGGTCTGCGAAGCCGAATGTATTGGACTTTATCTTGCCGCCGGCGCTCGCCAAGTATCGCATCTCCGGCTGGGAGATCGCCTGTTTGGGACACGGCGGTCTTCTCAACTGACGCTTAGCTCCTGTACTCATGCGAGGAGGTACCTCCGGCCTCCTCCGAGTACGACTCGGCCGAGTGGGCTTTTCCCCGCTCGGCTTTTTTTGCGTGTGGATGCAAAAGGGCGGCGGTCACTGGGCGTTATCATGATTTTCAAACGCCATGCCTGAAGACTCCGAAGCGAACGGCCTGGGTTCTCAGGTGATCCGCGTGATCGCCCAAACCCAGCGAATTCCGCCTGAGCGAATCTCACTAGACAGCACCTTCGAGGAATTAAAAATCGATTCGCTGGACGGGATCAATATTATCTTCGCCCTGGAGAACGAATTTGGCATAAATATTCCGGACGAAGGTGTGCAGACTATGAGGTCCGTCCGGGAAACAGTCGCGGGTGTGCGGCAGCTCATTCAGCAGAAGAACCTAGCCGTTCCCCCGGGTGCTGCGTGAACCGCGTCGCGGTCACCGGACTTGGATTGGTTTGTGCACTGGGGAATACGGTTTCGGAGTCTTGGAGCCGGTTGGCGGCGGGCGAATCGCGAATTCTTCCGCTCAGCGACCCGGGCAATCCACCGTACAAGTTCAACCGAGGCGCGGAGGCATGGGATTTCAATCCCGCTGAGCATTTTACTGAGAAAGATCTCATCGTGTTGGAGCGCTTCGCCCAATTTGCAACGGTGGCAGCCCGCGAAGCGGTGGCGCAGAGCGGTCTTCGTTTCGATGCCGAATTAGCGGACCGTACAGCCGTGGTCACCGGCACCAGCGTCGGAGGCCAATTCTCCGAAGAAGAGGGCTACAAACGGCTGTACCGGGAGAACAATCCCCGAGTAGCGCCGCTGACTATTCCGCGCACCATGGCCAACGCGGGGGCCAGCCGGATCGCGCTCGAGTTCGGGATCCACGGTCCCGGTTATACGGTGACAACGGCCTGCTCTTCCTCGAATCATGCCCTGGGACAGGCGTTTTGGATGGTTCGTAGCGGCCAGGTAACAGCCGCCATCGCCGGCGGGAGCGAGGCCGTGTTCGCCGAAGGATTGCTGCGAGCTTGGGAAGCCATGCGCGTGGTCTCGCCGGACGTGTGCCGTCCTTTTTCCGTCGGCCGCAAAGGCCTCTCGCTCGGAGAGGGCGGCGGCATCATGGTGTTTGAAAACTGGGAACATGCCGAAGCCCGGGGAGCCGCAGTACTGGGCGAAATGATCGGCTTCGGCATGAGCGCCGACGCACATCACATCACGCAGCCTTCGATGGAAGGGCCGGCAAAATGCATGGCGTGGGCGCTTCGTGACGCCGGCATCACGCCCGAACAGGTCGATTACATCAATGCCCACGGAACGGGTACTCAAACCAACGACGTAATCGAGACGCGGGCTATTCGTTCGATTTTCGGCCGGAGCGCGGAACGGGTGCTGGTCAGTTCGACCAAATCCATGCACGGCCACACGCTCGGCGCGGCGGGTGCAATTGAAGCGATCGCCACGCTGCTCGCGCTAAAGAACAGCGTAGTGCCGCCTACGGCGAACTTTACCGGGCCGGATGCGGATTGCGATCTGGACGTGGTTCCCAACCAGGCGCGCACGGCGGAAATCGGGATCGCCATCACCAACACGTTCGCGTTTGGCGGCCTGAACGCTACGCTTGTCTTTACAAGGCCGCGATAATCTAATCAGTGTCCAAATGTTCGCCGCCTCAATAAAGTGAAAGACATCGAGCAAAATGAGTTCCGCTAACACCCAAACTGCGGCCGAGACCGTCCGGTTTTCCTATACGTTTCCCAAGGACATGCAAAAGGCCGTCAATGAGGCGCAGAAAAGCTGGGAGGGGGCCAGCGGTACGGAGCGGCTCTGGAAAAAGGACGCTTCCTTGTGGACCGATTCCGACGAGAGCAAATGGTTGGGTTGGCTCGACATCGTCGATCAACAATTGGCGAACGTCTCGAAGTTCAAAGCACTTTCAGCCGAGATTTGCGAGGACGGCTTTAGGCATATGGTGCTACTCGGCATGGGCGGATCGAGTCTGTGTCCCGAAGTGTTCAGCCTGAGTTTTGGAAAACAGCCCGGCTCGCCCGAATTGCTGGTGCTGGATTCAACCGACCCGGTTTACATCAGGAGCTTACGCGCAAAGATCGATCCGGCGCGGACACTGTTCTGCGTCTCGAGCAAATCCGGCACGACACTCGAGCCCAATATATACATGCAGTACTTTTTTGATGAGGCCAAGAAGGTGTTGGGTGATCGCGCCGGGCACCATTTCATCGCCATTACGGATCCCGGCTCGAAGCTGGAAGGGATTGCCGAGAAGCTTGGCTTCCGGCGTCTGTATCACGGGGTGGCGAGCATCGGCGGGCGGTATTCGGCGTTGTCGGATTTCGGGCTGGTGCCTCATGCGGCGATGGGTCTCGATACCGAGAGGCTGTTGAAGCGCGCATTGCTGATGGTGGAGGCTTCTAAGACCTCGAGTACCGCCAAGAATCCCGGCGTGGCGTTGGGCTTAATCTTGGGCACGGCCGCAGTCCAGTTCCAGCGCGACAAGGTAACGTTGGTCTGCTCCAAATCGATTTATGACCTGGGAGCATGGCTGGAGCAGTTGCTCGCCGAATCAACCGGTAAACAGGGCAAAGGGCTGATTCCCGTGGACCGCGAGCCGCTGTTTCCGCCTGACAAGTACGGTCGCGACCGCGTCTTCGCTTATATCAAGTTCGCCGGCGATAACGACCCGGAACTCGAGTCCTCCGTGGCGGCACTTGAAAAGGCGGGCGAGCCGCTTATTCGCATCGTGCTGAACGACCTGTATGACCTCGGGCAGGTTTTTTTCCAGTGGGAGATTGCCACCGCCGTTGCTGGATCTGTCCTTAAGGTCGATGCGTTCAATCAGCCCGACGTCGAAGCAAGTAAAGTCATAACGCGTGAATTGACCTCAGAGTTCGAGAAGACCGGATCGCTGCCGCCCGAAAAACCGATCCTGGAACAAGACGGCATCAAACTGTTTACCGACAAGGCGAATGCAGAGGCGCTACTCAAAGAGGGCAGAACGCTGGGCTCGGCGATCCGCGCGCAAATCGATCGCTTGCAGCCTAGTGATTACTTCGGCTTGCTGGCCTACATTCCGATGTTCACGCAGTACGAAGAGACACTCGAGCAGATCCGTAAGGAGATTCTGGAATCAAAACCAGTGGCCACCGTGCTGGGGTTCGGTCCGCGATTCCTGCATAGCACCGGACAAGCCTATAAAGGCGGACCCAATTCGGGCGTTTTCCTGCAAATAACGTGCGATGAACCGGACGATTTGCAAGTTCCGCAGCAGAAATACACATTCGGCGTAGTGAAGGCGGCGCAGGCTCGTGGGGATTTTCAAGTATTAGCCGACCGGAAACGCCGCGCTGTGCGAGTGCATCTCGGTGCGGATTTGGCAAAGGATCTGGACCGGCTCCGCGATCTACTCTGCGCGGCCGTAGCGCACTAGATCCGGACTTCAAGAAATCGAGAGGTGCAATGCCTGCCCAGGGCACTGCACCTCTCATAGCGCCGGAACGCCCAAATCGTCCCGGCGCCACTCCGCGTTCGCATCGTTGTCAGCCGCTCAACCAAGAGCCGACAGATGCCCGTCTGCCCAGCCCTATACGCGTGCGCCGAAACGCGCGGGAGCGATGCTGACTAGCGAACGTGGAAACTCAATGTCTGCGACTTAGTCTTGGATGTCGCGCTCACGGTGAACACCGTTCGCTCGACGCAAGAGCCGTCATCCAGCACCAGCGCAGGCTCCAAAACCTGTGTCTCGAATTTTTCGAGCTGATCGGCCGACAGAATCGGGTTCAGGTCAGTCAGAACTTGCTGTCCTGCGATCGAGGCCACCGCGGCGCCGCTCACAAGACCTGAGGAGACGTGATACTTCGAGGAGCTCAAGAGGGAGAGGACGGCGGTCGCCGAGCTCAGCGAGATGCGCAGAATGCTAGACGGGCTATGGTTCTGGTTTCGAAGGATGGCAGCTAACATGATCTGCCGCCCAACGGGATGGATTGCTCCATTCGCCGCCGAGATCGCCTGATAAATCTCGCTGCTGACCAACGACTGCTTCACCGAACTCTGGTTGCATATGTTCAGGTCATACGCGGTCATGCCTTTCGGAACGCTTCCGTAGTTCTGTTGCACCAAAGCTTGCGGAATTGGAGTTCCAGTCACCATGAAGGTGTTCTCTGCAAAGCCGCAACCGCAAACCAGGGCGACTCCTAAAATCGCTGTTAGACTATTCCGCATCGAATCTCCTCGGCCGGCCAGGCAGCTTTGTCAGCCGCCCGCGCCCGATCCAGAGATAACCGCCCGTAAGTCGCCCGCAAGGCGATTTAAAGAGCCAAGCTATTGATTAAAAAACAAGATAACTTTTTTTTAAAAACTGTGACTCAACCATGGCGGCTGGGCAGCCGTCGCAACGAGGGATGAAAACGGGTCAGAGCTGAGAGATGATCGAGGGACCCGCCAGCGAGAGAAGGCCGACCGCCATCTGGTGCCTTTGAGTCCGTCTGTGAATCTGGCT
>DATJUG010000053.1:0-21181 GCA_035502635.1 Bryobacteraceae bacterium
ATTTTTCCTGAACGAAGTCGGCGATATGAGCCTGAAGACGCAGGCCAAGGTGCTGCGCGCCCTGGATGAGCACCGCTTTGAGCCGGTGGGCGCGCCGCAGTCGGTACAGGTGGATGTGCGTGTGATCGCAGCGACGAACAAGAACCTGGAAAAGGAGATCGAGCGCGGCAATTTTCGCGAAGATCTTTTCTATCGCTTGAACGTGATTCCATTTACCGTGCCACCGCTGCGCGACCGCGCTGAAGATATCCCGCAGCTCGCGGCGCATTTCCTGCGCGAATTTGCAACTGCATACGGTCGCAAGCCGAAGGAGCTCAGCGAAGACGCTGTTTCCGCGCTGATGAGCTATCACTGGCCAGGAAATGTACGGGAGCTGCGCAATCTGATGGAACGCATGGTCATCCTCTATCCGCAACGCCGGGTGGAAGCGCGGCATTTGCCGGCTTTGGACGGCGCTCGCAAGGCGCAAAGCAAGCCGTGGGAAGGCTTCGGCAGTTTGCACGAAGTAAAAGAAGCCGCGGAGCGCGAGTATATTCTACGCAAGTTGGAGGAGACCGGCGGCAACGTCACGCGGGCTTCGGAGCTGCTGGGTTTGGAGCGCAGCAACCTGTATCGCAAGATGAAGACCCTCGGCATTGCGCCGAAAGAGTAGGCTCGTTCAACAAAAGTCGCATCGCGCCGTCCCGGAGCATCGTAATTAACGATGTCTGTCGAGCCGGAACGAATCTCGAAGCTGAACTCCGCGCCTGAACGGCCGGAGCGCAAGTACATTTTGTATTGGGCGCAGATGAACCGGCGCGTGGAGGCGAATCATGGCCTGCTCTACGCCGCAGAGTTGGCGAACCGGCACGGCCTGCCGGTGCTTTATTACGAGGGCCTGACTTGTTCCTACGAGTATGCCAATGACCGTCTGCACACGTTCATCCTCGAAGGCGTCCCCGAGACGGCGCGGCGTCTGAAGAGTGCGGGTATCGGGTATGTTTTCTACCTGCGGCGAACCGGCAACGCGCCGAACCATGCCCTCTACGATCTCGCTAAAGATGCAGGCGCAATTGTGACGGACGATTTTCCGACTTTCATTGCGCGATACCACAATGGCCGCGTACCGCAGAAGCCCGACGTTGCCTATTATGCGGTGGATTCGAGCTGCGTCGTTCCGATGAAGCAGATTCCGGAGCGGCAATACGGCGCCTACACCATTCGCCCAAAAATCAAGCGGCTTCTGCCGCGCTTCCTGAAGCAGCCAGATGCGTTGCGCGTGAAGCGGCGCTATGAAGCGCCTGTTCCGGCTTTCCATACCGAAGTCACCGACAAAAACATCGCCGGCTTGGCCGCTTCTTGCGAAATCGATCATTCGATTGCGCCCTCCGTCGCGTTTCGCGGCGGCCGCAGGGAAGCCGAAAAGCTGCTGGAATCGTTTTTGGAAGACAAGCTCAGGCGCTATGCGCTGTCTCGCAACCAGCCTTCCGAGCACTCGACATCCCTCATGAGTCCTTATCTGCACTTCGGCCAGATCTCTTCGCTCGAGATTGCACTTGCCGTTCAAGAATACGCCAGGCGCCATAGACTCATTGCAGAGGAATATCTGGAAGAGTTGATTGTTCGGCGCGAGCTGGCGTTCAATTATGCCGCGCATGTAGAAAAGCCGGAGAGCCTGGAAAACCTGCCTGAGTGGTGCCAGGTCAACATGAGAAAGCATGCATCCGATAAACGGGACCCGTGCTACACGCCCAAGCAGTTAGAGTTTGCCCAAACTTATGACGAATTGTGGAATGCGACACAACGGGAGATGCTGCTGCGCGGCAAGATTCACGGTTACTATCGAATGTATTGGGGCAAGAAAATTATCGAGTGGTCACGCACATATCAGGACGCCCTGGAGACGATGATCGACATTCATGGACGCTATGCGCTGGATGGCCGCGATCCGAACACCTACACGAACATTCTCTGGTGCTTCGGCTTGCATGATCGCCCTTGGCCGGAGCGCCCTATTTTCGGCACCATGCGCTACATGTCTCTCGACGGAATGAAACGGAAGACGGACACGGCGGCTTATATCGACGAAATCCGGCAGCTTGAAAAATGAATTATTTAATCACAGGGGCAACGGGGTTCATAGGAAGACATCTAGTGGCGCTCCTGTTGGCGCGCGGCGATTCGGTGAACTATCTCGGACGTCAGCGCAGCCGCAGTATGGATTCGCGCGCCGCTTTTCACTGCTGGAACCCCGGTGAGATGCCGCCGCTGTCGAGCGTTCCCAGATTGGACGCCGTGATCAATCTGGCGGGAGAGCCCATCGCGCAGCGTTGGAGCGACGAGGTCAAGCAACGGATTTACACTAGCAGGGTCGATCGGACACGGCAGTTAGTGTCGGCAATCGCCGGATTGAAATACAAACCGCGGGTGCTGGTTTCAGCTTCAGCGGTGGGCTATTACGGCGACCGCGGCGATGAAGTCCTCACCGAGAACAGCACGGCGGGTTCCGATTTTCTCGCCAAGGTATGTGTCGATTGGGAACGCGAGGCCATGCAGGCCCGCGAGTCGGGCGTGCGTGTTGTGACCGTTCGCATCGCGACGGTCCTTGGGCGCGACGGTGGAGCGCTGAAACAGATGCTCATTCCATTTCGCCTGGGTCTAGGCGGAAGATTTGGCAATGGCCGGCAATGGATGTCATGGATTCACGTGCAGGATTTGGCGCGGCTGCTCGCGTATGCCGCGGACGATGAATCGGTGTCCGGCGCGTTGAACGGCAGCAGCCCTGAACCAGTCACGAATGCACAGTTCACGAAAGCGCTGGCGCACGCCGTGCATCGTCCGGCCATTTTGCCAGTGCCCAAGTTCGCCTTGAAGCTCGCGCTCGGTGAGGCGGCAGGTTTTCTGCTTCAGAGCTTGCGCGTCATGCCCGAGGGAACCATGCAGGGCGGCTTTCGGTTCGATTACCCGCAGCTCGCGGAAGCCCTGGGACAGATTTTGTAAGTCAATTGCTTCGCCATACAGTTGTACGTACAATAGAAGGCGGCTGAATGAAAACATACGACTTCAGCAAAAGCAGGCGCGGGCCCGTGGTCCAAGTCCCGGAAGGCAAAGAAAAGATCACAATTCGATTGGACAAAGAAATTGTCGACTGGTTTAGGGACCGGGTTGACAGCGCCGGAGGCGGCAATTATCAAACGCTGATAAATGCAGCACTTCGCGATTACATCGAGGGAAGATCGCAGACCCTAGAAGCGATGCTCAGACGCGTCGTTCGGGAAGAGCTGAACAAAGGCCATGCGGCCTAGACCGCACGCACTCCCAAGGTCATGTTATTTTAGAGTTATATGGCAATCCCGAATGTAAAGCGCTTTCGGCCGTTTTGCCCGACTTGCAACGAGAGTTTCACGATCATGGCGGTCCTGCCAAAAGATGCCGACGTAGACGCCTACCTGGCGGATGTCGTCGCGCGTCACGACCATAAGGCGTACCAGGAAGCCAAGCAACAGCACTTCAAAGTTCGTGTCGGCCAGCAGAAACAAAAGAAAGCCAAGTAAGCACTTCCATCCTATTTCTCCGGGCCCGCAGGTTGCCGTTGCCGTTACGACAGCTTGCGGGCTTGTACTATACGCAGGCTTCTGGCGGCCGCCAGGGAAACCGCAGGGTCAATATCTTTCGAGAGTGTATTCAGCACGGGAATGACATCCGGGTTGTGGCTAGCCGAAAAAACCGCGCACAGGGCGATTTTTTGATCCCTCGTCGCCGCAGCAACCAGCGGGAACAGCGCCTTCCGGACTTCATCGCGCTGGACCAGCTCACTGAGATATGGCTGGGCGACATTTGCCCTGCCTTTCACATCCAGATTTTCGACCAGATAAGGGAGCGGGCTGAACTCTGAGGTGTCCACTTTGCCCTCGTCGACCAATGCAAATGCAGCCGCCAGATGTACTCGCCAGTCCGCATCCTTCTCGTTGTAAGCATCATTCAGCGCCGGAGTATCTTCGGGATCGCGAATTCGTCCCAAGCCTTCGAGCGCGGACGCGCGCAGTTCCGGATCATTGTCTTTCAAGTAGCCCTGAAAGGTGGCGCGATCGGCAGGCATTCCGAGCATTGCCAGCGCCTCGAGGGCGGCGCGCCGCACCCGATCGCTGCGGGCATGCGCCAGTGCAGAACGCACATCCTGAGCTGCTTCTATGCTGTGCAAGATGCCTACGGTTTGGAGTGCCGTCGCCTGAATGCGGTCATCCAGATCGTGCGTCAAAAACAAGATTCCGGGCGCGGCTGCGGCGTCATCAATCTTTTGCAGCGCCACGAGCGTTTCAAACAGGGTCTCATTGTCCTTGGAATGCAACGCTTGCAGCAGCGCCGGAACGGCAGCGCTGTCCCGGAGAATGCCCGCAGCTCGCGCCGCATTGGCTCGTGCATCAGTCCCCTCCGCAGCGCCTATCTCCTCCGCCAGCGCCTGCGCAACGTCGGGCCGAATCATGACATCGGGGTCGATGACTTGATCGTTGCGGGACGCAAAGAAAGCCTTGACCTGGCGCACGCCGCGCGTCAGGTATCCGGTGAGCCCGCTCTTGGCGACATACCCAGGCACGTAGTAATTGACCAAGCCGTCGGTCGCGCGGATTTGTACGTCTGAATCTTTATCGTGCGTCGCCTTGGCCAGCGGTTCGAGACTGCGCTCGGTGTCCAGCTTCACGATCGCCTTCACCGCCTCGATGCGAATGTCGCGGTTCGGATCGCTGAGATAACCGGCGAGCGCGGGAATGGCTTGTGGATCTCTCTTTGCCAACTCACGGATGCGCTGAATGCGTTGGTTAGGGTTATATGCGTTTTCGTCTTGAGCGGCAACAACGGTCGCCAGACAGAAAACGCAGGCAAGAGCTCGAATAAAACCAGGGAACATATTGAACCTTACCCGGCTCAGCGAATAACCTCAACGGTTATCTTATTAGGAATCAGTCCGGCCTCGTATCCCAAGTCGAGCAGCTTCTGCGCGGCGCGTGGAACAATATCCCCGCCGTTGACGGTGTGATGATTTACGTACATCCCGACAAACTGCTCAGCGAGCGCCGGCTCCAGGTCGCGCGCAAACTGCATGGCGTAATTCAACGCCTCCTCGCGATGGTCGAGTGAATACTGAATGCTCTCCCTCATCAGGCGGGAGCATTCGCTCTGAATATCGGCTGGAAGGTTGCGCCGCAACGCATTAGCGCCTAGCGGCAACGGCAGTTGGTATTTGGACTTGAACCACTTGCCCAAATCGACAACGTTGTGCAGCCCGCTATGGCCGTAAGTGAGCTGTCCTTCGTGAATCACCAGCCCGCCATCTACCGCGTGGTCTTTCACTGCGTCGAGGATCTTATCAAAGGGGATTACCACATGCTCAAAATCCGGCTGGAAGAGTTTCAAGGCCAGGAAGGCCGTCGTCATGGTGCCGGGAACGGCGATTTTCTTGCCTTTTAGATCGTCTGCCGGCATATGGCGTGAGCTGACCACCACCGGACCGTAGCCGTCGCCGATGCTGGATCCACTGGCCATCAGCACGTATTTGTCTGCCACGTAAGGATATGCGTGATAGGAAATCGCGGTCAGCTCGTATAGACCTTGTGTGGCCTTCCGGTTGAGGGACTCGATATCTTCGAGGACATGGTGAAAAGTCACCAGGCGCGAGCGGAGTTTCTTAGTGGCCAAGCCGTAGAACATAAAGGCATCGTCGGAATCCGGACTGTGAGCGCAGGTAATTTCCAACGGTGTGGAGATGCTCATGGCAAGGGTGTCTAAGAAAAAGGAATCCTCAGTTTAACAGAGGTTCCGGGGCTTCTGCGGCTGGTTAGAGTGGTTTGCGGAGCTTCAACAATTGCGGCTCCAGACCCTCGAGATCGGATTTCAGGGTCGCGAGCACTTGGCCGCATTGCGCGGCATCACACTCTTTCGCCGCAGTCTCGAGCTGTTGCGCGTGGCTCCGCGCCGGTCCGGCATGAAAGGTAGCGAAGGATCCCTTGATCGTGTGGGCAACTCGCGCCAGGAGCTGGAAATCAAGCGCCGCCAAGGCTTCGCGCATTTCGATGACTTGGCCGGGAGCCTCCGAAAGGAACAAATCGATGATTTCTCCCATCAGATTGTCGTCGTTACTCACCTGGGCACGAAACTGCTCCACTTCAAAGATGGGCTCGGATGATGCATCCACAGGCTGGTCTCCGGCGCGAGCGATGGCTGCCGCGAGGCTGGTTACCGCCTCGAATAGCACGGCAGGCTGGAATGAATCGGTCAGATAAGCATCAACACCTCTTTCGCCGGTACACCAATCGGCTCCGTTCGGTACCCTCGATGAGAGCGAAAGAACTGGCGCTGGCGTCGCCGCTCGCTGACTCCGCTCAAGCTTCCTGAGTTTGGCTGTAAAATCAGCAACGCCATCCGAGGGAAGAGCAGCATCCAGCAGCACGGCATCGAACTTTTGCACCAGCAAGGCCTCGCTAGCCTCTTGCAGGCCGCTTGCGGGTAAAGCGGTGTGCCGCGCATCTGTAAGCCGTCCGGCCAGGCGTTCCGCCTCCCCCGAGTCGTTATTTACGACCAAAACTCTTAACGTGTTCATCCAGACATTCCCGCTTGCAGATTAGCCCAATTACTCGTGTCACTCCACGCCAATCTAGAATCAATTCGGCACATTTTTGGGCAACTTTAACTCAGCTCACCTACTTTATATCTTTAGATCACGCGCACAAGCACTACAAACGTCTTGTGCGTCTTGTTGTATACTTACCATTTAGTGGGGGTGTGCCTTCCCTAGTCTCACGACTCGCACCGTCATATCTCAACGCCGCCTGTGGGCCAAAGCGTTGCTGTCCGCCATCGAATCCAGCTCAGCCACTCTATTCAATTTAGTCTTTCCAGACGAGTGCAGGCTGTGTGAGCAGCCGCTGAGAAACGTTTCACGACTCCCGGTCTGCCCCTCTTGCCTGGCCCTTCCCGCACCGCTACAGGCGGAGTTTTTCTGCCGAGCTTGCCGCACACCCTTCGTGGATGCCTATCCGCTGGACGAATATGACCTCTGTACGGTCTGCCGCGAGAGTCTGGTGAATTTTGACACCGTGTACTCTTTCGGCAGCTACGAAGGCCCCCTCCGGAAGCTTATCCACCTTTTTAAATACGGCAAAGTAGAAACGCTCGCGGCGCCGCTCAGCCGGTTGCTTATTCGCTCCCTGCCTCTCGACCAGCGCTTCGATGTGATCGTCGCTATGCCGATGCATTGGCGCAAGCGGTGGGAGCGTGGATTCAATCAGGCCGAGCTGCTAGCCAAGCCAGTTGCCAAGCGATACGGCGTCAAGCTGGCGACGAATCTTCGGCGCAAACGCCAGACCAAGGCGCAGGCGGGTCTCACGGAAGCACAGCGGCTGGCGAACGCCAAAGACTCCTTTCTGATCCGGCGGTCTGAAGAGATCAATGGAAAGCGTGTACTCTTGGTAGACGACGTATTCACGACGGGTGCAACGCTGAGAGCAGCCGCAGCAGCGTTGAAAAAGGCCGGCGCTGCGCATGTTTCGGCGTTAACCTTGGCGCGTGTGGATCGCAGAGGCCTAGATACAGTTTCAGTTTCCGCCGGCAGGACGGTGCGTGCCGCGGCTCTCGCCCGGGCGGGAGTGAGCTAGAGGAGTAGTCAAATATTTTGGGGAGCGTGTCTTTAGGATGCATGGTCCGGATCGACTTCATAGGCCTGTCCTCGTACTGAACGCCAGCTACGAGCCGATCAATATCTGCGCTGCGCGAAGAGCGGTTGTGCTGATTCTGAAGGGCGTCGCCTCGGCCGAGGAATTGGCGCCTTCGCAGGTCCATTCGGCTCGGCGCACGCTGGGCGTGCCTTCCGTCATTCGGCTGCTGGAATATCGCAGAATTCCGCGCCAGACCCGTGCGCTATCGCGCAAGAACATCTTAATGCGCGACCGCTATACCTGCCAGTACTGTCATCGTACCCTGCCGTCCGGCGAAATGACGCTTGATCACGTGATTCCTCGCTCGCGGGCCGGCGAGACAACCTGGGAAAATCTGGTCGCCTGCTGCCACCCCTGCAATAACAAGAAAGGCAGCCGTACGCCGGAAGAAGCGGGGATGAAGCTGTTGCGCCCCCCGCGCCCGTTTACATTGCATACCAGCCGCCATCTAATGCGATTGCTGGGGCGCAGCGACGATCAGTGGCGCAAATACCTGTTCTATTCGGATTAGGGATCGCTACGGAGCTGGCACGTTGGGAGCGGCCGGACCCTGATCCTTCGGCCGTTCGCCTTTGCCCGCGCTCGCAGTGCTTTTCACCGGGCTGATGATGACGTGCGCGTTGCGCCCTTCCAAACGCGGTTGCCCTTCAATGGCCCCCACGCCCGCAAGGTCTCCCGCAAAGCGCAGCAACAACTTCTTGCCTAAGTCAACGTGCGCGATTTCACGTCCCCGGAACTGCACCACCGCCTTCACGCGATTCCCTTCCTTTAAGAAACGGATGGCATGATTTTTCTTGAAGTCGTAATCGTGGTCGTCGGTATTGGGACGGAATTTTAGTTCCTTGACCTGGATCACGTGCTGCTTTTTCTTTGCGTCGTGCTGTTTCTTCTTCTGTTCGTATTGCCACTGCCCGTAATCCATGGCTTTCGCGACGGGCGGCTCCGCGGTAGGAGCGATCAGGATCAGGTCCAGTCCGAGGTCCTGCGCCTTGCGCACCGCAGCCGGCGTAGGCATGATCTCTACTGATCCGTCCGGGAAGACAGCGCGAACTTCCTTCACGCGAATCGCTTCGTTGACGTTTTCTCGGATTCTAGGCCGGCGTGGCGGGAGACCTCTGGGTGGATACATGCCGGACTTAACGATTGGCGCTGACCCGCGCCCGGGGAACGGAAAGGAGGAAATTCAAATGTTATACCTCGTTTTAGTTTACACGGAAAAACGGCGGCCCGCTAAGTTTGCAGCGCGCTACCTGCGTCGATGCCAAATTTTGTGAAGGTGAGTTCATCAGCCTGGCTGCCAAATCGGCGCCGAAGCGGGAAAGAAAAACGAAAAAGGGCCAAGCGGCGAACCGCCTGGCCCTCATTCTTTATTACCCGCGCACAACGGCCACCAAACGGCCTGTGCGCTTGAGTTAATTCACTACTGGTCTATTTCGGGCAACCGAGAGCCTTCACCTCATCCTCGGGCAACGGTTTGATGTTCTTGACCGCTGGAGGCATGGCTTGGCTGTTTCTCGGAACCAGGTAGACCTCGACGCGGCGGTTCTTGTCCGCCTCGCTGGTCTGCGAGCCCTTGCGTTCCTTGATGTTCGAAGTACCGCAGAGACCCGGTTTGGTTTCCGAAGTTTGATCCGTCCCCACCCAGTCGACCCGGATGTGCGAAGGATCAAGATTGCCGCAGGTGGCGGTGCCGCCGCTCAAAACAGCAGCCGCATTCAGCGTGCGCTGTTCGTCGAGCGAGTGGCGCTCTGGCCGATGGTGACGCTCATGCGTGCGCCGGACTCCGCCATATACATCCTTGGAGTTCTCATCCGCGTCGCGATGGCCGACGAGCACGACGTCGTAATCCGTGCCCGCTTGCTTGGCGGCCTGATCGATCAGGATGTCCTTGCCGCAGTTGTTCACGCGATCCTTGTTCTTCGCAAAGATCACGTCATCGAGGCGTTTCCATACTGGCGTATGGGTGACGGTGATGGTAGTCGACTGCGTGGCAGTGTGTCCGGCGTCGTCAGTTACAACGACGGTCGCAGTGATGGTTTTGCTCGCGCTCTGCGCCGGGTCGAACTGGAGGCTCGAAGCATCGAAGGTCGGGTTCTGGCTGGTGTCGTTGCTCAGACTGCCCTCGCTGACCGTCCACTTGTAGGTCAGGTTGGTGTTGCAAGGACCAGCCGCAGCCGTCACGGTCAGGTTCGAAGTGTGCGGACCCTGATTATCAGCCGCTACCAGTTGGTTCGGATCGGCTGAGACAGCGCTGATGGTGGGACCCTGGTCGCTCACGGTCACGGTCGCAGTAGCGGTCGCCGGCGCCGGATTGGGCGGCACGGTAGGTGCTACCCAGCAACGGAGCGGAATGTTCTTCGGCCGCTCGGGGACGGCGGGCGGGGCCGTAGTGTCGGTAACGGTTACTTGCGCGTTGAAGCTGCCGGAGTTGTTCGGCGTGAAGGTGAAGTCCGCTCCGGTTGCCGTCTGTGCAGCGCCATTCAGCGTCCAAGCATAGGTATACGTGCGTCCCTGTGGCACCGTAACGTTGGCATGCAACGTGACCGGCTTGCCCTGGCAGATGGTCTGGCCTTCGGCACCTGTAACGGTGGGCGTCGGGATCGGCGGAGGCGGCGGTATGGTGGGCGAGGCCGGGAACCGGTCGCACGATACCTTGCCGGCATAGAACACCAGTCCAACGGTGCCCTGGAAGCCGTTTAGATGATCGCGTGCCGGAATGTAGATGCCGCCGTCAGGATAGTTCGGCAGGTCATAAGTAGGATTGCGCGACCAGAAGCCGCGCGCATCGATGCGCAGGCCGAAATGGTCGCTAAAATGCCACTTGACACCACCGCCGTAATTGAACTGAACCTGCAGATTGTCGTTTAAATTTCCCGAATAGAACGACGAGTTGATAGTCGGGTTACGCGCGATGCTTTCGGCGCTACTGGTGGGCGTAAACTGAACGCCGCCGACGCCAGCCGTCACGTACGGCTGGAACTTGGAGCCGCGCGGCTTCAGGTTGAAGATGGGGTTGAAACCCCACATCCAGTTGTAAGCGTGAAAGCTGTAGTTCGGAATGGGGGCTCCCGCGTAGGGTGAGGTGGCCGGATAGATGCCGCCGTTGCTCGGGAGCCGAAAATTCACGTTCGCCCGGTCGTAATCCATCCACAATTCGAATCCGAGCCACTTGTTCGGGTTGAAGGCGACACGGCCGCCAGCCAACCAGCCATCCCTGACCTTAGTATCCAAGCCACGCTGGATCTGTCCCCAAGTGCTGATGCCAGCGAATGGGTCCAATTCGATCAAGTCCGGATACTGATCCTCCGTATCGCTCGCAGCCTTGGCTTTTGGAGCATTGGCATTATTCGTTGCGTTGTTCGTGTCCTGCGCATAGGCAGCACCGCCGAAGCAGAGCGCCGCGGCTAGGATCGCCGAACTAATCGGCTTGCAAGTTAGCCGAGTTTTCATCCTTCCCTCCCAACAAGACATAGCCCACATCGTTTTATGGATGTGCCTCTAGCTAGTTTTATTACGTTTACAATAGTTCATGCAACGTTTTTGTGATGTAAAGCACGAAAGCCAACCAAACCACGCTTGGCCTTTTTTCCAAAAGCGGATTGCGGTTATTTAGGCGGCATTCAAGACGACCCCGAGTTTTGGAAGCCGGCTTGCTTTCCGACAAGTCGAAACTAGACCCAATACCCGATCTTAGCTGATATAGGGCTAATCGCGAAAGAGAATTCCTAAATTACTTGTTATTCCATATAGCCGATCAGAAGTGCTATCGGGACTCCAAAGCTGACGAATTTTTAATGCGGGGAGCGACGTGGGAACCATCGACCACGAGGTAGCTGCATCCTTCCGCTCATACAAATTGCCATATTCAACCGCGAATGCAGCATGCCGGGCGAGGCAGTATAGAACAGTGGATACGGTTGAGGCAGGGAGCCCTTTATCATCGGCGGACCAAGTGGCGCCGGCGTCAGAAGAAGAGTACAAACCGATCCTGGTGGCAACTAACAGAGAGTCACTATCGGCGGCCTGAGCGACCTCATTGATATCGCCGACCGGCAGAGGAAAGGTGAGCTGGCTCCAGTGGTCGCCGAAGTCTTTGCTGGTATAGAGGCCGCCAGACGCCCTCAAGAAGAGGCGTCCGCCGGCGGCCTGGGGCGCATATAAGGCCGTGATCGCGGTGCTACCCGGTACATCCACTAGTAGCCAGTGCTCACCGAAATCGTCGCTTTTGAGTAAGCCGAGATCGGTGGCCGCAAAGACGAGCTCCTTTGGATCGCTCTTAACTGCATAGAGGCCGCTGATTTCGGAAGGTGAGATCTCCTTCATGACGGGCTTCGGCTTTACGGGCTTGACAGGCCGCCGAGTGGTGCGGGCGTGAGCGGTGGTTCGCGTGCGGGATGCGGTTTTGCTTGCTGTCTGGGGCTTTTCCGTTTCGGGCGGAGGCGGTATGATGCGGCGAATCGGCAGCGGCTTCCACTCGATGCCGCCATCGATGGACTTGTACATCAGGTGATGGCTCGCTGCGAGCAGGATCTGTCCCTGGCTGGAGAAGCCGGTAATGGATCTCAGGTGTACGCCGGTCAAGCCGCGGCTGGAACGGAGCTGGGTCCAGGTGTCGCCGCGATTGCCGCTGACAAATAAACCGCTGGTTTCTCCTTCCTGTGTTTCGAGCGCCAGCAGCTTATTGCCGGATGATGTAAGCGCAGTAATCTGGCGATTGACGAACCCGTTGTCGACTAACTCAATGGCCGCGCCGCCATCATTGCTCTTACCAATTCCTTCGTATTCGAGAGCGAGATACATACTGTAAGGCGCCGCTCGATTGAAGGCCAATGCATTTACGGGGATGTTAGTGAGCGTTTTCCAGGCTTTCCCACTATCGGTGGATTTGAAGAGACCGGTGGTAGTTCCGGCGTAAATCACGTTGGAGTTTTGAGGATCTTCGCGCACGACGTGAGTGCGGCGGGAGGTATTGGGAATGCCCAGCAGCTTGTGCCAGAGTTCGCCGCGATCGCTGCTGGAATAGATGCCGCTGCAGGCGCTCGCGAGGATGTTGCTGGGCGCCATGCGATCCACATAGACCGAGAAGACATCCGAGTCGTCGATCATTCCGTTATGGATGGATTCCCAGGTTTTGCCTCCGTCGGTGGTTTTCCAGGGCAGATGGGCGGTCCCGGCGTAGATGATATTGGGGTCGGTAGTATCGATGGCGACCGAAGTGATGCCCTGCATCTCGGAGTTCTGGGGATCGGAGATGCGCTTCCAGGACTTGCCGCAATCGTCGCTGAGCATGACGCCGCGCAAGGTGCCAGCGACGAAGCGGGAGGGATTGCTGGCTGAGGCGGCGAGAGCTCGCACGCCGAAATCCGAAATGTCTTTGACCGTCGACCAAGTTTTTCCACCATCCTGGCTTTCAAAGAGGCCGCCGCCGTCGGGGGCGGTCATGCCGACCAGGAAGTGCTGGGAATCGGAGGGGTCGACCAGTATGGATGTCACGGTGCTCAGAAAGCGTTGCGGGAAGTCGACCAGGCGCCAGTTAGCGCCAGCATCGTCACTGTGGAAGAGCAACGAGTTCATTGCTCCGGCGAGCAGCGATTCGGGCTGCCGGGGATCGACGGCGATGCTGTTAGCGGTACCGCCGAAAGGACCGGCCAACTTCCACTCGTCCGGGGAAGTCGAGGCCGCCCACCCGGCCAGGGCGAGGGCGGCTAAGGTTGTTATTAGAGATAGAGAGAAGAGAGGGCGTCTAACCATTTTTGAGGAGTTCTGTTTCGATCGCGCACAATGGCACCAACGCGCTAAAGCAAAGACGCCAGTGCGCTCTGTTTTTCGATCATCTCTATTGTGAACGAGACGGGTTGAGAATCTCTGGTGGTGGCAAGCGGAAGCGGAGCGGCAGGAAGCGCGAAAAACTGATATACTGGATTTGAATGAGCTTCTGGCGCCCGCGCCCGAGGGTTCAAAACACGCCATCCGGACGGTTCGCCGTCTTGAGGGGTTTTACGGTCGTTCACCGAATTATCCACACCTTCCCGGCTTATCCCGCTCTAAGCTTCTCATTCCTTCTTCCTTAATGAAGTCTTCTGTTCAGATCTCTCGCGGTATCGAGTTGCTGTTTGGCACTCGTGATGAAAATATCCGGCTTTTGGAATCGAAACTGAACCTTAGAACACGGCTGGTGGACGGCGATTCGCTGGAACTGGAGGGCGAAGACCGGCAGGTGCAGCGCGCCGAAGAGATTTTGGACGATTACGTGAGCCTGGTGAGGGAAGGCCACGCCTTCAACAACGGCGATCTGAATAGCTATCTGCGCGTGGTGACGGCCGATCCGGAGGCGTCATTGCGGCGGCTGGTGGAGAGCGGAAAATCCAGAACATTCGGCAAGAAAGTTTTGGCGCCAAAGACCGTCAACCAGCGGCGGTATGTGGATGCGATCGAACATCACGATCTAACGATCGGCATTGGTCCGGCGGGCACCGGCAAGACATATTTGGCCGTAGCCATGGCGGTTTCGGCGCTGCTGAATAAGCGGGTTAGCCGGATTGTACTGACGCGGCCTGCGGTCGAAGCAGGGGAGCACCTCGGATTTCTGCCGGGCACATTGCAAGAGAAGGTCGATCCCTACCTGCGGCCGCTATATGATGCGTTGTTCGATATGATCGACTCCGAGAGAGTGGAGAAGCTGATCGAACGGAACGTGATCGAGATTGCGCCGTTGGCGTTCATGCGCGGACGGACGCTGAACGACTGCTTCATTATTTTGGATGAAGCTCAGAACACGACGGTGGAGCAGATGAAGATGATTCTGACGCGCCAGGGGTTCAACTCCAAGATGGTGGTGAACGGCGATCAGACGCAAATCGATCTGCCGGCCGGGCGCAAAAGCGGGTTATTGAACGCAGCCGAGGTGTTGAGAGGTGTAGAAGGGATTGCGTTTGTGAATTTCGATGAAAGGGACGTGGTGCGGCACGCGCTGGTGCAGCGGATCGTGAAGGCTTACGACCGCTACAACGAGCTGACGGGCGCCGGACGGCAATTGGCGCTCAGGCTGGGGAGCGATGTGCCGCAAGAAGTACCCGCTGAGCCGCCCGCTGCGACTGCAGTCGAGATTCCGGAGTTTCCCTCGCTCACCTAGATGTCTATGTCTGTAGATGGCAGTACGGTGCTCTTCGGAGCTATTCCCACGCAGCTAGAATTTTCGTCAGAAGATAAGCGCGCATTGCGGCGATTCGCCCGGGAGTTGACGCGGCGCGTGGCGGGAGGAAACGCGTTCCACTGCCTAATCACGACCGATTGCGAGTTGCAGCGGCTGAACCGCGATTTTCTGGGGCATGATTACCCAACCGATGTGCTGTCGTTCCCAGGCGCGGACGGCAATGGCGGCTTAGGCGATATCGCAGTGTCATGTGAGCGCGCGGAAACGCAAGCGCAGGAATTCGGGCATGGAGTCATGGACGAAATTTGCATTTTGATGCTGCACGGGGTATTGCATCTGACCGGGATGGATCACGAGCGCGACGGCGGCGAAATGGACCGTGCCGAACAGCGCTGGAGGGATGAATTCGGTCTGCCGGGCACGCTCATTGCGCGGGCGGCGAGCGGGAGGCGAGCCGGATGACGGTGCTCTGCCTCAGTATCGCCGTGATTTTGACGGCCCTGCTTGGTTTCGTGTCATATGTGCAGCTTCTCTATTTGGAATCGCTGCGGTTGATCCGCCACGAGGTGGGCTCGCTCGAATATTTCCGCGAGACGCTGGCCGAACGCATTGGCCTGGAGACCGAGCACGGGTCGCTCGCGTTTTCGTTGATCAAGCATGCGTCACTGTTTCTGCTGGGTGTGTTCTATCTGTGCGCGCTGGTGCGGCCGGGCGTGCCGCATTGGCAGAGCGTGCTCGAAGCCGTGGGCTTAGCATTCCTGGCGATGCTGGTTTCGACCTACTTCGTGCCGCTGTTTCTGTATCGCCGGACCAGCGGCCGATGGATGATGAAGCTTTTGCCGGTCATCAAGCTGATGGCGGCGGCGGCAACACCCCTGGCGGCGCTGGTAAAGATGTTCCAATCGCTGCTCGATTTGGATAAAGACGGTAACGGCGAGACTGCGCCTGCCGATTCGGTAGAACATATCGAAGCGCTGATTACGGCCGGCGCGGAAGAGGGCATTATCGAGGAAGAAGACCGCAAGCTGATCCATTCGGTGGTAGCGTTTGGCGATAAGAGCGTACGCGAGGTGATGACGTCGCGGCCGAACATCGTCGCCATCGATGCCGACAAATCGCTCGACGATCTACGCCAGCTTGTCATTCACGAGCAGTATTCGCGGATTCCCGTATATGAAGGCAGCATCGACAACATCATCGGCTTCATTCACGTGCGGGACATGTTTGAGCTGGATCCGGAAGAACTGCAGGCCAAGCCGCTGAAGGATCTCGTGCGGCCCATCCCATTGGTGCCCGAGACCAAGCCAGTGACCGACCTATTGCGTGAGATGCAGAGCGAGGGGTCGCACATGGTGATTGTGGTGGATGAATACGGAAACACCGCGGGCCTGGCGACGATGGAAGATCTGGTGGAAGAAATTCTGGGCGAGATTCGCGATGAGCACGAGCCTGGCCGAGACGTGCGCCAGGAAGCGGACATGGTATTCGTAGCGCCCGGCAGCTTGGATGTAGATCGTCTACAGGAGCTGTTGAATTTCCGGCCGGAAGAAGATATGGAATCGACGACCATCGGCGGCTTGATGACCGAGTGGCTGGGCCACGTGCCGCGGGTGGGGGAGGCAGTGGAACGTGGAGGCATTCGGATCGAAGTGCTGGCGGGCAACGAGCGGCGAGTCGATGAAGTTAGAATTTCGCGCGCCGAAACGCCGTCGCCGGTGGGAGCACATGCGTGAGCGAGGGCCCACACCGCGCCGGATTCGTCTCGCTGGCGGGACGGCCAAACGCGGGCAAATCGACATTGCTGAACGCATTGGTTGGCGAGAAGGTGGCGATTACGGCGCACCAGGCGCAGACCACGCGCACATCTGTGCAGGGCGTGCTCACCACGCCGGAGGCGCAGATTGTTTTTGTCGACACTCCAGGCATTCATAAATCGGACACGCTGTTCAATAAACGGATGATGGATACCGTGCGGGGGGCGTTGCGGGACCGCGACCTGGTGCTGTTTCTAGCGGACGCAAGACGGCCTGTTACGGAAGAAGACAAGCATGCGGCGAGCGCGCTCGACAAGGACGGAAAAGCGCTGCTGGTATTGAATAAGATCGACCGGGTGGATGACAAGCGGCTCTTGCTTCCGCTGATCGAGCGATACATGGAGCTGTTTCCATTCGCCGAAGCGGTTCCTGTTTCGGCGCGGACCGGGGCGGGTCTGGAGGAACTAAAGCGGGTCATCTTGCAGCACTTGCCGGAAGGCCCGGCGATTTTTCCCGAAGATTATCTGACGGACCAGCCGATTCGGTTTTTGGCGGCAGAGATTATTCGCGAGCGCATTTTGCGAGCGGCACGAGAAGAAGTTCCGCACGCGGTGGCGGTCTTGATCGATACCTGGGAGGAGACGCCGAGTCTGGTGAAGATAGCTGCGACGATTCACGTCGAGCGGCAGGGCCAGAAAACGATTTTGATCGGCGACAAAGGGCAGATGCTGAAGAAGATCGGCTCGGAAGCGCGTCAGGAACTCGAGCGCATGCTGGAGCGCAAAGTTTTCCTATCGCTGTTCGTAAAGGTGAAACCTGGCTGGCGCGAAGATCCGTCCTTCTTAAATGCAGTGGACTGGCGGTCAATGGTAGGCTCGGAAGATACAGCGAAATGAGACGCTTTCTTGTTGTTGCCGCACTGCTCGTAGGGAATATAGCATCTGCTCAGAAGCCTGCGGCCGCGACCCCCGACGATCGTATCTTCGACCAGGTGCGCATGCGTCTGGCGACAGACCCAGATGTGAAGGGCGGGGCGCTGGACGTGACGGTAAAGGACGGCGTGGTGACGATCAAGGGCCGCGTGGATACCGAGAAGGGACGCGACCGCGCCACGAAGCTTACCAAGAAAGTGAAGGGCGTGAAAGAAGTCGATAACGAGCTGGTTGTCGGCCCGCCGAAATAGCTTCGTTGTGCGATATTGCTGCGCACTCGCGCTACTGCTCTGCCGGGTGGCTTGTGCTCAATCTGGTACCTCTGAACAGGACCGCCTGATTGCGACTGCGCGATTGTGGGGGACGGTGAAGTATTTCCATCCCTATTTAGCGTACCGGGACGTCGATTGGGACAAGGCGCTAGTGGATGCGCTGCCGCGGATTCGGGCAGCGTCGAACGCGTCCGATTACGCCAAGGTGTTGGGCGTGATGCTAGACGCATTGAAAGATCCAGTCACAATTGCGCGAGTTGGTTCGGCGCAACCTGCGCCTGACTCCGGTCCCGCGTCGCCGGGGCAGCGCACTTGGGTTCATTTCGGCTTAGCGGATTCGGCTTTTGCCTCACGCGCGGGCGTGGCTCGTGTCGATAGCGTCACGATTCCGATGGGCGACGGGGTGGATGCGGTCGTTCGCCTTTCGGAGCCGGTATCTCGGGACGTAGCGTCGCCATATCCGTTGCCGCAGCCGGACCGTGCTTATGCGGAGTCGCGTTACCCCTCGGTTGAATATCGCATTTTGGCGGCATTCAAAATCTGGACCGTAATCCACGACTTTTTCGCGTATCGCGATCTGATGGATGAGGACTGGGACGATGTGTTCGCCTCATTTCTTCCGAAGTTCATGGCGGCCAAAGACGCGCGCGAATACAATCTGACGGTCGCAGAGATCATTACACATGTTTCGGATTCGAACGCGAGGGTGGAAAGCGCGGAGCTTTCGGATTACTTCGGCGAAGCGCCGGTGGGATTGAGACTGCGGCTGATCGACAAGAAACCCGTCGTGACGGAGGTGATCGACGAAGAAGCGAAAAAGGCCGGCGTGAGGCCGGGCGACATTGTGACGAGCGTGGATGGCGAAAGCATCATCCAACGTGTGAATCGCGAAGCGAAATACATGGCATCCTCCACTCAGCAGTCGCTAGGCGAACGCGTGATGGCAATGATTCTCAATGGCCACGACGGTTCGACGGCTACGCTGACGATTCGCGGTGACGAAGAGCAATCGAGAACGATCGCGCTGAAACGGGCCGCCGCGTACAGACAAGCGCTCGGAAGGCAGCGAAGCGGCGAAGCGATGAGAACTCTGCCCGGGAATCTAGGGTACGTTGACCTGGATCGGCTGGCGGCTGGAGATGTGGACGACGTGTTTGCGAAATTTCGCGATACAAAGGCGATTATTTTTGACGGACGCGGCTCGGCGCACGGGTTAGGTCCCGCGATAGCGGCGCATCTCACCACGAAGACGGATGTCGCGGCGGCAATTGTCACCGGGCCACTGAAGGTAGCTCCCGATGTAGCGGGTGGTGGGCAACTCACGTCAACGGCAAGCTTTTTCCGGGTTGAGGCGCTGCCGCCAGCGGCAAAATCAATCTACAAAGGGAAGACGGTGATGCTGATTGACGAGCGGACCAAAGGCGAAGCGGAATACACGGGTCTGTGCTTGGAGGCCGCGAACAATACGGCTTTCGTGGGAAGCGCATCCGCTGGGGCAGACGGCGAGATCGGGAGCTTCGTGGCGCCGGGCGGAATCACGATTACGTTTTCCAGCACCGATGTGCGGCACGGCAATGCCGGCAAGCTGCAGCGCCTGGGTCTTCAGCCAGCCGAGTCCGTTTCGCCGACTGTGGCGGGTATCCGCACAGGCAGGGATGAGGTGCTCGAACGCGCCATCGAGTACGTGGCGCACTGAGATGCATCGCTGGGGTCTGTTAGCACTGATGTGCTTCTGCCTAACGGCACGCGCGACCAGCATTGTCATCTTGCGTAGTCCGGAACGAATCTATATCGGGGCGGACAGCCGGCGCATGTATCGCGATCCGGCCGCAACGTTCGAAGGGACGGTTTGCAAGATCGTGCCCGCTGGACAGTTCTATTTCATGGCGTCGGGCCTGACGTATGCGAACGACGAGCAGGTTGCAGACCTCGGCGCCGACGCGGGGCGGAATGCGCATTCGATAAAGGCCGCGGTCGAATTGCTGCGGCGGCGCATGCAGCAATTTTTGCCTGCTGCGCTGGCGGCGCAAAAGCAGATCGAGCATGAGGATGCGGACGTGCAGCGCAGCCTGATTTTAGAGACTGCTTTTGCCGGCGTTGAGAACGGCTCAACGTTAGTTTCGGTGCAGTTGTACCGCAGGAGCGGTGGCGATGGGCGCGTGAAGATCGAGAGCCGCACCTATTCATCGTCAACGCCGGGGCGCTATGACTTCATTTTTCTGGGGAAGCGCCGGGCGATTGACGATCGGCTGGCGGGGCAGTTCCCGGACATTCGAACCGACAGAGATGCGATTGGGTTTATCACGGAGATGATCAATCTTGAGATTGCGGAAGCGCCGGAGACGACGGCGGGTCCCATCGATATTTTGAAGCTCGACGGCTCAGGCGCGCGGTGGCTGCAGGAGAAGCCGGCCTGCGGGGAGCGGCAAGCACGACTTTTTTCCTTGATTGTCGCTGAAAGGTTGTGATACATTTTGCTGCGGAGTTCTGGTTTATGGCGAATTTTACTAAAATTTTTGTCTACTTAGAGAGACATGCAACAACCTTGGTCGAAAAATATCCGACTTTAATCAAAACTGTTACCCCGATTGCCTTGCAAGGCGGGGGAGTCGCGTACATGGTGACGCACCCTAGGAACGATCGAGGGGTCTTGGATGCCGCAAAAAAGCACCTCGACGACAACAGACACGGTCACGCAACAGGCAATTGACTAGTTGCCGCTCCCCTCGCCCGAAACGACGGCGGGTCCCATCGATATTTTGAAGGTCGACGGCTCCGGCGCGCGGTGGCTGCAGGAGAAACCGGCGTGCGAGCAGCGGCAGTAATTGCTCTCGGCGGAGCGCGCCTGCTAGACTAATACTTACTGCTCTCGATGAGCTGAGTGGAAGTGTGTTCATATGGCAAGAGTTTGTGAAATCTGCGGCCGTGGGCCGCAATTCGGGCATCGCATTAGTCACGCCCACAATGTCAGCAAGCGGCGCTGGAATCTAAACCTCCAGACGGTGCACGCACTCGTGAATGGGGCCGGCAAGCGGCTGCGCGTCTGCACGTCCTGCATTCGCAGCGGCAAGGTGCAAAAGGCGCCCCCAGCGACGGCGGCATAGTCTCAGGCGCCGACCAGCCGCGCGTAGAGACCGCGCGCCACGCCGATATTCGTAGTACCCTTCACGATGGCGCGACCGTCCGGGAAAAACGTAAGGTGGTATTTGGGAATCTGGAGCCGGAGCGCGAATTCATTCACGCGCACGTCGCCGAGTGAACGAAGGCGCGCGGCAAGCTGCTGCAAATCCAAAGGCCGGGCGCGATCATGGAGCTGAACGGCGTTGCGGCCGCAGAGGCTCACGGGCGCACTGCGCTGTCCTTCGAGATAGCGGAATTCTCT
>DATJUG010000054.1:0-6172 GCA_035502635.1 Bryobacteraceae bacterium
CCGGCATGCAAGGACTTTCGGAGCGTGACGGGACGGACGAGGTCGCATGCGGTCATGTGTCCGGCCTGTTTGATGCGGCGGCATGGCCGCTGGCCTTGATGGAATCCGCGGACCGAGGCCTGATCAGTTTGCCGGGATCGAAGTCCGATGAGACACTGCAGGTGTGGCTCGGCCGATCGGTTCGACCGACGATCCGTAACATCCATCAGCGCGTTTTGCCCTCGCAAGCGTGAGTTTCTTGGTTCGACCGAGAGACCGTTTCTCGGTCCCGACCTACTGGCCTCGGGGTGCCGCGCGCAGCCGCGGTCAAGACTGGCCGAAGGCCCCCGCCAAAGGCGGCTTGGTCTTGACGGCGGCGAGCACGGTGGCAGGCTCTTGCGGTCGGGACGCTGCCGTCGGGCCTGGGCGCCAGTCCTGGCCGTAGCGCATCACCGCCCAGACGGTGCGGGCGATCTTATTAGAGCGGATCGCGCTTGACTGGAATCGCGGAGCGATCCAGGAGCGCGTGAATCCGCTCGGTCAGACCAAGGAGAGCGTGTTCAGTCAACCTGAACACGCTCTAGCCAGCGCCACCGCTGCCACTTTTACCGGCTTACGGGCGCGGAGCTGCAAGAGCCAAGCATCGTTTTGCAGGGCCTTCGTGCGGAACATCGCTGCCATGGCGCCGCCGACAAGCAAAGACCGAAGGGTGCCGTTGCCGGATTTGGAGATGCCGCCGAGACGGACCTTGCCGCCGGTCGAGTTTTGCCGCGGCACGAGCCCGATCCATGCGGCGAAGTCGCGGCCCGATCGGAAAACGGAAGGGTCCGGAACCGTGGCGGTGATCCGGGAGGCGATGATCGGACCGACTCCCGGGATCGTCGTGAGACGCCGGGCCACGGGGTCCATTCTGGTTCGGGTAACGATCTCGGCCTCGAGCGCGGCGATCCGGAGGTCGAGCGCTGCAAGTTCCGTGGCGAGCACCCGCAGCGTGCGCCGCGCGCTCGCAGGGATCCGCTGCTCGGAGGCATCGCCGATCACAGCGATCAATTCTTCGACCTTGTGAATGCCCCGTGGCGCAATGATGCCGAACTCGGCCAGGTGACCGCGCATCGCATTGACGAGCATCGTCCTCTGTCGAACCAGAAGATCGCGGACACCGTGCGCGACCAGGGCTGCCTGTTGCTCCGGGGTCTTTACAGGCACGAAGCGCATCGATGGCCGACGCAGGGCTTCACAGACCGCCTCGGCATCGGCGGCATCGTGTTTGTTGCGCTTCACGTAAGGCTTTACGTAGCCGGGCGGCATCAGGCGCACGTCATGCCCGAAACCGGCAATCTCACGCGCCCAAAAATGCCCCGTACCGCATGCCTCCATCCCTATTAAACAGGGCCGGAGTGAAGAAAAAAAGACCGCGATCTGGCTGCGGCGCAATCGCCGGCGCAGCACCACTTCTCCGGCCGCGTCGACCCCGTGCAGCTGGAAAACGTGCTTCGCTACGTCAACGCCGATGGTGGTAATCTCGCCCATGGATGGCTCCCGTTCCTGGTGATCTTCGACGACCACCATTTTGGCACTCAGATGCCGTGAGGCGGCCATCCACCCCATCAGTTTGAATTGCGGCTCAGGGTGGCTTTGCGACGGTCCGCATCCGGGTGGCAATGCTTGGAACCGGACATTCGCCACGCGGCGTGACCCGGCCGGAAGCGGTCATTGGGAAAGTTGGTCCAGCGCGGCCGGATCGTGCCAATACTGGACGTACAACTCTATGTGATCCGCGGCAAGCCGAGGTAAAACCGCAGTGCGCGAACGACGTCGATGACTGCAAGCAAGTCTGCCCGCATCGAGTGATTCCTAATGTATCGGTGCAACCGCGCCTTCCCGTCTGGCGTAAACTCCCAGTGCGTTTTTCCGCTTTTTTGGCATCTCCGGCGGATGGCGGTTGGGAAGTCAGCTCGAAACGCGTCGAGGAATTCAACCGGCAATAGATCCTCCAATGCCCAATCAAGACCGACAAACTCCGCATTTACGTGATCGAAAGCCTTCTCCAATGTTTTCGGATCGAGGTTACCGCTGCACGGCATAACTGGTCGAAGGCGGAACACGTCTTTGTACTCGAGGATGCTGGTGTCCACGACCCGCGCCCCGCTGATTGCTTGCCTCCCAGCATGATCATTGTCGAAGAGGCCGACAAATCGGTATCGCGGGCGGCCATTTGGCATAAGGCTAGCCCGGGCGAGGCATCGCAGCGCGTTCAACTCCCGAATTACGCCGCGGGTTCCACCTTGGTCGCCCTCCCCTGCGGCGATAATTGCCAGCCCGTTTGCAAACAAATCAACGCCAGCATCTTTCCGCTCGGTGCGTGCCGCTAGCTCAAAAAGCGCAACGTCTGTGGTACCCTCAACAAGAACTGTTCGCGCTCGGATATCCCAACCCATCGAGCGTGCATAGGTGGCGACGGTGTCGAGTTCGGATTTCATCTGCCGCCCTTGACCTCATGTCGCTCTGGCGGTCACCGGGCGGAGGAATGGTCCGTTGTGACCAAATGACACGTGCGCAACAAACCGAATGCCGGGACGAACGACCCGCAGGCCGAACTCCTCGGGCCTGAATGGAACCATGAGGTTGCGGAACTCGCTGACTCTCGCCATCGCGCGGACGCCACGATCCGAGCCGATTATTGCCTGAACGGACTTTATGGCTTCGCTATCGACATCTCGCAGCCAGCGCAACCGGAGCGGCACCTGGACGAACTGTTCGCTCTCCCGCCAGATCCTTCTGAGCTCCCTAAATACTTGGTCCCCTTCCACGGAGCGATTGTTCTGATAAAGGAGTATCCCATACTCCAAACGCAGTTGCGGCGTAGTTCGATAGTCCGTACTCTGAAGCTGCTGGAGATATTCCAGCTGTCGCCTAAAATCGTGCGGGAAGCTAATGCAGATCAGCTCGTAATACAGGCGGATGACTTGCATGTTTCCGCGGCCCGCTGGGTGCGCGAGCGCATCGATGGCGCGGACTCGGTTCTGCTCGGGAAGGTCGGAGAGCGCTGTGCCCGATTGATAATCCACGCCCTCCGCAAGGATTATCCACGCTCTCGTCAACACATCAATCGCGCTGTTAGGTTCTGTGGCGTCTGCGTACGGCGGTGCATGCTTGAAAAGAATCACAAGCGCCTTGTCGGCCAGGTCGCCTAGTTGCGCTCGCCGATAGGATTCCTCGTTCGAGGATATTGCCGAGAACAAGATTCCAAGAGCTTCCACACAGTACTCGATAGCGGACCCTTGAATTGTTCGGGCATTCGCCAAAAGGTCCCTAACATACGTCTCGATTACGAACGAGTTGGTCGGGCTCTCTTCGTACGCCCGGCGCGTGACCTCTTTCGCTAGGTCCCGCAGCTCGCTCACGGCCTCCGGCGCTGAGCCTCTTGCCTCCTCCAGGTCGGCGAGGTCATGGTATGCGTGGGCCAGAGAATTATACAAATTCAGATTAGGTTCGGACCCCGGTGCATAGTCGATTGACTGAAGAGCATACCGTATGTCCTCAATCGCCTTGTTCAGCAGAGCAACCTTGTCATCGATCGTGACGCCGTAAATGGCCTCGTTCAGCTTCGCAATTCTGCGGCGCGAAATCGCAGTATGATGTCTGAAGACCCTGCTACCGTCTCGGAGAGGCCGCGCCATCGCGTCTAGGGTGGCAAGAACCTCCCTCCAAAATGGGGCAAAGTTCGCGTGGCCGTGGTCTGGGTCAATCTTAAAGATCGACGTCGCAAAGTCGTCACCGAACTCTCTGTAAGCGCGCTCGCCCAACTCGTGTTTTAAGGCGACTCGTCGGAGCAACAGAAATCGGAGGTGTTCAGGGTCTTTGGCCTCGCCGAATCCCATTTTCATTCGCGTTGGGAAATCGTAGAAAAGCGCGTTAATAAGTAGCCGGCCTAGAATGTCGTGGATTAGGGCCCAATAGCGCTCTCGCGCGGGCGCGATGCGGACCAGCCCAATGGCTCCTAGATGCGATCGACGATCTTCCAGTAGATGCGAGACAGGCCACGCGCCTCGTGACGTAGGCAGGAGTGCTTCCGGCAGTGGCAAGCGCTCCGAACTGACCGCAGCGATCTCAAGTATCGCATCCTGCATTAACCCCTCGTCGGCCTGCTCCCTAAAGGACCTGTAAATCCACTCTTGAATTGACTCGGAGATGTCATACTGACCTTGAATCCAAAACGAGAGCGTCACCCAGAACGCTGCCATTCCCTCCAGGTAACGAACCGTGTGTTCTTGATAGAAGCGCTCCCATTGCCTCTCTTCTCGGGCTTTGCCGTACAAACGTAGGAACTGATTCAGGTGTCGGCCCAGCCCTAGCGTCTCAGCCTGATCAAGCACATGGTTTAGCTCGCCAATTTGCGTAAACACAGACTTATCAAAATAGGACATTTCGCGGATCGGGCCGGAGACCACAAGCAGGCAGACCGGACGACCTTGCTTCACCAACTCGTTGCGAAATCGTCGTAATTCGCCGTCGCGGTGCTGCCAATGCACTTGGTCAAAAACGATGATCCAAGGGACCTCGTAGCGTCTTGCCCCCCCGGAGCGTTCCGGGGTTTCCGTTCGATGTGTTCCGACGCTGGCCCCCGGCGAAGAAGTCAAGTCTTCCGGCGCCTCGTATTCCAGCCGGACACGGTTGAGAAAATTCGCGATTAACAGCCCGTCGGGAACAAAGGGAAACTGCTCGGCCACAAGCACTGGATAGCCTTCTCGCGCATACTCCCACGCGAGCATTCTTACGAAAGTCGTGGCGCCGGCGCCCGGCTCCGCCGAGACGTACGCAATGCGGTTCTCCTCGGGCCCCCCCTCGTCGATCCTCTTCATGACATTGCCGAGTTGCCGCTCGGCGCGTGGATCCCGTTCCCACGGCAGTCCGGCGGCGTAGGGCCGCCACGAGGTCTCGGGATTCTGGAAAAACGACACAAACTCCTCTTCGGATAACTGTTCCGGTGTGATCGGGGAAAGATGCTTCTCTTCGATCAGCGAGTACTGGCCGAGGAGTGGGCGTTCGGGCTCGTCTATTTGCGTTATGTCGAGCTTTCTGAACGTTCCTGAGCGATTCCGAATGCGGATGACAACCCGCTCCTCCGGGTAGGTCTCGACATAACGTCTAAGAATCGTCGTGATGACCCGAGTGGGCGACAAACGTAGCAGACTCACCCGACCCGGTTCGCCGACCGCGCTTACCCACGCCTCCAGAACAGCTCGGCCGTCCGGCGAATCGGTTGCAAAAGTAAGAAAAGATCGAAAGCCGGATGACCACAGGTCCTTTAGCTCCGGCGGAAGCGGCGCATCGCCGCCAGATACAATCAAGACTTGACGCACACCCGATCGGCGCAGCTCCTCCAACATCGTCATACGTCGCAACCGACTTTGGAAATCGTCTTGCGGGCCGCCTTGACGGCCGCTCAGCAGATAAATTGGTAGACAGCGTGGCGGAAGCTCAATCCGGGACGGATCGCCATCCACGATCTGGAGGAAGCCTCGTTTTCGCGTTAGAGGGTCCGTGGCGTTCGCTAAGCCCTCCAAAGCCTTGACGAGGCTGGGATCAGGCGGCTCCACGAACGCCATTCGCCAAGGTAGGCCCAAAAATGACGGAAGCTGCTCCCGCGCTGCCTGGTTCGTCGGCAGATCGCGGAGCCAAAGCGCGGCCTCCCGACGATCAAGATCAGCGAGCAGGCTGTCGGGAAATTTTTCAATTACAAGCAGCTTCGGCTCAATCACGCTCCACCCCTTCGCTGCCGCCTCGCAGATGCATCCGGAACCGGTCTAATCTGGACTTACTGCAATCGGGCAGGCGCGGCAAACCCGCGCCGATTAACGGTCCCCCGTTGACGGCGATCGTAGCAAGTCCGGGGGCGGAGGGAGCGCCCGCGCTGTGCCCGTCGGCACTGCCCGCCGACCGGCCGAGATTTCCGAGACGCCCGAGTTGCGGAAATGGTGAGGGCCGGTGCGGAACGGCTGCTTTGGGCGCAAAGGTGTTGCCGCCAGACGGCGCCGAATGTCCGGTTCCGGGATCGCGCAATCAACCGCCAGGCAGCCGCTTTGGGTCGCGAGCCGAAATTCAAACTGATGGGGTGGATGGCCCCCTCACGGCATCTGAGTGCCAAAATGGTGGTCGTCGAAGATCACCAGGAACGGGAGCCATCCATGGG
>DATJUG010000055.1:0-5569 GCA_035502635.1 Bryobacteraceae bacterium
CTTGAACCGTGCTGTTCGCACGGAACTAAAGGCGAACGGATCGCTTTCGCAAGAAGAACACACTTTCCGAACCCTTACCCAGCGTCAGGACATGACAGGAGCGGAGCGCGCATGGGCCAGTCACTATGAGCCGGGCGAAACAATCCGCTTCGCCCGAGGCAGTGAGGCTGCGGGAATCGAAGCAGGCTCCTATGCCGTGGTTGCCGCCGTAGAACCAGCGCAGAATCTGCTGACAATTCAGAAGGAATCAGGCGAGTTTGTCACCTACGATCCCAGGCGCCTCAGCGGAGTCAGCGTCTATCGTGAGGCCATGCACGATTTCGCCGTCGGCGACCGCATCCAGTTCACCGCGCCGGACAAGCAACTGGCAGTTGCCAATCGGGATCTTGCCGTGATCGAGTCCATTACGCCCAACGGCCGAATTGCCGCCCGCCTCGACGACAACCGGCAGATCGAATTCAATGCCGCCGAGCACCGCCACTTCGATCACGGCTACGCGGTCACGAGTCACAGCGCCCAAGGACTCACCGCCGAGCGCGTCCTGATCCACGCTGATACCAGCGTTCATCCAGATCTACTCACCTCCCGCTTTGGCTACGTCGCCGTCTCCCGCGCGAGCCACGAGGCCACGATCTTTACTGATGACGCGCCCCGGCTCGCTCAGCAGCTCGGAACGGAGGTGACCAAAACCGCAGCGCTTGAACTCAATCACTCCGTGTTTATTGGCCAAGGTCTTGGAATGGATTAGTCCGATTCGCAACGCCCGGAAGCTTGCAAACGCATGAACTTGGACAGCTTAGCGAATGGACACACACACCTCCACGGGATCTCCGGCTCCTTTCTTCGGCCCAATCAGCCCTCCGCAATCTACCCAAAGTGGCTATGATGATAAGCAACGTGGATTCATTCATTTTGAAGCCCTTGTGCAACGGGTATTCCCAGCTTGACGGCTGGAATGAAGCCCACATGCTTTGTTTCGCCGCGGTTCGCTCTAAAGATGAGTCTTACGGCCTACCATGTCCGGTATTTCGCCCACGAACTGACCAAGCGGTCGAGTTCGGCGTCGATTGACAGCCTCACGTCTGCTCTGGCGGATGCTCAGGTTGATCTCAATCCTCACCAAGTAGAGGCCGCCCTTTTCGCCTTTCGGTCCCCGCTTTCACGGGGCGCAATTCTGGCCGATGAGGTTGGCCTAGGGAAAACAATCGAAGCGGGAATTCTTCTCTCACAACGTTGGGCGGAACGCCGCCGCCGGTTGCTCGTTATTTGCCCAGCCAACTTGCGAAAGCAATGGGGCCAGGAACTGACTGATAAATTCTTCCTGCCGTTCGCAATTCTTGAGACAAAGACGTTCAACGAGGAAGTTAAGCGCGGCAAACCAGGCATGGAGCATCCGACATTTCTTTGTACTGGCGCCGAACCTGACGATCTACAACAAGCTGATCGCCGACTTTACGCCGGGTTCACCAAAATACGTATTCCAGGGGCTTTCGGACTTCGCCATCAATCCCCCTGAGATCATTACTGGAGACAACTACGAGAGTGGGCGTGGCATTCGTGCTGCCGACCTTTTTGGCGAAACCGGCGTTCACATCAATATCTTCAACATCTCGAAGATCAACGCCGAGGTGCGCGGGGACAAAGAGCCGCGAATCAAGCGGCTACAGGAGTACATTGGCGAAAGCTACTTCGAGTACCTGTCGAAGCTCGACGATCTGGTTCTGCTGATGGACGAGAGTCATCGCTATCGCGGCAAAGCCGGAATGCGGGCAATCAACGAACTGAAGCCGATACTCGGATTGGAATTGACGGCGACGCCGCAGACCGAATCAGGGAACCAAACGATCCCGTTCAAAAACACGATCTACAGTTACCCGCTTTCATCGGCGCTCCGCGACGGCTTCGTGAAGGAGCCGGCAGTCGCCACGCGAGAGAATTTCCGGGCCGAGAACTACGATGAGGGCGGCCTTGAGACCTTGAAACTTCAGGATGGCATCCGCATTCACGAACACACCAAAGTACAGCTTGACATCTACGCCAGAGAGACGGAACGGCCACTGATCAAGCCGTTTATGCTCGTTGTGGCCAAAGACACCGGCCACGCTAACGATCTGCTCAAGAAAATCGAGGCGCCCGATTTCTTTGAGGGACGCTACAAGGGGCGCGTCATCACGGTTCACTCGAATCAAAGCGGCGAAGAGAAGGACGAAACGGTACAGCAGTTACTCAGTGTGGAGGACCCTGCCAACCCAACTGAGATCGTGATTCACGTGAACATGCTGAAAGAAGGTTGGGATGTAACTAACCTCTACACCATCGTCCCGCTGCGCGCAGCGAACTCGAAAACCCTCGTCGAACAGTCCATCGGCCGTGGCCTCCGATTGCCTTACGGCAAACGGACGGGCGTTGCCGACGTTGATCGGCTGACCATCGTCTCACATGACCGCTTTCAGGAGATCATAGACCACGCCAACGATCCCAACTCGATCATCCGCACGGGTATCGTGATCGGCCGTGATATTCCCGATGTCCAGACAACCGCCGTCACGATCGCGCCCGTGCTCCACACAATGCTTGGTATTGCACCGCCACCGATTTCCGCGCCAGGCGGCTTTGCAACGACTGCGGTGCAGGCTCCCCTGTTTGCGACAGAGCCGGAGAAGAGAGTGGCTGAGGCCACGCTCGATGTAATTCACAGGGAATTCGAGCGATTACGCCGCTCTGCGGATTTGAAAGCGCCAGATGCACAGCAGAAGATCGTCGCGAGGGTGATGGAAGAAATTCGACCAGTACAGGGCGAATTGGCGGGCATTGTTAAACAAGCCGATGTTGCTGCGACCGTGAGCAAGGTGACCGATGCCTACGTTGAAAAGACCATCGATATACCGCTCATTACCGTCGTACCGAAGGGCGAGGTCACAGTAGGTTTTGAGGATTTTGATCTGGACTGTGGCAGCATCAACTATCCGCCGGTGGCAAAGGATCTTTTGATTCAGAGGCTCACCGACAACATGAGATTCCGAATCATTAGCGGCGACGGCGTTGTACAGGAACCTCACCTGGAAAACTACATCGTCCGCGGCCTGATCGACAAAGACGACATCAGCTACGACGACCACGCCATGCTGCTGTACAAACTTGCCGGGCAGCTCGTTCGCCATCTTCAGTCGTACCTTAAGAACGAGGATGACGTACGCAATGTATTGCAATACCACCAGAGTGAGCTTGTCCGCCTGGTGCACTCGCAGATGAACCAGCATTACGTCGAAAAGGCGACAGAATACGAGGTGACAGTCGCCAGAGGCTTTCAACGTCTTGCGCCCAGCAGTGCAGAACTTGAACTCGACAAAGGTGCGCGTCACTTCCGGCAACCGGTCGATGACAAACTCTACATCCGCAGCCTCGTTTTCGCGGGATTCTCAAAGTGCCTCTACCCGGCCGCGAAGTTCGACTCCGATCCCGAGCGGCGCTTTGCCACGATTCTTGAAGACGAATCGGAAGTGCTGAAATGGGTCAAGCCTCCCAAGGATCTACTGAAAATTCAGTATGCCGAAGAAGACAACTACAATCCCGATTTCATTGTCGAGACGACCGACGCCCGTTATCTCTGCGAGGTCAAGCGAGCCAGCGAAATGACCGACAGCGTTGTCCAGAATAAGGCATCAGCAGCGGTCCAATGGTGCAAGCGCGCATCGGATGTCAGTGATGGTCCCTGGAAGTACGCACTCATTCCCCACGACGCCATCGATATCAGCCGCACTTTCGCAAGCCTAACGCAACAGTATGCGAGAACATGAGGATATCTGTTTCTTTCCGTACTCGACGGCGGTCCTTGACACATCGTCCACCACAGATGCAAAGAACAGACAATTATCAATGAAAATCGTGCGATCGCACTTCCAAAGCGCGATCCGAAAGAGTGGTCAGGCGCGTCGCTTTGACATGGATCACGTTGTCCTGATTCTGAAGCGGGCCTTCGACGAGAAGAAACCTGCTGCGCGTGACCACCAGCCGGTCCCGCTCGTAAAGGTCGGGTGTGACGATGACATTGGCGATGCCCGTCTCATCCTCCATTGATATGAAGATGAAACCCTTTGCTGTGCCTGGCCGTTGCCGAGCGATGATGCACCCGGCCACGCGGACAAAATCTCCGTCTCGCCGCGTTCGCAGTTCCTGCGCGGACAGGATATTGCTGCGTCGCAGCTCCGTCCGGCGGTAATACATCGGGTGCTTACCCACCGTCAGGCCGGTTCCGGCATAGTCAGCGACTAAACGCTCTTCAACATTCATTTGTTGCAAAGGCAGCGCATCGGAATCCTCGCGCAATGAATCGCTCGACCGCCGGAACAGCGGCCCCTCCAACCTGCCGGCGCGCTCCACTTGCCAAAGCGCGTCGCGCCGATGCCGGATGCCGTCAAGCTGATTCAGCGCCCCGATCTGCGCCAGCCGCGTCAGCTCCTTTCGATTGAGCGATGGAACCCGCTGGGCCAGGTCTTCCGCTGAACGAAAAAGCCCATCGTTCCGTCGCGACGCGACCAACGCCTCCGCAGCCTGTCTCGCGAGGCTCCTGGCGTAACCGAGCCCGATGCGGAGAGAAAGCGTTCCGTCGCTCTCTTGTTCGACCGTGCAGCGCCAATCCGATACCTGCACATCGATGGGCTTCACACGCAGGCCATGCCGCTGCGCGTCCTTGACCAAAACGGCGGCGGAATAAAAACCCATCGGCTGATTGTTGAGGATAGCCGCTGTGAATGCGGCAAGGTACCTGACCTTGAAATACGCTGAAGCATATGCGATCAGCGCGAAGCTGGCGGCGTGCGACTCAGGAAATCCATAGAGAGCAAACGAGCTGATGTTCTGCACAATAGTATCCTGCGTTTTCACGTCGATACCATTGGCTGCCATGCCCGCGCGCAGTTTACTTTCGAGATTTTTCATCCGCTCCCATGACCGGCGCATTCCTACGGCGCGGCGCAGTTCGTCGGCCTCGGCGCCGGTGAAGTTTGCGACGGTCATCGCAATGCGCAGCAATTGTTCCTGAAAGAGCGGCACGCCCAGCGTGCGCTTCAAGACAGGCTCAAGCGACGGATGAGGATACGTGACCGCCTCTCTCCCTTGCCGCCGCCGCATGTAGGGATGCATCATCTGCCCCACGATTGGCCCGGGCCGAATAATCGCCACCTGCACCACGAGATCGTAGAACCGCGTGGGATAGTTTCGCGGCAGCGAGGCCATCTGCGCCCGGCTTTCCACCTGAAACATGCCCACCGTATCCGCACTTTGCAGGGTCCGGTACACCTCTTCGTCCTGCGGCAACTGCGCCAGATCCACTCGCTCGCCATAGTGCTCGGGAATCAGTTCGAGGCAGTCTTTCAGCACCGCCATCATGCCCAGGCCGAGCAGGTCCACTTTGATAATGCCCATGTCGGCGCAGTCTTCCTTGTCCCACTGAACCACCGTGCGGCCCGGCATGGACGCTCGCTCCAGCGGCACCACATGGTTCAACTGCCCCTGGCAGATCACCATGCCGCCCGAATGCTGCCCGAGATGGCGCGGCAAATCCTGAATC